>CAMAVT010000001.1 GCA_945861775.1 Bifidobacterium breve
CTGCGCATCACGCTGGATTCCCATGGCGTATCCAACACCGTGAAGGGCATGAGCCCCAATAACAATCGTGGGGAGAAAGCAATTGAATTCATATGGATCCCAATCACCTAAAGAGGTGCCACGGTATAGACCGAGTAGTTCGGTAGGGGTAATTCCGCGGGAGAGCAAGACACCGTGTTCCCGGTAGGTGGGGAAGAGAACATCAGTGTCCCCAAGTGCGGCAGCCAACCCAGCCTGTGCGGCTTCTTGCCCAAGCATCGATGGCCAAAGAGCGAGTTCACCTTGGCGCTGCAAGTTTGTTGCTGCGGTGTCGAATGTGCGAGCAAAGATCATATTTCGAACCATGGCCTGAAGTAGGTCAACAGATGTTTCAATCATCAACGTGAGCCCTTTCCCAGATTGCCATTGACTAAATGGCGAGCGATTACCATCCGCTGAATTTGATTTGTCCCCTCAAAAATCTGCATCACTTTGGCTTCGCGCATATATCGCTCTACGGGATGATCGCGGGTATACCCAGCGCCACCGAGGACCTGGACCGCATCGGTTGTGACCCGCATGACCGTGTCTGTTGCTATGAGTTTCGAGATACTCGCTTCCCGGCTATACGGCTGACCTGAATCCTTGAGACGCGCCGCCGCCAAATACATTTCACGTGCTGACTGAATCTGGGCATCCATATCAGCTAACATGAAACTGACCCCCTGATAATCGATAATCTGACTACCGAATGCTTCTCGGTCCATAGCGTATCGAAGTGAATAATTCAGGGCAGCTTGCGCAAGACCAGTAGCAGTGGCTGCAATCCCGAGTCTCCCGGCATCGAGTGCAGACAGCGCTATGCGTAATCCATCGCCTGGTTCGCCGATCAATCCTGTGAGCCCGGTGTCATCGATATGCGCATTATCAAAATGAATGAGAGTAGTCGGCGAACTTGTTAATCCCATTTTTGACTCACGCTTACCAACGGTCAGGCCGGGTGTCCCGGCTGGAACATAAAAACAACTGATTCCGTGGCTAGGGTCATCAGATGTTCGCGCAAAGACGATATAAAAATCTGCAGCACCACCGTGGGTCACCCACGCTTTTGTTCCGTTGATTACCCATCCATTTCCATCACGCTTTGCGCTCGTTCGGATTGCACTGGGGTCAGAGCCCGCGTGAACCTCAGACAGGCAATACGCCCCCAGTGCTGTTCCTGACATGAGGGTTGGCAGTAATTCAGATTTCATAGCGTCCGAACCAAACGCAACAACTGGTTGGTGAGCGAGGCAATTCACGCTCACCGAAAGCGCAATACTGGCCCATCGCATTGAGATTTCCTCAAGTACTTGGAGATAGATCTGATATCCCTGACCTCCCCCACCCAGTGATTCGGGAAATGGCAGGGTCAGAAGACCAAGTTGCCCCATGTGAGCCAGAATTTTGCGGGGGAATTCCTCGGTGGCTTCGGCTGTAGCCGCCCGAGGTGCAAGTTGGTCATCGGCAAATTCCGCAACCATCGTGATCAAGCCCTCGGCTTCAGGTGTGGGCAATGACCGACGCACGGGTGGAAAGGACACCTCTTATTACCCCCTCACTGTGGGACCAGACGTTCAAACTCTCGCTCACCAGCGCCCGAAATGCAACTAAATTAAATTTTCCCGCACAAGACACACTAAATGTGTAAATTAAGTGACTATGACACAAGAAAACACACCATTTGCCGAGTCGCGACGGGTGGAAGTTGATGAACTGGATCGCCAGATCCTGGACCTGCTGGTTGAAGACGGCCGACGCTCGGTGGTTGATATCGGTCAGCACATCAAATTATCACCCGCAGCGACCAAGCGCCGGGTTGATCGTCTCGAGGCAGAAGGTGTCATCCGCGGATACACGGCACTACTCGATCATCGGTACCTAGGAACGGGGTTCGAAGCTTTTACCGAACTTCGATTCGCCGGTGATGTTCAAGTAGACGCAATTCAATTTGAAACCAGCGCGGTCCCCGAAGTTCTCGAGGTGTACACAATCGCTGGCGATCCCGATGCACTGGTTCGAATCCGAGTGTCCAATGTTGAGCACCTACAAGAGGTAGTAGACGCACTGCGTCGCCGACCGGGAATTGTTGGAACGAAGACACTCATGGTTTTGGGTTCCTGGCGGCGTGGGGAACAACGCAACCGCCAGATCAAGAAGTGAGGTAATCAACTGATAACCCATAAATTGATTTGGACCAAAGCCTGCCCAAACAATTCATCTCTGCAAAGATGCTGCCATGGCAATGCTTTCGCGTCGAGAATTCATTCAAGCCGCCAGCGTCATGGGTGCAGCCGTTGTTGTGGGGTCAGCGGCGTCGACCGCCCAGGCCGCGCCTTCTCAGCGTGTGAATGTCTCACGCATTGCCCGCGTCGCCATTCATCCAAGTATTGGTTTCGCGCGCGTTGGAAATAGCCAAGATACCTTTTATTTCGGTCCTGAGGTCCCTGCTACTTGCCCACGCGGGCCCTTCAAAGATGCATCCGGTGCGATGGCGAAGCAGGCTGCACGCTTTCGAATCTACGCTTACGACGCGCAAGGAAATGTTCTGGGAGAGATCACGGACGCTGACGCTGACATCACCTGGCGCGTCGATGTGGCAAATGCAAAGCCGATTTGGTACGACCCGGACGAGCCATTTGATGTGCCGTCACCCCCACAGACTCGGCAGCGCAATCCTGAAGTAGTCGATCGATCAACACTCATCGCGCACGCTTCGCCCAGGGTTATCTCCGGTGCTGGTGCTGCTCCCCAGAAACTGGATGGAGGAAGTTTCTTGGGAGTGCCCCTTAATCTTGGTGAGGTATTCACGGACCGCAGCGGTCGTCTTGTTGTTCTGCCCGGTGATGGACGAGCCGTGCCTGCCCCAGGTGCTCCTCCGCTCACCGGCTTGAGTAGCGACGGATGGATTGACGACACGTGTGACGGACCTGTGCGAGCGAGGGTGAATATCGGCGGTAAAAGCATGCAGGCGACACCCGCGTATGTGGTGAGCACCTCACCCGATTGGGGGCCAAGCATCTCCGAAGGGATCATCACCCTGTGTGACGCCGTCGAGAATGCTCTTTATAAAGCTAAGCGTCACAAGGCGTCACGCACAAACTTTTGGCTGGATGTCTATCCGATCTTTCGCCGATTGACAGACACCCAATGGGTGAATGAAGGGTTCCTTGAATCCAACGGGTGGGGTTCGAAGGCCGATTGGACCAGTGCTCCCCTTCAGGCCAAATTGGCAGATGGTTCGCGTTCTAATCGATCTTGGCGACGACAGGTTTTCTCATCATTTCGAAACCCGGGATATCAAAATGTGGAACCGGATTTGGTTCCGGCGCTCTACGGAGACAAAATCAGCATTCCACCTAATTTGGTTCAGTCCCGGCAGTGGACGGCGGTGACTGAACTTCAGTACGCGCATCTGCGATCTTGGGCAGAGGGAAACTTCACCGCGAACGACATTTCGCCTGCCACGCAGATCTCACAGCTTCCACTGGATCAACAACCTGAGGCCCTCGATCGCGCTTCGCTCGGCGGTTGTCTGGGTGGCCCTTTCCACCCCGGTATCGAGTTCACCTGGCTCGCGCGCATTCCGTGGATCTGGACTTCGGATTTACGGCTGAAATGGACGCAATTGACACCAAATGTTGAAAACTACGGGCCGTGGATGACCCAGCAGATCGCTTTGTCACGCACCGGACCGCTCTCGCGCATGGGACCCGGCGCAATCGGGCAGTGGATGGGTCTGCCATGGCACTCCGATTCGGCATCGTGTCGGTCGGGATATACGAGAGTGCTATCACCGGTGTCACCAACATTTTGGCCGGCACGCATACCGAATCAGGTTTTAGCGCAGGCCGACTACAACATTGTTGTTGACACCTCCAAGTCACTCGCTGAGCGACGCGCAGCTTTTCGACGTCGACGTGGATGGGAAAGATTTATCGCGGGCCCCACATCACAAGTCTCCATCAATGCGATGATTACCGATTGGTACAAGTTGGGTGTGGTGACCGAAATGCCAGGGCCACGTGATGGATTCTTCCCTCAAACAATGAAGGTCGAGACCAACGTTGGTTTTCCGCAGGAGCCCGCTTTTGATTACGGCGCATATTTCACGATGCCGCAACTTCCTAGCTTCCCCATCATGGTTGGGTGTTCCGATGACAGCAGCCTGCGATTGATCACAGAGGACGGTGATGAATCACAGTTCCATGTCAACACTGCATTAGCAAGACCCGAGGGAATGGCTCGTGACTCAATGGGCAACCTTTACGTCGCATGTCTGGACGACGGCACGATCGCCAAAGTGTCTCCACGAGGTGTCGTCACGACGTACGCAAGCGGCTTGGGCGCTCCGGTAGGGCTCTTCATGGCGGGACGCAACCACCTCTACGTCACCGACTACTCGGACGACGGCCGCGTTTTTGTCGTCAATCCTGACGGCTCAGTCCGAACACTTGTGCCCAAAGGTTCGGGGCTTCGAAGCCCCGTGGGCATAACGATCAATCCGGTTGACAGCATGTTGCTCGTCGGTAGTTCCGCAGACGGAACGATCTGGCGTATCAGTCCCGTCGATGGCACGATCCTGAGCCAGTCCTGGATCTCCGGTATCCCGCGTCCACTCTTAATGTGCGTCGACCTCAATCAGCAGATCTGGATCGGCAATGGCACTCCGAACGCACCCGCGCTCTATCGATACGACGCGACGGGTAAACAACTGCCACTGCAACTCCGCGGCGAAGTTGATGTTCGAGGCGTCATGGGAGTGGCATACGACTCGATGAATCGGCTCTACCTGACCAATCCAGGTCGCAATCTGATCGTGCGTGTGACCATGTCGGGTGATGTTGGTACGACCGAGGCTTTTGCCTACTCCGGCCCGAAACCGGGCGGCATTGTCTTCAATGGTTCGTAGTGACGTCGATTGTTGTCGTTGGCGCAGGCCCGGCAGGTTGCGCGTTCGCAGTCACTGCTGCTCGTGGTGGCCACGATGTTGTCCTGTTGCATGATGATCGCCGGGGTAAGGCATGGGCGGGTGAAGCGTTGCCGGCAGGTGGCGGTGAATTGGTTACCTCAATTTTCGGCCCTGGCGTGATAGAAAGCCATCACATCGCATATGGAACCACGGCAGCTTGGGGTTCGGACGACCTCGTCACCCACGACTTCATGACCCACTGGTCCGGCCATGGTTGGCATCTGGATCGTGCCCGGTTTGATTCAGACCTCCGCGCGTGCGCGCAGCGAGCTGGTGTCCGGGTGGTCGCCGAGCGACTGAGTTCATTGAAGCGGTCGTCAGGTCATTGGATGATCAATGAACAGGTACGCGCTGATCTGATCGTCGATGCAAGCGGGAGACCAGGTGCCGTTGTTGGTCGTCTGGGAGTTCGTTCGCATCGATTCGATGATCAAATCGCCCTCGTCGCCACTGTTGCTGACACCGGTGGCGAGCAAGTGACAACGATCGAATCGGGTGCGACCGGTTGGTGGTACACGGCACCCCTCCCATTGGGCAAGCGTGTCGTTGCTCTGGTCACCGATACCGATCTTCTCAATTCAGATCGAGCTGAAACCTTTAACGCAACATTGGCAGACACAATTCACATGAAGAAATACATTCATCCAGATCACAGCAATCCCGTAACTATGCATCCCGCAGGGACGGTTCAACGTGCGGATTTGTACGGCGATGGGTGGATCGCTGTCGGCGACGCCGCCACGAGTTTTGATCCACTCTCGTCACAAGGCTTGGTCACCGGAATGGTGATGGCCGCGCACGCTGGACGCCTAGTAGGCACAGACCTAGTAGGTACAGACCTTGCGGAATGGGACCGCGGTTATCTCGACGCACTCACAGAGCATGAAAGCCTGAGAACGGCTATGTACTCAGCCGAACAACGTTGGCCTGAAGCCCCCTTTTGGTCCCGGCGTCATTGAAAAACCATGCGTTACCTGTGGAATACCGCTACTAAGGAGCGTCACACTTCATGACCCCAGATCCCAACACGCAGTTGCGGAACAACGTTGCATCCGGTGTCTTCATTTGCAATAGCCAGTTTCCATTGGGTCGAGGACGAACAAGCGCGTAGCCATAGCGGACATCCCACCAACCCGAGGTTGGTGCCCCATAAGCCATCTCTGGAACAAAGTTGGGGCCGGTCGTAGGGAGAAAGAATGGTACTGGGGATTCGAGGTATGTTCCCCCGTTCCCCAACACAACCTGAGGTGGGACACCGGGAATGTTCATCGCCTGCGCTATATGAATATGTGAAGAGATGATCAACGAGTAGTCATCAAGGAGCCCGTAGCTCGCCACCTGCTGATCCCCTGAGGACCACCCACCGGTTGGCCCGCAGTCGTCACTGACCTGCCAGCCAATCACGGGCCGGTGCACGAGCAACCAGGATTGATTTGCCCGCTCGGCAAGTCGCCCCGCCGCCTGATACGCAGTGATCTGCTGCGGAAGTATCGAGCTGACAGTGCAGTCTTCCCCGTATGCGGAATCAACTACAACCAAACGCAAGTCTTCAGGGCCTCGCACGTCAACGTCGACGGCAAAGCTTTCATTGAGCATCTCGGCTGGGTTAACAAGCGCCCCGCTTGAATTCAGTTGAGGCGCGCAAGTTCCTTCGGTGCCATCACGTGGATCAAAATAAATGTAGTACCCGTTTCCGCCCCGGTAGCACGCCTCGTGATTGCCCCGGACCACAACGATTGGGGCTGCAGCAAGAACACTTGCCATCGGTGTGAATACGTCTGCCAGCCACCCCGTTGCCGTGTCCTTGAACGGTAATCCTGTACCGGGCGCAGGTGAACCCGCGCATAACGCAGTATTGCTTGGGCCGCATGCGGCTTCCCGATAATAAAAGTCACCGGTATAAACGATGAGCTGCGGGCGCTCGGCTGCAATGCTTCGCGAGATTTGAGCAAGTGGCCATGATTCAGGGTTATTGCAGGCCTGATCCCATGTGCCCTTGAGTCGGCAACCAGTGTCCCCGAACACAGCGATTCGATCTGTCTCTTTAGGCATCGAGGCCGGAATAGAGCGCCCACCAACGGTGGCGCTAATAGCACCGAAGGGAATCTTTGCGCTGCACGAACGCAAGGATGCAAATGCACCGTACGTCGTTGCCGGCGCGACTCGCTCAATCATTGGAGTCCGCTTGTTAACACCCTTTGCATGTGTTGTTCGAAGTAGTGGACAAGGATTACCCATGGGGACAACCGCACGCGCAACCAAACCAGATCGAGTCATTCCCACCGGCGCCGTCAAACTGTATGCGGCGATAATCCCGGCATCGCTGGGTGCGACCGAACTCAGGGTGAGCGGTGCATCTGGTTCAGCATTTGCTGGAACCGTGCCAGCGACCAAAACGCCCAAAGTCATAACGCCCGTAATCAGGACCTTCGCAGCACGACTTGACATATTCATAACTCACTATTCGGGTTGAGTGCTCAAAGACGAACACCTGGTTCACTTATCAAGAGAAAGTATGTCGAATACCGTAGCCATCATGCTAGTGAGGACAAGTTAGGTTCGGGCTCGGCCTGCCCATATACTTTGCATGTGATTAGGACTAACGGAGGCACCTCGAGCCTGCTTCGCGCTCTGGTTCTCGGTGGCGCGGTAGCCGCGCTCACCCTCATCCCGCATACCGCCGCTGCCGGGGCATTGCCCAGTATTTTCGGAGTCACCCTCGTTCTCGCAATCTGCATTCTCATGTGTATTCCCGTGAAGCGGGGAATGCGCCAAACTCACGCCTTCATGCTCTTCCTCGCATTACAAATGCTCGGACACGTAACGCTCACCTTGACAGAAATACACTCTCACACCCACGTCGGTGGCTCGTTTATCCCCGAGCCCACCATGCTCGCCTTCCACGTGACCGGTGGCCTACTTGCAGCACTCGTTGTCCTACACGCTGATCGCATTTCTCACCGATTTGCCGAGTTGATCAGACCGTTTATTGCCCCCGTATTGCTGGTTGTCCAAGCTTGTGAGTTTCCTTCCACGGTTTCACTACCGTCAGTTCCCCTCGCAAAGTGCCTCAGAGCATGTGTGCGAACTGATGCTGGGCGCGCACCCCCCTTATTCGTCTAGCCAGTAACGATTTCTCTTACATCAACACTCCAAGTTATCGGCGTCGTTGATGCTCATCCTTTTTCAAAGGTAACAAACAATCGTCTTTTATTTCATAAGGAGTTTTAATGTCTACATTTATGTCCCGAACAGCTGTGCGCATCGCAGTAGTTGTCGGTGCTGCCGCAGCACTCAGCCTGACAGCAGCAGTCCCTGCAAATGCCCACGTGACTGCAAACCTGTATGGCGCAACAGCAAAATCAGGTGGTTACGGGGTCATGTTCCTTCGCGTACCCCACGGCTGCGGTGGCGACACCACCGATGCAGTCACCATGACAATCCCCGCGGGGGTCGATCCCGCAGGTGTCAAACCACAGAACAAAGGGGGTTGGACCATCAGTCGTACCGGTTCAACAATTACCTGGTCCGGTGGAGAACTGCGGGACAACGAGTTTGATGACTTTGGAGTAAACCTGAAGTGGCCAACCCTCAATGCAGATGAAGCATCACGAATTCTTTCCATTCCCGTGGTGCAACGCTGCGATGCAGAACTCACCGTTAGCAAGGCCGGTGGCAACACCACCGTTTCAGCACTCTTTGATGGTCTGGCCAACAAGGAAGTCAGCCTTTTCTCAGGTGACACGCGAGTGACACGGGCCAAAGTTGCTGCAGATGGCAGCGTCGAAATCACGGTGCCCTCAACCGATGTCACTGGACCGCTCACAGTTCGCCGAGCAGGAGTGATCATCGGGAACGACACCGCTTCAACAGCGGCGTGGACTCAAGTCAAAGGTGACGGATCTGATCAGAAGCACCCGGCACCAACGGTGACGATCATGGCCGCGACGGCATCCGCTCACTAATGCGACGACTCATTGCCTCTATGGCACTTGCCCTGTTCCTTTTTGGAGCAGGGCAAGTGCCCGCCCTCGCGCATGCGAGCCTCACCGGCTCGAGCCCGACAGATGGAAGTGTGGTTCGCACCTCTCCTAAATCCGTCACGCTCAAATTCAGTGAAGCCGTGACGGCCCAAACTATTGAACTGAAATCCAACACAGCCACTGTGGCCACCACCGTTAGTTCTAATGGAAGTCGCATCAAGATCACACCTCAAACAGCGTTGCCCCGTGGGCTTTACGCTGCCAGTTGGATTGTCGAATCAGACGACAGCCACGTGGTCAACGGCTCTATCGCTTTCGCTGTAGGGGTCATCCCCGCCCCGAAGGGATCCCAGTTAGTGAACACGGTCCCCGCAGTTCGAACCACGTTAAACACTCAGCGCGCAGGAATAGCGCAGGTGCGTTTCCCTGGCAAAAAAGTTACCGGCAATGTCCAGTGGCAACATCTCGGACTGCAAGGACCGCTCACCTGGTCAATTGCGAGCAGTGCCGCCCAAGGAATACTTCCCTTTCCCGGGAAGTGGACTATGCAAGCAACACTGATCGATGATTCCGGTGCAGTTATCAGCGTGACCGGTTCCGTGGTGATCACATGAGATCTCTTCGAGGCTTACTTCTCGTTCTTGTCTTGGTGAGCAGTGTCGTTCTCTTTCCCGCAAACGCCAACGCTCATGCCAGATTGGTGTCAACAGACCCAGCCGACGGCGCATTGCTAACTACCATGCCGGATTCTGTCACATTTACTTTCAACGAAAACATTCTTGAAGGTTCCACCGCTATCGCATTCGTTGATGAACTCGGTTCAGTGATTGATTCAAGCCCAGGCACCCTGATGGGTCCCAGCATCACCGCAGCATGGCCCCAACAGGCCTCGCAAGGATCCATTCAAGTTTCCTATCGGGTTGTCTCAGCCGATGGCCACCCGGTCATGGGATCAATCACTGTCACTCTCGCCGGGACTTCACCTTCGCAACCAGAGACCACAACACCTGCACCAATCCCAGAAGCGACACCTTCTACAACCAACAGCTTCCCGCTCCCCGTATCACTGGCAATCGGCATAACAGTGTTGATCGCTCTCGGCGCAGTAATACTCCGCATCACATCCCAGCGACGAAGACGAGGTTCCCCGTAGTACCAACATCTGGCGCAGTTTCAATTACCGCTGCCACACCGGCAACCGAATCTTGCTATTGATGAAGAGTGTTGAGATCGCGGCGAAATCACCCGTAGGAGCAGGTTAGCCGGTTAACTCCCCAAGAAGTCAACGCCGCACTTCCCCTGGAATCTCTTTCTCGCCCACTACTAAAACAACGGCAGCCGGTGCACGTGATGTCGCCACGAATTGGTAGACGCCGGTTTCGGCAGGTGCCCGGTAACGAGCGAGATAAATAAAGTTGGTGTTAAGGGACGCGTAGTAGAAATCGGTGCGTTCGTTGAATTTAATTGTCATTTTCTTCCCCGAAGGCGAGGTGACCAACAACCGTGGCAGTTGTGTGTTCTTCATCGCGTTCTCTGGTTTCTTATCCACAATCAAATATTCCACGACTAACTCTTCACCCTTTTTGAGTGCTGCGCGGAAAGCTTTCTTCTGACCTGATTTGGTGAAGGACGCCTGGATAGCAAATGAGATCGTGCCATCAACGAGCAAAGGACCTGCGCTAGGAGTTGTGTCGCTATCAAGCAAAACCACCGGTGTGTGGGCCCAAGCCGGTGATGCCATCTGTGGCATAACCATGGCAACTGCGGCAAGTAATGCGATGGGAAATATTCTTTTCATCGGCTTTCCTTATTTTTCGTCCTCGATGTGCTCCAACTGGTTGAGCAACACCAGTCTGCCACCTTCAGCCGTGTTCAGCAGAAGGTTCGTCCGGATTCAAAGACCGGCGCAAATTGCTCGATCTCTGCGGCGGTAATTCGGATAATGCCATACGTGACGTGCTTAAACTGATTTAATGCATAGAGCACGACTACACCAGTTCCAACGGCACCAAGGTTCCCATTGCGGTGAAGTCACGGTCGCTCGTCATAAGAGAGCACTCCGTACGCAAAGCGATCGCAACAATCAACGTATCGATGAGTCCCCTTGGAGTAATCCCATTTCGACGGCAATGAGCGTAGATCTGAGCCGAACTATCAAAATCTGTCGCTGGGTCAATAGGAAGCCAACCAACGGAAGTTCCCAGCCGACGCACGCTGGTGTACTCAACCTCATTACGGGTGCCGGCAAGAAGTTCCATGAGGATTGGTTCGGTTGATGCCAAGGGCGTATCGGAGCGCAACATCGAGGCAAGCTCTGGCCCGCGCCCAACACCTCGCAGCAGGTCTATCCAGACTGACGTGTCAATCAGAATCATGGTCAGCGTCCCAAGGTGGCGGTCCGCTTTCCGTGGGTACCGAGAAGTCAGGAATCGAGCCGAGCATTTCGGCTGCCTGCACTCGCGTTAAAGGCTCGCCCGCCAAGTGACGCAAGGCGTAATCAACTGCTTCGCGCTTTGTCGAAAGCTGGTATCTCACCATCACACGCTGCACGAGTTCTTCGTCTAAATCAATATTAGTTCGAGCCATGTGAACAACCATACACCTAGTTGGTGTATACGAGCCGGCATCCAATTTTCATTCACATCACGGGGCAACGTGTCAGGCCCCAAAGTAAGACTGCCCTTAACACACCAACTCAAGGGGGAATCATGGAATCACGTTCTGAACGCACCACCAACACATTGATGCTGATTGTCGGCATCCCGCTAGGAACCCTGCTAATGATCTGGACCGCCTGGATAACAGTCACAGCTTTCATCGGTGGTCAAGCACCGTTCTTCTTTCTGGACTTCGACGGATTCAATCCAATCCGCGGCCTCTTCTGGCTGATAATCGTTGACCCCATAGTCCTCACCGTCGCCTACTGGATCTTTATGCTCCTCATGCTGCCACTCATTGGACTTGCAGCAGGTGCCTCCGCTCTAACTGACCGTAAGCGCAACAAGGGGGCATAAAGAAATTTCAGGCGAATCCTCTATATTCAGTTTTATAACAAATTGATGTATGGGGGAATGTGATGGCTGTTGTTTGCGATGCGCTCAGTGTGATCGTTCGGGTTTGGACCTTAAACAATCGATGGCCTGGAGGGGTTGAGGGCTACAAGGAAAATGCGCCCAATGGAACCTTCTGCACTGACGGGGTACTCACTCGCCTTGGGTTCATGACACCGATTGATGTGCAGGTTTGGATTGACCGGCTGCAGGATCAGGGCTTGGTTTTTGTTAAAGAGTCAATGGGCAGAGCAGAAGCCGATGACATAGTCGTCATTGACCAGAACGCTGGCCCGACATGCTACTGCCAGTGGATTCTCACTGAGGTACGTGACGGTGTTCGATGGACGTGGCAAAACGGGCGCGAGCCAGGTGAACTTGCAGCGCCTGAGGGTTGGAAACCCGCAGACAGTACTAGTCTGGACTTTCACTCTTTCGATGAAGCGCTCACACTTCCGTGGGACAGAGTGGGCGATCTATGGCTGACTATCGACTCCGATACAGGAGAGACTCTTTACACTGCAGTGCCCGTGGAAAAGACAAAAAGTTACGAAGAACTCATTGCCCATGCTCGTCGCTTACTTCAAATCGAAAAACCTGACATTGCTCACCAAGAAATCCTCTACGCACAAAAACGTCGGGCACTCACACCAGAGCATCAGGCCTTAGCTGCCCAAATCTGCACAGGCTGGGCACTGCAACTTGAGGATCTGGACTCGAGTGAGAGTAAAAACCAAATTGATGCGCTTTGGCTAGAAGCAGTCCAGCGATGGAAAGAAGCTACAGATCTGGGCGCAGGGCCCGTTGATTTCACGCAATGGACCGGGCGAGCACTCGCCGAATTCCGTTCAGGTGATTTCCACTCATCCCGCTGGTCGCTCGCTAAAGCCTTTGCGTTGGAGCGCCCCAATTCATTCACCCTACTTCTTCTAGCGCGAATATCTTTGGCGCAAGGTCGAACAGAACAATCCGTGCTTACGTTATCCGCGCGCGCTTGGGACCTTGCTGATCAAGTTAACGACGAATACATGATTGATGAGATTGTAGATTTTCGTCAATCCACACGAAGGAAATACGGGCTAGCCCGTAGGCATGCTGCAACCCGAATCTTCAGACCCGGATTGGAATATCGCGCACCCAATAACAATGAATGACAGCGGCTAAAGAAAAGAAAACTAACCTGTTAACCAAACTAAAGGAGTTGCTTCGAGTCCGTACTGCGTATCAACAGAATTTCTCTGCAGTAAGGGGCGCTGACAGATCTTTGACTCTGCTTGAGGGAGATCTTTTATTCCCCTTAATGAATTTTGCAGCAAGGTGTGACACGTGCGCACACATGCAGAGCGATGCCTTACATCCCTGAAGATCCAATTGATTCAAGAAATTCGTCGATGCTCATGACTGGAATACCCCACTTGCGCGCATTGCCCGCCTTGCCCGAACTGGTTGTGGTGTCAGATGCAACAAGTAGATCGCAGCCGGACTTTGAGACAGAGCCAATGGGTTGCAGGCCTGCGGCAGCGGACATCTGAGCAAGTTGTTCCTTCGTGATTTCATTGCCACCAACAGTGAACTTGCCGGTGAAACAGACTCGAGCTCCAGACAAGGACAAAATCTTTGGGACCTCTGTAGGGATGGGAATGACACTCAAGTCTGTTCCTAATGCTGAGCTCACTATCGAAATAAGTTCATGTTCTTCCACGGTAATGACCGAGTCTCTCCCAGCTGCCGCGATCAAGGAATTTACATACGCCTGGTGCAATTCATTCTGGCGAGCGGCATCAAATCCATAGTCAATAGCCAAGTCCTGCAATGCCAGTAATTCGACTTCATCCATTACGAGATCATCTAGATACATGTCCACGACATCCAAGTAGCTGGCGGCCAGATCATTCGCCGTGGGGTATCGCAAGGTGGCGCGTACCCGATTCAGCGGCATGATGAGGCCACCGACAGAGTCCCTCCGGAGGGTTCGGGAGTCTGCCGTTGAGTAATCCCCCGCGACATGTACGGGTATCACTTCATTCGGAAGCTCCAACATTCTCACAAGGTGGGCTGTAGCTCGCGCATCGGCTAGCGCGCGGTGATGTCCTTCGAAAGAAATCCCGTATCGAGAGCACGCAAGATCAAGTTTTTCTCCGGTCAATTTCAGTGTGCAAACTCCTGACCCCGCATCAAGGCTAAGTTGAGTATGCGAGAACTCAGTTCTAAGGAATCGCGCATCGAATGGAAGGTTATGGGCAACCAATACCGTGCCATTGAGTATGGACGCTAGTTGCGAAGAAACCTCTACAAATGTGGGGGCTGCCTGAACCATGGATGGCGTTATCCCGTGCACATGAGTGGCACCAATGTCCCTCTGCGGGTTGATCAGCGTGTCGTATTCATCGATCACTTCAAGAGTAATCCCATCAAGGACAACAACTGCCATTTCTACCACACGATCAGTTTTTCCGAACCCAGTTGTTTCAACATCAATGATTGCGAAGTTTGTCATGAATCCCCATTTCTAAACTACTCAATGATTTCAAGTTTAGGCAGGCTGTCAATGATGGCAACTGATTCCATACTGACTCTCACCATTCGAGCAACTAAATCGATGATGTAGCGGGGGTCATCACTGTAGAGGTTCGGGTCGTTGAGGATTTGTGAATCTTTCTCAATTTTTACTTGGTAACGGTCAATGAGCCATTCAATAGCTGATTTCCCATTGACCGTGTAGCGGTAGGCGTCTTCAGGTATCCCTGCGAGTGTGTAGTGGCTATTCACAATGATGGCCGATTTAGGGTGGTCACCTGCCGACCTGGCGAACTTCATTTTCTCTACGCGTAGTGATGCGGCGCTGGCGTTCGCGGGAGGTAAGCCTTCAAGTTCCCAAGGTTCCACAGTTTCATAGTTTAGGTGCCATTCGGCCAGAGAGCGGCCTGCCTTGCTGAACCCCCAGACATCCTTGACTAGCGGGATTCGGGGCATCATTTTGCTGAGGTCTGCCTGATAGCGGTAAATGTATTCGCGGCTGTTAAGGAGGCCGTAGACAAAGTAGAAGATGTCCTCCTTCGTTAGTTCACTCCCATACTGTTTCTGGTATCGAGCGAGAGTGAAGTCAGTTATGGCGTCATGTTTCCTGAAACGATGAGACTCTTCACTCTCAAAAAGGCTTCCCTCCCCACTCAATTCCTCATAGACATACAAGGGAAAATAGTGGCCGGGGTCGCTTAGTGTCAGGCTCGGTGCTACTCGGGTAATTAAGGCACCAAAAGGTTTTCTCTGGTCCGCAACGTTAACCGATATTCCTATATTCTCCGAATCGACATTGGGGAAAAGTCGGGGGATTTGGTACACCCGATGATTTAATTGCCGGTCGAGATATAAGAACTGCTTGAAATAAGGCCGATACATCGCCGTGACAATATTCTTTCCTGAAAATGTCGCAGGATTATCCTTTCGCAGGTCCCTAATTAACTCGCTTGTCCAACTAATTTTCTTGGGGTCGCTTGCATTGGAAATGAACGCCTTTGTTGCCGATTCATCCCTTGGAACTTGCCTTTGTGCACAGTATTCAGTCAATTCCGCGCACTGATTGTTGTAGTAGTCGATCATGCGAGCCATATTTGAAGCCAATTCTGATTGGGACGAGTTAACTGCCCATGCGTCGCGATTAGTTTGGACGCCAGAGGAATAAACATCAAAGAGCGGCTTTGCTGTTTTGTCTCTCTTGTCACCAAGAACCTGATAGGTCTCGTATGTTTCACTGCGCTGATTAATCCAGTCACCTGAATCATTTGGTGTGAGTCTTTCCCAGACTCCAGCAGAGACCAATTTTTGTGTATCGATGATTGCGAGTTTTTCTTCGCGGTTGAGGTAGTCACCGATGTCTTGGTAGTGAATCTGGGCTTGACCTTTATGTCCTTGTTTGCGAACAAGAATTGTAATGGCTACGGGTGTCCGGGAGCCACTGCCAAAGATTTTGCCACCCTCCTGTCTTGACTTTTCACCTGAGGTTCTTTGGTTCCCTCTGAGGTTAAATACCCAGATGGAACTGAATTCGTTGCTTAAGGATTTCCTGAATCCGTCCGTCGCGGAACCGTCCACCCAAGCACCGTTAGTCACAAAGGCGACTACTCCGTGGTCGCCGATGCGGTCGGATGCCCAGCGGAATGCGCGAATGTAGGAGTCGTACAGGGAGTTGAGATTTGTTCCAGTAGAGCGTTCTGTGTAGGTCTTCCGAATACGTCCATCAAGGGTCGGGTAGACCACATTCTTATTACCTTCGTTCTCTGAGCCCTGCCCAACAGAGTAGGGAGGGTTGCCGACGATAACGCGGATGGGTGCCTTTTTTTGTGCTTCAACCCGTTCGTTGTTGATGGGGAATATGAGTTTGTCATCGGCATCTCCGTCTTCAAACATTTGGAATGTGTCTGTAAGGACGATACCGTCAAATGGTTCATATTTGCCACCGTGAACACCGTGATATGTGGCTTCAATATTGATGGCGGCGATGTAGTAGGCGAGAAGAACGATTTCGTTGGCGTGAAGTTCCTTACGGTATTTACGTTCCATCGCATTCGGGTCGATGAGCCCTGACTGAATGAGTCGCGCGATAAATGTCCCTGTTCCCGTGAATGGGTCAAGGACGTGGACTCCCTCGGTAGAGAGGTCAGTGCTGAATTCTGATTTGAGTACGGCTTGGACGCTGTTGAGAATGTAGTCAACTACTTCTATCGGGGTGTAAACAATTCCCAGTTTGTCTGCCACTCGAGGGAAGGCGTTTTTGAAGAACTTTTCATACAACTCAATAATGATGCGTTGTTTACCTTCAGCGTTGTCTATGCCTGAAGCCCGCATCCGCACAGATTCATAAAACTTGTCCAGCGTCTCGGACTCTTTTTCCAGTGAATGTTCATCCAGGGCATCCAGCATCCGTTCCATAACTTGGGAAACGGGATTCGCTGCAGCGAATGAGTAGTCCTCAAAGAGGGCGTCAAAGACGGGTTTGGTGATTAGGTGTTGGGCAAGCATTTCAATGGCGTCATCCCGGCTAATACTGTCGTTCAGGTTCCCTCGGAGACCCAACAGGAATGCGTCAAACTCTGCTTCCAGTTTGGTGTTGTTGTTGTCGAGCAGCGCTTGGATTCGGGTGACGTGGCGTTCTGCGATTTGGGCTATATCTTTCGCCCAGTCTTCCCAGTAGCGCCTGTCTCCCACTTTTTGAACGAGTTTCGCAAGAATGGCATCACGCCACAAATCCATGTTGGGAAATATGAACGCCTCTTGGACCCCTGTCGTTGTGTCGGTCGGTTCGCCATCCCCGTCATCGTTGGGGTCGCCTACTCCGATGACCTGAATTTTATTAGCGGCGTTTTTGTTTAGGTCAATTTTGTTGACCATTGCGTTGAATCGGTCATCATGGGCGCGTAAGGCTTGTAGTACTTGCCAGACGACTTTGTATCTTTGATGGTCAGCGAGGGCTTCCTCTGGGGTCATACCCGCTGGGATACCGATGGGCAAAATGACGTAGCCGTATTTCTTATCTTTATGTTTGCGCATTACGCGGCCAACGGACTGCACAACATCAACGGTGGAGTTACGCGGGTTTAGGAACAGGACTGCATCAAGGGCTGGAACGTCCACGCCCTCTGAAAGACAACGTGCGTTGGAGAGGATTCGGCAGGTGTTCTCTGGCGATTCAGCCTTGAGCCAGTCGAGCCGCTCATTTCGTTGCAACACATTAAACGTTCCATCAACGTGCTGTGTTTCACAAAGGAGTAAGTCAGGGTCATCCGTAGCTGCTGTGTAATGATTCACAATTTCACCAAACATATCGACCAGCCGTTGTGAGTCTTTAATGCTTCTGGCGAAAGCAACCGCCCGACTCATTGGGATGGGATCTTCGATGTTTTCGGGATCTTCCAGTTCACCGTCGGGGCCAGTTTGGAGTACCCGTCGTTTAGAAAGCCCGTTCCAGCAGCCAATAATTTTGGCTGCGTCATCAAGTTTGAGTTCGTGGTTCTCATCAGCAAGTTGCTCTTGGAATGCTCTTGCGATGTATGACTCGTCAACTGCCAAAACCAGGACCTTGTAGTCGGATAAAAGGTCACGTTCGACTGCTTCACCAAAACCAAGACGGTAAAACTCTGGGCCGAAAACGCTCTCGTCGTCCATCGACGCAATCACCGCACCGATTTCATCCGCTTTCGATTTTGAGTCATCAGAAAACAACCGAGGAGTTGCCGTCATGTAGAGGCGTTTCTTGCCTTTAACGAAATCAGCGTCATGGACGCGAACAAAATTAGATTCATCATTTTCTGCGAGTGTTACACCCGTGGTGCGGTGGGCTTCATCGCAAATGATCAAATCAAAATCAGGTAAACCGTCGGCTTGTGCCTCAGCTACAACTTGGATTGACTGATAGGTAGCAAAGATGACTGTTAGTTTTCCTTCCGAATGTGCTGTGGCGTGCTGGGCAAGACGCATCGGGTTAGTTGTTGCTGGGTACTGCAAATCGTGGACACTAATGTCCTCTTGTTTCTTACCAATTTTCGTATCCGAGCACACCGCAAATGAGCGCAATGGAATTTCTGAATAGTTCGTCCACTCACGCAGAGTCTGCTGCAGCAAGGAAATGCTCGGGACAAGAAATAGGACTCTTCCGCCAACTCCTGCCAAGTGTTCAGCGATTCGCAGCGACGTGAACGTTTTACCCGTACCGCAGGCCATAATCATTTTGCCTCGGTCACTCGTTTTGAAGCCCTCTGAAACGCTCTCCAATGCTTCCACCTGATGGGCACGTAACTCACGCGGAGCGAAATGCTCCAAAGCACTTGGCTGGTCAGCCTTATAAGTTGACCAATCCAGCGTGGATTCTGCAAGGTCCATCAGGCGAACCCTTGTTACGGGTATTTGTTGACCTTCGAGTGCTTCTTCCGCTTTCGTCGACCAGTGGTCAGTCGTAGAAATAATCATCCGCTGGCTAAATGGCGCCTTACCTGATTCTGTAAAGAAGGAATCAATATCACCTTTCTGGAGCGCGTGGGCAGGGTCATAAAACTTGGCTTGAATCGCCCACAATTCACTCGTCTCAGATTCACGGGCAACAAGATCAATGCCCGCATCCCCACGGCCGTCACGGTCAGGCCAATCCGACCACATCCAGACGTCCGAGAACTTCTCCGCCCACATTGAATCCTTTACAAGGAATTCCTTCACAAGGCGTTCAAACGCCGTGCCCTTGTCGCGTTCAGACTGCGCAGCTTGCCGGATATTGGTGAGCACCCCTTGGAGAGCTTGTGCATTGTTATCTGCCACCGCAATTTTCCTTTGTTTGATTTATCGGCAAGCCCTTATTCTAGTTGTTGAGCCCTGGGAATCCTGTTTGAGCAGAGCAAGATCGAAGCAGATTCCCATAAAGTTTATCGCGCCTCAAATCCAACGAAAGTTTTCTGCCAACTATGTCCGCGCTTGATAAGGTCTGTTACGAACTTTTCCTCAGTTAAACGCAGCTTCGCAATGTACTTATCATCTCGATCAACTTCGAGAATCACGAGTGGCCGATCAGGTCGATATGCGGCGAAATACATGTAGTCGAACCGTGTAACCATGAGCATGTGTTGTAACTGAGCAAAATAGTAGCTAGGAACTTGTTTGGAGCTAATCGTCTTTTCGTAAGACTTGACTCCACACTTAATTTCGTAAATTAGTTTGTTAGTTTTGTCAAGGGCGTCGAGGCTAGCAGCGAGAAATGGTAGCTCTTTGTCTTGCACAACGACGGGTCTCAGCTTTATTCCGTCACGGCGCTCCAAGTCTTTTCGAGCTGGTTCTTCTAGCCGTTGACCTTCTCTAGTAGCGCTATTACCACTAAATTCCTTAACCATTCCGAGTTTCTGATCCATAAGACTCTTAGGGCTGGCCCATGGATTTTCCCCCATGATGGTCGGCGCCTCAGAGGCGCCAACAACGCCTCTCCTCCAATCTAGCCACTCTCTCGATCCTTGTTTCAGGCTTTCGTTTATGTAGAAACTCACTTCCCCCGCCTCCCCGTTGTGTTTCTGATGGTTTATAGCTTGCTACTCCCGAATAGCCTCGTAAAAGGCAATTGCTTCTGGATCAACAAGTATGTCACTCCGTTCCAATTTACGAGACAGTGTCAAGTTTTCTAGAGATCGACATCTAGATAGCGCCACATATGTTTGCCCAGTTTCAAAGGCACCGCGTCCCAACTCCAGGTGAACACGATCCAGAGTTAATCCCTGGCTCCTATGGACCGTCATAGCCCAAGCAAGGTGAACTGGAATTTGCGTGTATGTGCCTATAACTACCCTTTGTATTGAATCTGTCTCTGAATCCCAGACGTAGTCGAATTGCTCCCAAGTGTTAGCCACAACCTCATGGACCTTGGATTGGCCGTGAAGGACAATTCGAATTTTGTCTTCCAGGAGCTCAGCCACGATTGCCACTGATCCATTTACCCAATTAGCAGTGTTGTTCGCAAGTACCACTTGAGCGCCAACTCGAAGTTTCACGTCGCCTGGAACTGGGAGGTGACTCTCTTTGAAGTCTCCTCTCAAAATTCCGGAGTAAGTTCTGTCAGGTCCCGGGAGGGCTGCCAAGCGTTCTTGATTAACTCGATCAACATCAGCATTTCTTGGAGAAAGCCAGACGGTGCCGTCTGTGGGCGAGCCAAGCCCATGGCACCTTTCGTTAATGAGAGTCAAAGCCCGTCCAAGATTCTTTCCTTCACGAACATCTGCCAAAAGATCTACAAAACTTTGATCCGTTTGTCTGAATGCCTTCGTCAGTTCAATTACTTCAAATTCCGAATCACGAATTGACTTTGCGGCAAAGAACTTTGGGGATGCGTATTTCTCTTTGAAAAGATGTTTCACGTTCTGATTAATAATTGGTGGCAACTGGAATAAGTCTCCGACCATGACAACTGAAATGCCGCCGAACGGTTTTTCTCTACCAATGTTCATCTTGAAGAAGTCACTCATGGCATCCAGTACGTTTGCATTGACCATTGAAACTTCGTCAATAATCAATAAACTCGCCTTGCTTACAGGTGACTTTCGATTCAAACGAATATCACTGTCCACAAGCCACGCTGGCGGAAAACCGCAAATCGAGTGGATGGTTTTGCCACCAATAGTTAGAGCCGCAATTCCCGTCGGAGCTGCAACGATGACGGCACCTTCGTGTTTTTCTTGAAGCCACTTGATGAGCGTGCTCTTACCCGTTCCTGCACCGCCCGTCACGAGAACCATTCCTTGACCTCGATTAATCGCTTCTTCAACGCTAAGGTACTCGGGGATGATCTCTATCCCGCTCAAATCACTCTTGGAACTAGGGCTTTGCTGCTTAGGACCCGCGGCTGTAGTTGACTTGCTAACATCTGTCGAAAGCCGACCGAATGTCCACTTCCCTTTTTTGATCAATGAACGCCCCCTTCGTTGATTTCACAATACACCTCTTGTCTTGCCCTTTTTATTGAGGAGAGTTCGCTTCGAGTGAATCCCTCGGCTCGTAGCGCTTACACTTCTGGCAACGCTCTACTAGGGCGAGTTCGATAATTGATCTGGTCTTGTTGCGATTTGAAAAATGGGTGAGACGAATTAATCCACATTCAGTGCAACGTTGCGGCTAAAGCGAGCCAAGGAGTTGAGATCCCTGTCAATTCCCATATCTGAGTTGAATATCTCGACTTCTTGCAACACGCGCTGGTATCGCAACTCTCTCACTAATGCCCGTTCAATCACCGAGGCCCGACTTAGGGCAGCACTGGAAGCGACTAATTCGTCCAACGAATTAACCAATTGGGCGGGGAGTCGGACAGCAACTTTAATGCTCATGATAAGAAGGTACCGAATTGATATTCATAATGCAATGCGACGTTTAGCCGCCGCTGGGCTTATTCCGCTACCTTTCCCAACACTTGCTTCAGAATCAAAATTCTCTACTCTTGGAGGTATAAGGAATCTTCCAGGAGGCGGACTTACTGTTTTCGATATTCAAACTATGACCGTCGATACAATTACACGGATGCGGCCAGATCATTGGACGCAAAAGTGCCTCGTCGGGCACTGACTCAGATGAGGGGGGAACATGGGTTTCCAAACGCCACTGTATGAATTGGGCGAATATTTGAAATGGACGACAAGCGGCAAGATTCAGTTGCCTGACTTTCAACGGAGCTACAAATGGGAAGACGAACGTATCCGTCAATTACTCGTCACAATATTGCGCGGTCATCCACTTGGCGTAGTCATGCTTTTAAAAACAGGCAACGAGCAGATTCGATTCAAGCCACGTCCGATTGAGGGCGCAATAATCGAGCCAGGAACTCCAGCGGACTCTTTACTTTTAGATGGCCAGCAAAGATTGACATCGCTGACGCAGGCTTTAACCGGCGACGGTGTAGTGAACACGATGGATGGTCGTGGGAAAAAAATGATGCGGCGTTATTACATCGATATCGAGCTGGCCCTACAGGGAGATGATCGGATAGATGAAGCAGTGCTGTCCGTACCCGGCGACGGCATTGAGCGAACCAACTTTGGCAGAGAGATTGTTAGAGATGTTTCAACAGCGGATAAGGAGCGCGAGGCTGGACTTTTCCCCTTCAGGCTTCTCTATGGCGGTGCAGAAACAGTTACCTGGCTTTTTGCGGTAGATGACAAAGAGCAAGCCAGCCAATTTCATGCCAATGTGATTCAGCCGGCGAATACCTACAACATTCCGGCGATTGAGCTGGACGAGTCGACCAGTAAATCTGCCGTGGCGACCGTATTCGAGAAGGTGAATACGGGCGGACTTGCTCTCAATGTTTTCGAGCTACTGACAGCTACTTTCGCCGGTGACAAAGAATACTTCGAAAAGCACGGGACGGATTTCAGGCTAAATGATGATTGGAAAGAGACTCAGATCCAGTTCAGCGCGTACCCAGTTCTTGCTGAACTAGAAAACACGGACTTTCTGCAAGCTTTAACACTGCTGGCAACGCGCAAGAGAAATCTAGCCAGCAATGATCCCCGACCGCCAGCGATCAGCGCCAAGCGGGAGGACGTGCTTAAGCTCTCACTTGATGATTACCTTGAGTGGGTAGAGCCATTGAGAGAAGCATTCAAGTGGACGAGCATCTTCCTTGCGGAGAGACATATTTTTGAAACTCGATTCTTGCCCTACCCAAAACAACTTGTTCCACTTGCTGCAATTCGAGCAATAA
The DNA here is from genome assembly GCA_945861775.1 of Bifidobacterium breve. Taxonomy (GTDB): domain Bacteria; phylum Actinomycetota; class Actinomycetes; order S36-B12; family S36-B12; genus UBA4592. The sequence continues at coordinate 23,242 of CAMAVT010000001.1, forward strand.
TGGGTAAAGATGCGGATCTGGTCGGACCCAGAGGAAAAATCGGTCGTTGGTTTTGGTGTGGAATTTTAGGTGAGTTGTATGGCGGAGCAAGTGAAACTCGATATGTGAGGGACATTGAGCAGGTCCCCGTGTGGGCCGTCGGTGACGCTTCTACAGCAACACCAAATACCGTTAACGATGCGACATTCGTGGAATCGCGATTGCACTCATTGCGCACTCGCCAGGCAGCAGCATATAAAGGAATCTATTCACTTATTGTGGGTAATGGAGCTAGGGATTGGATGGAGGGCCAAGAGTTCGACAAGGTCGAATATGTGAACCTTGCAGTAGATGTTCATCACATCTTTCCCCAAAAATGGTGTGAGACAAATACCATTGATGATGAGCGTCGCGAGAGCATAATTAATAAAACCCCGCTCTCGGCACGCACGAATCGCACAATTGGTGGTGCCGCTCCGTCATCTTATGTTGAAGTTCTTGAAAAGCGTGCTCAAATTGAGAGTGCACTCTTGGATGATTTACTCACAACACATTGTGTAACTCCTACATACCTTCGTGCCAACAATTTTGATGATTTTTTCATTAGTCGACGGGAACAGCTCTGCCTGCTGGTGGAAGGAGCGATGGGTAAATCTGTCCCACGGGATGTTGATGAAGGGTCTTCACAGGAAGATTCATCGCAGTTTGAGAATCAATCAGACGATAATTGATTGCATACTCACCCAGTTAGGGAATCCTGAAGCACGAAATGCTCCAAAAGATCAGGGTCGCGGTCAGCACGCTGTCAATTCGCCACCAAGGAAAGTTTGCCAATCTAACGGGCTGAGTGCCATTACGGTGATTGACACCTATTGATTGTGAAAAACAGCGAAGCGCTCCGCTAAACGTTCTCGGTCAGGTTGCTTGGATTTGGCGGGTGGAATCCAGAGTGATCGCATGTTCATTTCTTTGATCCCATGCTCGAGCATCGGACCGTCTACTTCTTGAAGAATGTCGTCACGGATGTGTACTTTGTAGTCAGGGTCGATTCCCACAATGTTGATGTCATAGGCCGTGTGGTGGATTTTGCACAAGCTCAGGCCGTTCGTCACTGATGTGGATGAGGCCTCTTCGCGATCAGGAGTGATGTGAGCGGCATCTAGGAGACTGCCGTGGGCAAGAGCGCAGATTGCGCATTTCGTTTCATAGGCGGAAATTACTTGGGCCCGGAACGCCGGTTGGTGCAGGCGCTGTCGCATCAGCCGTTCGGCGTATTTGCGCTCGATAGCTGATTCTGATTGTGCGGCGACAGCTAAGGATAGGTCGGGGGCAATCAAGCAGTAGCGCTCCTTGGGAAAATCGCTAATGATGAATACCTTGTATGGGACGTAACTCCCTGCGGATTGTTGGCGGAACCACAAAAGTGGTAACTGAAGTTCCAAGGCCTTTCGCATCTTGGAGTTTTTGCCCTCGGTACTTCCTGATTGATAGTCATACCTCCAGAGGCCACCATGCATTTCTTGGTCGTCGTACTTACCGGAGAGAGTTGTGTTGATGGAAAGCGTTGCCCGTAGTGGATCCCCGAATGGCCAAGATGCTCCAGGATTCCAAATTCCTCCCTGCACATCGATAACCCTTATGTCTTTACCGGCATAGGAGAAATTTCCAAGTTCGTTGCGCGAGAGCATTCCATCAGATGAATTAGCGTGAGCAATAACCGCGTCGATCAGATCATCACGAAATTCTTGCTCTTCCCCCACGGTCCACACAAGTTCAGCTTAGGCATTCAAAGCACCAAATGTGGCGAAATTAATGGGTTCAATCACTCGTGTGACTGAATGATCTGGAAGCCACCCTCTTGCCAGGCAACCTGGTTCATCGTTTAACAGTCCGGGTAGGGCAATAACTTAGGAATGTCAGAGCTATTTGGTTCAATTGAATTGTTGTTTACGAGGGGAAGGATGGGTCATGAGTGTTGCTCCTCGATTGAATCCGTTTGTGTGTCCTGATTGCGCATTATGGGTGCGCGAGGTGGAGTCCACGTGGGGAGAGATCCTGCTGCTAAATGCTGCCCGCGATCCGTTGGGTCGGGTGGTTCCGTGGCCGTCTGAGCGGGCGACCGGACTGACTCAGGCGCGGTTGTTACCCGCTGGCGTTCCAGCTGAAAATGAAGACACGTGGTCCGTCCACAGTTGTTCAGGCGTGGTGGGGTGCGGATTATTTGCAGGAGACCCGGTGTATTTCGGAACGCGGGTCATGTACTCCGATGCTCGGCAACAGGAGATTCTTTACGTGGACAGTGACGTGAGTAACAGGGATCTGCTCCGAATGCTTCTTGGATGAAGGAGGCCAAAGCACTCCTAAATGTCAGACCCATGTGAGATTCTTTAATTGTTCAAGAAAGCACCGGTAAGCCCTCTGGCTTGGTGCTTGCCAACCGCCCTCGTGACGGTGGCTCCGGAGGAAGAACAGCCCGAGTTTCATCTTTAGTTTGGTACTAAGGAGTTCACTCTCGGGAAGGTCGAGGTTGAAGGAGTGTTATGAGTAAAGCCAATAAGAAGTTTTTGTTCAGCACGGAGGGTGTGGATTTTTCTGACGACTCCGCGATTGAGGAATTTGCCCGCACTGTGTGGGAAGCATTTATGAATGCGAATGGGGAGGAAAACAATGACACAAAAAAGAACAGTGAATTCGAAACGGAGCCGAATGTGCGGTTAAGCGCTCGGTATTTCGAGGCGGTGGCTTACGCGTCCGGTCTGCACGAAGGACAGACACGTAAAGGGACAACGATCCCTTACATGAGTCACCTGCTGGGGGTGTCATCTTTGGTTCTCGAAGCATTAGGTGATGAAGACCAGGCGATCGCCGCGCTGTTGCATGACGCTGCCGAGGATTGCGGAGGAGAGCCACGGTTACAGGAGATAGATTCAATGTTCGGTCCGCGAGTGGCATCAATTGTTCGGGGGTGCAGCGATTCCCTGGTTCAAGATCCAACAGTGAAAGCTCCTTGGCGGGAAAGGAAAGAGGAATACATTGCACACCTACAGGGTGTTTCAATGGATGTTATTTTGGTTTCCTGCGCGGACAAACTGCACAACGCTCGCGCAATCTGGACGGATATTCAACGTGATGGTGTCGAAACCATGAATCGATTCAATGCGTCAGGTGAGGAAATCGCGTGGTACTACACCTCGCTGCTTGCGGCATTCGAATTACGCGGGGCACCTAAGGATCTGTTAATCCCGCTGCGGGAAGTGGTGCTCAACCTCTCGACGGCGTTGGAACCGTTGTAACGGTGTTGCATCACGGGTTCGGAAGGGTTTTTCCACAGCACAACTAATTCTTGGGAGTATTTATGAAAGTAACAAGCAGTTTTGATTTTGATGTTGTCGCCCTCCAAACTGAAGACACCCTCACCGCACTGGTTGCCTTTGACGCACCAATCAGCGAGAATGATGCTGCTCGGCCAGGGGAATGCTTAGTCCCAGTCCTGGATAGATCTGGATCCATGTCGGGTGAACCCATGAATTCCTGCAAGCAGGCTCTACACACTTTGGTGGATCGCATGAAACCCCAAGATGTATTCGGGTTGGTGACCTTTGATAGCCAAGCGAGCATTCATGTTCCCACGCGATTAATCCGCGACCACGATATTGCGGTGGTGCACAATCTCATTGAGTCGCTGAATGTTGGTGGAAACACCGATCTGAGCGCTGGCTACCTTCTTGGTTTGGATCAAGCCCGACGCAACGTGCAGCGGACTGGAGCATCGGTAATTCTTTTATCTGATGGACACGCGAACTCGGGGATTCAAAACCTGAGCAAGATTGGTGAAATAGCAAGTAGCGCGTCGACTGAGTCAATCACCTCCACCACCATTGGAATCGGTCAAGGCTATGACGAAACATTGCTCGCCCAGATTGCGACGAGTGGAAACGGTGCTCATCGGTTCGCATTCACCTCCGATGACGCGATCGCGATTCTCAGCGAGGAAGGCGGTGACCTGCTCAACAAGAGTGTGATCAATGCGTTCCTGCGGATTGTGCCCAATGACCCAGCAATCGTTGACGGGATCGGGACTCTGCAAGACGTTGGGAGATGGTTGGAACACAATGGCAACGGTGATCCGGTGGTAGTCATTCCGATCGGTGACATTTATGCGGGTGAGCGGCGGGAACTTTTGGTGCAATTCAAACTACCCGGCATAGGTAATCTTGGACAGCACACGATTGGAGATTTTGTCTTCGACTTTGTTTCCCTCCCCGCGCTAGAGCAATCACAGGTCACCTGGCCGATCACGGTCAACGTGGGGACCAGTGACGAGGCGAGTGTTCGTGTAGCAGACCCAACCGTGACCACAGCTGTCCTGATCACGGAAAGCGCTAAGGCGCAGCGTGAAGCCAGTGAAAACCTGCGTAAGGGGCTCACCGATGCAGCGAGTGCAAACATCCAAGAACGTATTGATAACTTCGGTGAACTGCTGGTGACTCTCCCTGACACCGAAGAGTCAAACGTTGTTCGGGTGAGCCTGCAACGCGAGATCGATCACCTGAGCAAGCTAGCCCGTGGGATCAAATTTAAAGACGCAAACTTAATGAGCAAGAGCTTGTCTGAGGAGTCCACAGCCGGCCTGCGCGGGCGTAATCGAGATGAGAATCGCAGGGATCGCTCGCGCGAGAAACGGGACTTCTAGTCTTTCTGTGTGGTGGTGTCACGTCTCGTAGTGCTGCATGGGACCGACATTTCTTAGTTGCTTAGATTTCAGGGCGGTTGTCCACAACCTTAATTTGTCTCTAGCCTTCCCTTTTCTTGCGCATTAGCGTGTGGTTCGTTGAGTTTTCTTGCTAGTGCGCTGTTGCCTCTTGGTCCCTGACCATAAACCTCGCCTCCCGTGAAGTGTGCGGGAAATTTGTCGAGGGGAGTGGGGGTGATGGGAAGGATGAACATTCCTTCGCCTAAAGAGAAAGGCCCAGCCAATTGGCTGGACCTACTCGTAAGGTTCGCCCTAGACAAGCGAATCTTAACACGGGTTGGAGTAATTGCGTCAAGCATTGCTTTACGTGAATTACTTCGATGGCTGCTTCACATGATCAGAAATGATTGGTGGTGAGTCAGGTGGTGACGGCTTTAATCCGTCACCACTTCCCCACATCCCGAACGAGAAAATGAGAGTGCCGCTCTGGGATAGTCTCGTGGTGTGATGTGTTGGGCATTGATAATGCTGATGTGGAGGGGCGTTGAAGTTGGACGTTGACTGGTTTCCTACAGCTACTGCTAGTGAGATCTTGCCACGACTTTGGATGGGTGGGCTTACTGAGCAGGAACACCTTGGCGAGCCCCTTGAAGAGGATCACTACTCATTTGATAACCCACATGACCTCATCATCACCTTGTATGCGGATGCTCAGCCCGCACCGTGGGGTGTTGTTGAGTTGCGTTATGGGTTCCCTGATGACGATATTTCTGACGATCAAATAACTCCATGTTTACGGCTAGCGTGATATGGATGGGAGGAGTGGCGTTCTGGCGCAAGTGTCCTCATTCGTTGCCAACAAGGCGTTAATCGATCAGGGCTAGTCACTGTGCTTGTATTGATGTTTGATGGCATGTCAGCAAATGACGCTATTTCTTTGGTGCGCAGTCGTCGTGGTGGTGCCGTGCTTAATAACAAGGCGTTTGAGAAGTGGCTGCGCGAGCAAGCACCCACACATTTGGAGGGCTAATCAGGACAAGTTCACTCGTGGACGTCATTGCAACATATAGGGTTTCGGAATGACAAAGTCTCGCATCTTCGCGATCACCGCTGCGATTTCATGGTTTGCCGTTGGTCTGGGTTTCGTGCTCAACGTCTTTAACGTCTACCCCGAGGCTGTGGTTGAACCCTTTGCCTATGGAAATAATCCTGAAGGCATCGAAGGTCTTGTTGGTCGGACGATTGATTTCTTTAGCTACTTTACTTATCTCAGCAACATCATCGTGGCAATTGTTCTCACCATGCTGGCCCGCAATGTAAATCGGCATGGAGCAGTATTTGCCACCCTTCGCATGGACTCCTTGGTCATGATTTCGGTGACCGGCCTCGTCTACTACCTGCTCCTCGCCGCAGACGCCAATCCACAAGGTCTGCAGATCGTAAGTAATGCTCTCCTTCACTACATCATTCCGATTCTTACCGTGGTGGTGTGGCTTCTTATCGGACCGCGGGGGTTGTTCCGCCTCTGGATGGTTTTCGCGGCCTTGATTATTCCAATTCTGTGGGCGGTGTATGCCATGGTTCGTGGTGCAATCATTGATGCATACCCGTACGGCTTCTTAAATGCCCAGGAACTCGGATTAGGGACTGCCATTACCAATATTTGTGGTGTTGCAATTCTGGGTATCGTTCTGGGATTGATCTATTGGGCGATTGATCGGCTGCTCAGCCGCCGGCGCTCATAGAGCCTATTGCTGATCTGTTCCTGCAGTCCGAACGTTGAAAGATCAGGCTGCAGCTGCCATGGACTTACGGCTGGTGGTGTGCCAACCGCCGCAGGCATCACACGGGTAGGTGCGGATTTCACTGCGGTGTGATTGCGTGCCGAATTCGGCGGCGCGGGTGCGGGAAATACTGGCGTGGTGGAGAACCTGAACTGCGCTCTTGTGGTCGGGCCAACGCTTTTTACCCGTACGCGAACAGGTTTTTGGTCGTGGCTGCGGTCGCATGATTTCCCCCTTGAGTTGTTTCTCTGGACATCATTCTTATGTAGGGGTCTGACAGCCTTGATTTGTCACTGGTGTTCACGTTTCTTGTTGGTGCCCTGTTGCCTCTTGGTCCCTGACCATAAACCTCGCCTAGAGAGAAAGGCCCAGCCAATTGGCTGGGCCTCCTCAAATCTCCAGCATTTTGGTTAGTAGTCGTAGAGACATCCGTTCTTGTTGTAGTGTGGATTGAGTTTGAATCCCTTGCGCTCCAGACTTTGCCGGATGGACTTGAGCTGTTCCTCATCTTGGAATCCCATCCAGTACAGCAAGTGATAGGTCGATACTAGAACCCTTCTTCATGTCTGCGTCTTGCAGTGACATTCCAACCAGAAGTCACGATTTCTACTCCTGAAACACCGAGTGGGGTGATCAGGTGCCTGGGGTATCCGCCGTTGGGCATAACGTTCCTTTCGTCAGTTTTTATCTGGCTCAACGAATTTGTTGAACCCTGACACAACTCAAAGCACCCCTACGGGGTGCTAAAAGACGAGCGCGCGCGTGCACACGTGAAGGGGACGTTTTTGTGGTGTGAGATTGGCCCTTCTACTCAAGCAATGCGCAAGGTGTTTTGTAAATCTATGAGGGAAATTGCTTCAACACCGTGTTGCATGATGTAACGCTCGGTGCCGGAGTACACGACGTAGGCCCTCGTGATGTCAAGGTCTTGTAGTGCTGTGTGAAACCCGCGTGTGAGTTTGGGAGTGGATGAATTCTTGACCTCGATTGCGATTTCAGGTTTGCCACCCTTGGTCAGCACGAGATCAATTTCTGCCCCATTTGAGGTCCGGTAAAAGTAGGGCTCCCAAGAGGTGGAGGTCAGGTTGGTTGAGATAGAAGTGATCACGGATTCGATCACGAGCGACTCAAAACTTGATCCGATTACGGGGTGTCCGCGCAGTTCATCGAGAGTCGCAATACCCAAGAGGGCATGCGCAATCCCGGTGTCGCGGATAAACACTTTCGGGCTTTTGACCACTCGTTTCCCAACATTTGTTGACCAGGGTCGCAGAAGCCTGATCATGCCGAGCTCGGAAAGCAGATCAAGATACCGATCGATTGTTGGATTTGAGATTCCTAGCGAGCCGGCAAGATTTGCGGAATTGAGTAGGCCGCCGGAACTGTGAGCAATCATTTGCCATAGTCGCGAGAGAGTTTCGGTTGAGATTCGAGGGGCGAACATGGGAACTTCACGATCAAGGAATGACCTAATGAATGCTTGACGCCATTGCAAACTTGTGGAGTCGCTTTGCGCAAGCAGACTGTCAGGAAACCCCCCTCGGATGAGCACTTGATCCTGATCGACACCGGTGGGCGCGGCTTCGGCAGGTGTGATTGGCGTGAGCTCGACAAATGCGAGGCGTCCAGCCAAACTCTCGCTCGCTGCACCTACTAATTCCTGAGATGCTGACCCAAGTAGCAAAAATGATCCGTTTCGGATTCCCACTCGGCGCTGTTCGTCTATCACCCCCCTGAGAACGGGAAACAATTGGGGATTCCGCTGGACTTCATCGAGCACCAGGAAATCGTTGAGTTTACTCCGCAGATATACATCAGGTTCGGATAGTCGGTTGGCATCCGCGGGCCGCTCCAGGTCTAGATACATTCCCCCCTGCGCGGCGGCGATTTCCAACGCCAGAGTCGTCGTTCCTATTTGACGTGGGCCCAGCAGTGCAACAGCAGGGAAACTTTGCAATTTTTGCTCGAGGAGTGGTTTTGCCCAGCGCTCAATTACCATGTAAATATAATAGCAGACATTAAATATACATGGTAGTTGTGATCAGATGAGCCGTCTCGATGAGGGGATCATGGAAATTCTCACTTCTTAGTTCGATTGGGATGACCAGGCACGAACTGCAACCAGTTCGGCTATGAGTACTTCGGTGAGAAGTTGAACGTCTTCGATCGTGTCATGCGGGTAGCGGATGGTGAACTTGGCGTTTGGTAGCTCACCGCCGGCTGAGACGATGGTGGAGCCTCGGGACTCGCACCACTCAATCAGTGCCGGCTCCCACGGGGAATGCGGGAAGAGCAGCATGCGGTAGTCGGTTGTTTTGGTGAGGTAGACGTCAACATGGGACCAGTCCCCCGTTTCACACCCCACAGCATTAAGGCGCGGACCTTCACGCAACATGAGGGCGCTTTGTTGGGCATTACAGAAACGACTGGCCGGGGCAACAAATGCGGTGCCTGTTGGACCAAGGAGTAATTCCGATACTGCGGGTAGCCATTGCTCTGAAGTCTTGAGAATTTCGGCACATGCTTGGGCTGACATGCGCACAAGTTCGGGAACTGAGCTGGTCATGGATTGCGGGGCAAGGTGTTGCTGTAGCGAGAGTAGTAAGGCAATTGTGTTTTGGTAGGAACGGCAGGCGACCCCACCCAACTCGGGTTCGGCATTGATGGGGATGTGGATGTCGCATAAGTCTGCGATGGGTGATGACTCAACATTGGTGAGTGAGATGGTGCGGCAGGCGCCGGAGTAGTGCTGGGCGGCATGAACTGTTTCCACTGAAGTGCCGCTGGCGGAGACAACAATCACTACGCTGTTGGAGTCGACCTTGGGGAGAAGGTCGGAGCTGGCCAGGGTTGCGACCGCATTTATTCCCTGGGCTTGTAGTCGCGCAGCGGCAATAGCGTTGGCGTAATGGGAGGAGCCCATGCCAAGGAACACAATGCGATCCGTTGCTGTGATGGCAGTCGCTGACCACGGGTTTGATGCGGTGAGGTGATCGGCTAATTGATTGAGGACCTCGGGTTTGCGATCAAGGTCGGCGCGAAAGAGAACCGGATCCACTAGATAGCTCCTTTGTTCTGGGTCGCGTCAGGAAACATTGATGTTATGACTGAATCAGGTACGTAGCGCCAATGCGGGAGGTGACGCACTGAGTAGATGTATTCGCGAAGTTCCTGGTGAAGCATAAACGGTTCAATAAGTCGTTCGTCAAGAATCGTGATTAACCCTTCACGTCGAAGAACATCTTTGTATTCGAGGAGGAATATCTCTTGGGCGTGCGCTGCCCAGATCAGGGCTGCTTGGGGTTCGAGGCCTTCGGTTCGGTAATTCACTACCCGAGCAACATGGTCGATAGAAGCCAACATGCTGGCAATATCACGAGCCGCCGGTTGCTTCGCGAGTCGTTCCAGCGGAGATGCGATAGGACTGCCGTCGAAGTCAACGATGTAGTACTCCCCCGCCGGTGACTCGATTATTTGACCTACATGAAAATCACCGTGGGTGTTGATTGCTGGTGTGTGATCAACGGTGGTGAGTGTATTGAGTCGCTCGCGAATTGCGGCCTGTCGTGTGCGCAGACGCTCGCCTTCGGCGCCATCGACAATTTCACATGCTGTGTTTAGATCGGCTAATGCACTATCGAGGAATTCTTGAATGCGGTCGTGGTTTAGTTCCTTGATTTCGGTGCGCGCTAGGGCGACGTGCATTTCACCGGTCATCTGGCCAATGCGTGCGAAGGGTGTGATTGCATCAACACCGGAGCCTTGGGCATAAGAACGAACTAACTCGACCGCCCACTCCCAGCCATCACGGGAATCGGGGATGAACTCTGTGGCGGTGGCCAGGGTGAGAACTTCACCGCTGCTTGGATCGGTCCACTCAATCGTTGCAATGGGTAATGGGGTTACGGGTTGGGTGCTTAGGGCGCGTAAGCGGGAAGGAGCAGGTGATGTGGTGGCGTTGATCTGCCACTTGAGCATGATCGCGTTGTTCACAATCACAGAGTCGGTGCTTTGGTCAACGGTAATGGAGCGTTCCGTGGAGTGGTTGTCCGTTGACTGATTTGGCGCGAGTGAATTAATGTGTTCGATTCGAAAGTTGCCAGAAGATGCGGTGTTCAGGATTGCCTCACTGACAAGTGCGCGGTGAAAGCCAGTGTCACTGAGTTGACCAGGGACAACGAGGATGCGAGCACCGGTGCGAACCAGCGCGAGATAGGCGCCGTTACCTGCGTCAAGTGAATCAATTAACTCGCAGGGTTCGTGCAGATCACCCGAGCGAGCTTGGGAGCGATCAGGGAGAAGGTCGGCTGCATTGGCGGCCGCGATCGCAGCAGAGAGTGAGATCACGAGGTTGCGTGAGCGCGGGCCACCGACTCGATTACGTCGGCACCTTTTGTTGTTCCCTCACGGGACTGGATCCCTGTTGCCATTACTGCCATGCGCTGCGCCAACTCTGAATCACCCAAAAGTGCTTCCAACGCAGAGTTCATCTCCTCTTCGGTGAAGGTGTAGGTGGACAGGCGGCGGCCAAAACCTAACTCGTCCATGCGTTGCGCATTGTCATACTGATCCCAGAACAGTGGCAGCAGGATCATCGGCTTGCCAAAATGCAGTGACTCTGTTGTCGTGTTGTTTCCACCGTGGGTGATCACCAGATCGACCTTAGGGATGATGGTTGTTTGCGGAACGAACTCTGCGCCCACCATGTTGTCGGCGAGTTCATACTCATCATGCTGGGGACCCTTGGAAACAATGAAACGGTGCTTGGTGCGACCAAGGACATCGACAAGTCTTTTCATCAAATCAACATCGGCGCTACCCAGTGAACCGAGTGATAAATAAATCAGGGCGCTGTCAGCGGGACGCTCGGCGACCTCAGCGGGAATGGTGTATTCAGCATCAGTTGAACGCACCGAAGAATCCATGCGGTGCCAGGTGCTATCCAGCTCCCTTTGGTCGGTGTAGTCCGCCTCTTGCGGGTATACGTAGAGATTCGCTGCTGTAGAAGTGTGAATGAACTCGAGGTCGTCCAGGGCTGGAGCACCCGATGCAACAACAAACTCGTTGAACGCTGTCCACATTTCTCGGTGGGAGCGATCGTAAGCATCAAGAAAGGTCTGCCATTGGGAATCGTCAGCTTGGGCGTAACCCGAGAAAGTGGGCGCGATGCGTGGCCCTCTCATCTCTAGAGGATTACACGAGACGATACGAACAAATGGAGCACCTGCGGTCATGAGTGCTGGAAAACACAACACGTTGTCTTCCACGACAACATCTGGTTTCACGCGTTCGATGATTTGCTTGAGTTGTGGTTCGCAATACACGGCGCCATCAATTAATGCCTGCCAGGTTGGTTTGATAAAAGTTTCTAGTTGCTCAATTGTTGGCTTGCGAAACTCTGGTGCTGTTTCCTTAATGAACTCTTTCCAAAATGCACCCGGGTCTGCTTCGGTGTCGTCGGTGGTTTCGGCCGGTGGAGCAAGATCAACCAGATCCTCCTCAAAACCCAGAGCGGTCAGCTTGCCTGCCCAGGAAGCTTCGGCGGCGAAAACCACTCGATGACCGCGATCCAGTAACACCTTGCCAATACCAATGCACTGATTGGTGGGGCCGTATGCCGACTCGGGCATGAACAAAATGGTGAGCGGTCGGGTGGAGTTGTCGGTCATGGTGTGATTCCTTTGGAGTGGGGTGCTTAATTTCGGGTTTGCTGGGGAAGAGTATTCCCAGTTGCTAGTCGGGCGTAATCAAGGATTAACTCAACAGCGGTCTGGTAATCCAAGGTTGGGTGCTTAGCAATTATTCGGTAACCGTAAGCGTCTTCCAGGGCAACCAAATTGCGCGCGATGGTGAGGGGATCCTGGGCCAGGTGGAATTCATCTTGGCTGACACCCAGTTCAAGAATGTTTTGATACATGCCGACTTGGCGGTCATAGAGGGAAGTGAGGAGCACCGCATAAATGGTGTTGCGAGCGGCCTCACCACCGAGGGAGCAGAGCAAACGGACTTCTTCGTCTTCGGGGGTGCGGGGAACACCGAGTGAGATGGTGTGAATAAGTCGTTCGGTTGGGTCGGCGATTGCGGCGATTACATTGAGGCGATCGTTATAGAAACGCTCCATGCCAGCGCGGTTTGCCTCGACGAGGAGCTCTTCGATTCCGGTGTAGTGGTAGAGAATCGCGCTGGAGGTGACCCCCGCGGCTTCGGCGACCTGATTCAGGCGAACGGCGGAACCGTGCTCGGCGAGGGCACGCTGAGCAGCAGAAATGAGATCTGCTTTGCGTTCACTCGTCTTCGCCACCCCATGATCCTAGGAGTTTTCTGAACTTAAATTCAACAATTTGGACATATCCGTAGAATTAAACTGGTTTTTACTGTTTAATAATCTGAACTGAGATTCAGTTTTTATCGGATTTTATTAAAGGAGAGCAGATGCGTCGTTCTAATACTCAGCGCTCGGTCCGTCGGACCGGTGCCATCTTGGCCAGTGTGGCTTGTGCAGCACTGGTTTTGTCAGCGTGCGGGGGTAGCGATTCAACCGCATCAGATCTCAACCCTGAGGCTGACCTCACCCAACAAAGCCTCACCGTTTCCAACTGGGCCGGATATTACCCCGAGGACATGGCTGCCAAGTTTGAAGCAGCCGTAGGTGCACCAATGACCATTACCAACCACGCCACCAACGAAGAAATTATGGCCAAACTCACCGCGGGTGGGGACTCAGGCATTGACGTGGCATTTGTTTCGGGTCAATTCGCACAGGCACTCAATGAAGCTGGGTTGATTGAAACGCTCAACCCCGAATTCATCCCGAACCTGTCGAACCTCTACCCCGAAGCTCAAGAATTGACTTACGATCCCGGCAACAAGTTCTCGGTCCCCTACGCATGGGGCACCACCGGTATCTGTTACCGCAGTGACCTGATGGAGGAACCCACCAGTTGGAACGCGATCCTTGAGCCATCACCTGAAAACAAGGGCAAGGTCACCGCACTGGCAACCGAACGCTGGCTCATGCTCCCTGCTCAGAAGGCACTCGGCTTCTCAGCTAACACTAAAGACGAAGGAGAGATGGAGCAGGTGAAGCAAAAGCTGATCGCCGCGAAGCCAAACCTTCTCGCTTACGACGACACCACCTTCTACTCACGTCTGGTTTCCGGTGAAGCGAATGCTGTCGTTGCATGGGATGGCTGGTGCAACTACGGCACCGCAGAGAATCCCGATATCAAGTTCGTGGTTCCTTCTGAAGGCAGTGACCTTTTCGCCGACACCATGGTGATTCTGAAGACCTCAAAGAACAAGGAGGCTGCACACGCCTACATCAACTACATCTTGGATCCTGCAAACCATGCGTGGGTTGCAGAGAACATTTTGTACAAGGTTCCCAACAAGGCAGCAATGGATGCTGTTGGAGCCGGCTTGGCAGCGACCTATCCCAACATGGGCATGACACCCGCAGAGTTGCTCAAGGGTGAGTCACTGGTTGATCTCGGTGAAGCAGGTCCGCTGTACACCAAGATTGCCACTGAGGTTACATCGAGTTAAACAGCACAATATGTCAATACCGACACCTACATCAGGGCGTGGCGCCGCTAGGCGCCGCGCCCTGATTGGTCGAACGGTTTTCGCCGCACCCGGCTTGATCTACATCACCATCTTCATGACCATACCGATTCTTTTGGTTTTGGTGTATTCGTTCTTTCAGCGTGGTCGCTTCGGTGGGATTGTCTGGGAGTTCACCCTTGAGAACTACGTCCGCGCATTTGAACCCGTTTACCTGCAGGTATTTAGTAACTCGTTGGTGATTGCAGGGACGACCACGGTGTTGGCACTACTGATCGGGTACCCGACCGCGTATGCGATTGCGAAACTTCCCACCCGCTGGCGCACCGTCGCCCTTGTACTTGTTGTGCTTCCGTTCTGGACAAACTTCCTGATCCGCACTTACGCCTGGATCATCTTGCTCAACTCCGAGGGACCAATTAATTCGTCACTGGTGGACGCGGGAATTATCAGCGCTCCTATTGGTTTTCTCTACACACCCGGTGCGGTGATCGTGGGTCTGGTGTACGCCTATCTTCCACTGGTGATTCTTCCCGTTTATGCATCCATTGAACGACTTGACCGCCAACTGATTGAAGCCGCAGGGAATTTGGGTGCGAGTCGCGCTCGCGCTTTTTTTGATGTCACACTCCCCCTCACCCTGCCCGGTGTCATGATCGGCGCGATCTTCGTTTTTGTTCCGAGCCTGGGTAATTTCGTGATCCCTGAACTCCTTGGTGGAGGTAAGACCGTGATGGTGGGCAACTTGATCCGTGATCAATTCCTTGAAGCACGTGACTGGCCATTTGGTGCTGTGCTCGCTCTATTTGTTATCACACTGCTTGTGGTTCTTTTTGCATTACAAGCAGCGATCTCTCGGCGAATCAATGGAACAGGAAAGCGGGTGAGTAGCCGTGCATAAAATCGGTTGGCTCCGTGTCCCACTGGTTGCGACCTACGCATTCCTTTATATACCTATTGCCGTGCTGGTTGTTATGAGTTTTAACGCCAGCAAGAATCCGTTCAACTGGGCCGGGTTCAGCACAAAGTGGTATTCGGCACTGTTTGATAACGAGTTGATCCGGCAAGGATTTATCAACACCATGATCGTTGCGGTAGGTGCCACAATTCTTGCCACCATTTTGGGCACTTTGCTCGCCATTGGTGTTGCCCGGTACTTCAGGTCTGCGGTTGTTGAGGCTTATAGCCTCGCCCCTGCGATCATCCCTGACTTGGTGTTGGCCATTGGGTTACTCGCATTCTTCGCCCTGATTGGTGTGACCCTGAGTCTGTTCTCGGTGTTGCTGGCGCACGTGGTCTTCGGCATGGCGTTCGTCTCAGCCGTGGTGATCGCGCGGATCGGGCAAACGGACTCCAGCCTTGAAGAGGCCAGCAGAGATTTGGGTGCAAGTGCGACCACCACGTTTTTCCGGATCACCCTTCCCAGTTTGGCACCGGGAATCATCGCTGGTGCACTCCTGGTTTTCACATTGAGTCTTGACGAGTTTGTCGTTGCCTACTTCACCGATGGTCCGTCAACACCGACATTACCGATCGTTATTTACTCCATGGTCCGTTTCGGCGTGACCCCGGAAATCAATGCACTAGCTGCCTTGCTGTTGCTTGTCAGTTTCACCATTGTGATCTCTGCTCAGCGGATCACCCGACTTACGGATGCCGTATGACACTTGAAACACCACTGCTCTCAATCTCAGGCGTTAGCAAAGCCTACGGAGATGTTGTTGCCTTGGATAACGTCAGTCTTGATATCAGACAGAACGAATTCTTTGCACTGTTGGGTCCATCGGGTTGCGGCAAGACCACACTTCTGCGTTCAATCGCCGGATTTGAGGATCCTGACGCTGGGACTATCACCATTCTCGGATCAGAGTCGACCACACCCATCAATCTTTTATCCCTTCCACCCAATAAGCGTCCAGTCAACTTGATGTTCCAGTCCTATGCACTCTTCCCGCACATGAACGTTCGCAAAAACATCATGTATGGCTTACAGCGTGAAGGTTTGAGCAAAGAAGAAATCGCGCAGCGGGTTGATGAAGTACTGATCACAACCGGATTAACCGACAAAGCCGCCGTGCGACCTGCGCAACTCTCCGGTGGTCAGCGCCAACGCGTTGCCCTTGCTCGCGCAATAGTTAAGCGTCCACGCCTATTACTCCTTGACGAACCACTGTCAGCCCTTGACCGCAAGGTTCGGGCGGAGATGCAAATTGAGTTAAAGCGCTTGCAACATGAAGTGGGGATCACTTTCGTCGTGGTTACCCACGACCAGGAAGAAGCTATGAGCATGGCCGATCGAATCGCGGTTATGCACGAAGGTCGCGTGCAGCAAATCGCCGACCCGGTCACCCTGTACGCGCAACCCGCCAATGTGTTCGTCGCCGACTTCATCGGAAGTGGGTCGCTATTGCACGGAGTCGCTAACCAGGGATCTTTCAGCGCCTACGGATCCACTTTCCCTTGCCACAACCCCGACCAGATTGCAGGTGATGCAGTACTTGTTCTGCGCCCAGAGGAAGTCCGGATCACAGCTGCGGCACCAACTGATAACCCGCTCATGGTCGGCTCAATCATTGAGACACACTTCTACGGTGGTTCATCAAGCACCACGGTTCGCGTTGCTGGAGTGGACCACCCAATTGTTGCGAGCCACCCCGGTGCACCTCAATACATTGTCGGTGACCAGGTCGGCTTGTCATGGAACCCACAATCAGCAGTACTGCTTCAGGTTCAACCATGACAATCGCAACAAATGCTGGACGCGCTCACAACCCTTCCGAGGATCTTGTTGATCGATCCCTCGCGGACACAACCCACGCTCCGTACTGGACCGATCAAGTAGGTGCACCAAGCCCGTGCCAGCAATTACTCGCGAGTAAAGAATGCGATCTGGCAATTATCGGTGGTGGTTTTACCGGACTGTGGACCGCAATATTGGCTAAGGAAGCAGATCCGCAGCGCGAAGTAATTCTGCTCGAAGCGGAGACAATTGGATTTGGTGGTTCAGGTCGTAACGGTGGATTTATATCTGGCTCGCTCACTCATGGTCTGGCTCATGGTGAAGCAATCTGGCCAAAGGAAATGAAAACCTTAGTGCGACTGGGAAATGAAAACCTCAATGCAATTGTTGACTTCACCAAGTCATAGGGCATCGATGCCGACATGCGCATCGTGGGCAAAACTGCGGTGGCGCTTAATGAACACTCTGTGCGGTCGCTGGAAGCAATGCACGCTCGGCATGCCCAATGGGGTGAGGACAGTGAACTACTCGACCGCGATCAGATGCAAGCCGATGTTGCTTCACCCACCTATCTCGCTGGATTGCGGGTGCGCACCGGAAGTGGCTTGATGGATCCCGCTCGACTGAGCTGGGGGCTCAAGCGCGCTGCGTTGGCTCGCGGGGTGCACATCTATGAAAACACCCCGGCGTCCTTTCTTTCCAACCAACGTGACGGCGGAATAGCGTTGCAGACTCCCCTTGCTTCGGTGCGCGCCCGTCAGGTTGTTATTGCCACCAATGGCTTCACACCACTTCTTAAGCGGTTGCAGTATCGAATGCTGCCAATTTTTGACCACGTACTCGTCACTGAGCCACTCACTTCACGCCAATTAGCAGACATTGGTTGGTCACAGAATCAGGGAATGACCGATGTTGGTAATCAATTCCACTACTACCGGCGCACACCGGATAACCGAATTCTGTGGGGTGGCTACGACGCGATCTATTACCGCGGTAACCGCACCAACCGTGAGTTAGAGCATCGTGATGCGAGCCACCGACTTCTTGCCAAACAATTCTTCACAACGTTCCCGCAGCTGGAGGACCTGAGGTTCACCCACAAGTGGGCTGGCATTATCGATTCAACGAGTCGGTTCACTCCCGCGATCGGCACCGCCATGAACGGCAAGCTTGCCTACGCCGTTGGTTACACGGGGCTTGGTACTGCTTCCGCCCGGTTCGGGGCCAACACAATGCTGGATTTATTAGCCAAACGGAAAACGGAACTGACCGAACTGACCATGGTGCGCCGCAAGCCGGTTCCATTCCCACCGGAACCTCTCCGTTACCCATTGGTGCAGTTCACCCGGTCACAGCTTATCCGCGAAGACCTCACGGGTAAACGTGGTATTTGGCTTTCACTTCTTGATCGATTCGGTGTCGGATTCAATAGTTAGGAATAACGTGTCACAAGGCGTACACATCAACGGTCACACCCGCGATGGCAAAGGTCCCGTAATCGAGTTGATCAACCCGGCAACGGGTGAGGTGTGTGACTCGATCACTACCGCGAGTACTGCCGACGTTAGTGAGGCTGTTGCAGCCGCTGTCGCCGCGCAACGCGATTGGGCAGCCCGCACACCCGGTGAACGGGCCAAGGTGTTACTGACGCTTGCCGATCTCATCGAAGCGGACGCGCCAGGAATTACGAAGTTGGAAGTTGATGAAACTGGTAAGCCCCGTGCAGTATTCCAAGACGGTGAACTTCCCTTCGCCGCGGACAACTTGCGTTTCTTTGCTGGAGCCGGGCGTTCCCTGGAAGGCACCGCAGCCGCTGAACTATCCACGGGTTACACGAGTCTCTTAATGCGCCAACCAATTGGAGTGGTGGGATCAATTACTCCGTGGAACTTCCCGTTCATCATGGCGATCTGGAAAATCGGACCGGCTTTAGCCACGGGTAACGCCGTCGTGCTTAAACCGGCACCGGCAACACCACGCAGTTCCATTCGTCTCGCCGAGTTGGCAATACAAGCGGGTTTGCCAGCTGGATTGTTAAATGTGCTCTGCGGTGGCAATGACATTGGGGCAGCCATGGTTACCGACCCGGATATCCGGATGATTTCGCTCACCGGCTCAACGGCGGCCGGCGAGGCCGTGATGTCTGCTGCGGCGCCTCACGTGAAGCGACTTCACTTAGAACTCGGTGGCAAAGCTCCAGCCCTAGTTTTCGCCGATGCCGATCTAGAACAGATGGCTCGCGCCCTCACGCTCGGAGCGACCTACAACTCCGGCCAAGACTGCACGGCTGCAACTCGAATCTACGTGCACGCATCGCGCTACCAAGACACAGTTGAGGCAGTAGCACAAATGATGTCCACTGTTCGCGTGGGAGATCCGTGGGCGGACACCACTGATATCGGTCCTTTGATTTCCCAAGTCCACCGAGATCGCGTTGACGGGTTTGTCCAGCGCGCCCGTGCAGCCGGTGCACATATTGCTGCCGGTGGTGAACGCATTGATTCACCCGGTTTCTACTACCCACCTACCCTCATTTCCGGTGCCGCCCAAAACAGTGAAGTTGTTCAAGGTGAGATCTTCGGTCCTGTTCTTGTGGTTGTTCCTTTTGAGTCAGAAGAAGAAGGGATTCATTTAGCGAATGACTCGCGTTATGGACTCGCCAGCTCGGTGTGGACCAATGACGTTGCTCGGGCACTACGGGTGAGTCAGCGCATTGAAGCGGGTGTCACCTGGATCAACGACCATCTTCCGATTGCATCAGAAGCTCCGCACGGTGGTGTAAAGGGAAGTGGATTCGGCAAAGACATGAGCCACGAATCATTGTTGGAGTACACAACAACGCACCACATTATGATCAAACACTCTGAGCCCGTGAAACACGATTCATTCCGACCAGCCTGACGTGGAAGTGGTGGTAACCAAAGTCACCACCACCTGGCACGCATGCGGCTACTCCCGCATTACGTCAAAAAGCCATCGGAACAATTCGCGAAGCAAAACACTTAGCAGAACTGCTCCAACCCGTGCTAAGATCCGCATGTGTGGTGCGAACCCATTGGATTGACCCGGCCCTAGGGCCGGGTCTTTCCTTTTCAGCGCAGGATTTCTCATCCTTCACATCACCCCCTATCCCCTCGTAATTTCCCCGCAAACATCACAGGGATCGAGGACCCAGGTCAGGGACATAGGAATAACGCCGCACCAACACACTCACTTAGCAGCACAACGCTAAATCAATCGCAAACCCATGCCAAGATACAAAGTGACGACTGTGGAAAAGCGGAAGTGGTGGCAACCGAAGTCACCACCACCTGGCACGCATGCGGCTACTCTCGCATCACGTCAAAGAGCCATCGGAACAATTCGCGAAGCACAAGGCCTAGCAAAACCGTCCCAACCCGTGCTACGATTCGCTTGTTGGTGGCGAACCTATTGGATTGTCCCGGCCCTAGGGCCGGGACTTTCTTTTTCAGCGCAGGATTTCTCATCCTTCACATCACCCCCTATCCCCTCGTAATTTCCCTGCAGGAAACACAGGGATCGAGGACCCAGGTCAGGGACACAGGAATAACGCCGCACCAACAAACTCACTCAGCAATGCAACGCTAAAACAAAAACAAACTCAGGCCTAGGCGTAAAAAGATCACTGTGGACAACAATCAATGGCGGAGGGTGACTGTCAGTTGTGGAGTATGGTTTTCCAATGAAGATCACTCGAGTCATCCTCGCGACTGTTCTGTCCCTTGGTCTGGTAACTGCTGCTGCGGTTGCACCCGTGACTGCTGCGGAGAAGCCGACTACCGTTCGCGTGTACCACCAGGCCGTAAGCCCCATCGCGGTGAGTGGAACCGGCATCGGAACCGTGCGAACGTTCTTTATTCCAATATCGGTGGACGGAAAGTCGGCAGATAATCAGTACTTGACAGGCACGCTGACCACCCTTGATCCGGCTATGCCAAATGGTCAGGAACTACGCTCATCAAACCTCACCTATGTTTTTGGCGCTGAGAAAGATCAGATGGTCGTTGGTGGTGTGTCTCTTTACCCACCAGCTGGAGCAACAATTGCAGCCGGGCAAAGCACCGTCCGGCCAGTAATCGGTGGATCAGGGAAATACTCCGGCGCCCGCGGCCAGGTTGTTTCGACAAATATGGGTGCGAACGGTTGGACTCACATATTCAAGGTCTGGTTGGGGAAGTAGTTGGTAACGAGTAAATATCACTTTTGGAGTATGGTTCTCTGATGAAGATTTCCCGTCTCATCCTCGCAACGCTCCTGTCCCTTGGCCTAGTAACCGCTGTTGCGGTTGCACCCGTGACCGCTGCGGAAAAGCCAATTACGGTTCGCGTGTATCACCAAGCGGTAACCCCGATCGCCGTGAGCGGAACCGGTATCGGTGCCGTGCGGACATACTTCATTCCCATGGCAGTGGACGGCAAGTCAGCAGATGACCAGTACTTGACAGGCACGCTGACCACACTTGACCCGGCTATGCCGAATGGCCAGGAATTGCGCTCATCAAATCTCACCTTTGTTTTTGGCGCTGAGAAAGATCAGATAGTTGTTGGCGGAGTTTCCTTTTTCCCACCAACTGGAGCCACCATTGCAATCGGGCAGAGCACCACACGGCCAGTAATGGGCGGATCCGGGAAATACTCCGGCGCCCGCGGCCAGGTTGTTTCGACGAATTTGGGGGCGAACGGTTTTACTCACACATTTAAGGTCTGGCTAGGAAAATAGTTCGACTCGTATTAGTTCTCGATTTCAACCGAGGAAGCGCGTTGAACGGAAAGTTGCACGTCGTTCCCTGCGGTGCAGGAAAGAATGTGGCCGCCCGCATTCATTGTTGATGTCAGACCGTGAAGGTGAAGCCCGGGTTGGCCAACACCGAGGTAGTCCGGCCCTTGACGAAAGCCAACGAGCACTGCTTTCTTACCATCCAAAGTGAACTTTGTTTGCTGCGCAAGTACGGTAGCAAAAGTTGGCCACGGCTTTACTTGCTTGGGAACACTGCGAGTCTCTAATTGGCTGAAAGTTCCGCGAACTCGAACGGCGATAACTCCCTGATCTGTTCCCACGAGCTCATTAATTGCTGGGATCAGTTGACTGCACTGGGTACCGGGCGGAACTGGACCTGACTTCGTGGGTGTGAAGTTAATTGCTTGAACAAATGGGGTGAGTTCCTTGCCCGTGATTCGTTCGGGGATTCCCGTCGTGGGAACCCGGTAGGCAACGCCCCCCACCATGACTAGCTCACCATCGAGATTCGCGAATGTTCCCAAGCCCAGAGTGGTGCGGTCAGTGACTTTTTCCGCTTGTTGCAGGCCGGTGAAGTCCGGTTGCAACAAGTAGTCATAGGTCCCAATTTGATGCACGGTTGAATCATCTGCGGCGGTTGCCGCCACTTGAGGGAAAATTACAAGGTTGAGCGCAAAGGGAAAAATCAAGAGTGCACGTTTCATATGGCTAGTTTACGTGCTGCAGCGCAATGCAGGAATAAAGTCAGCCCGACTTGCGTGTCTGCACGTAATCGCTGACAACATAATCACCCAAACGATCTGGATCGGTTGCAAGGACCTTGCCCCCGTTTCGTCGCGCCATGGTGTCTAAGAAGCGGGCTAACTGCGGATCTTCACCAAGACGGAACCAGGTTATGGCAACTTTCCGGCGGGTCATTTCATCAACTGCTTGAACCGTTAACTGGATTGTCTCTGGATCGGGCGGCCAGTTGAACCACCAATCACCTTGGGCCACAAGGTGTGCTGTTGGTTCTCCATCGGTTACCACCATGACAATGCGTTGTGATCCTGGGTGCTTGTCTAGAAATCTTCCTGCCAGCATCAGTGCGTGCTGCAGATTAGTTCCGGGGGTTTCACTCGCTTGCAGATCAGGGATATCCATCGGGCTCACTACCCGGGCAAGATTCGAGAAACCAATAACCTGAAGGGCATCTAATGGGTACTTCGTTGAAGACAGTGAGTGGAGAGCTAGCGCCATTGTTTTCGCAGCGCCCCAGGTGTCATTGATCAACATTGAATAGGACTGATCAACCAATAACACGACGGCTGCTTTGGTCAGGTTTTCCGTTTCGGCAACCTCAAAGTCTTCAGGGTGCAACTTCACGGTGTCACTCGTTGCCAAGCGCCTGAACGAGGAATTTTGAACCGTTCGCACAATGTCGATGACCCCGTCGTCACCAAAACTCCACTGACGGTGGGTTCCTGTTGCTTCGCCAGATTTACCGCTCTTATGCGTCTCGTGTCCACCACGAGCGGCACTGTCTAAATGTTTGAAGACTTCACGCAATGCAGATTCACCAATTCGCCGCACCGCCTTTGCCGAAAGTCGCAAGGAGTCCCCTTCGGAAACGAGGAACCCTTGATCTTGTAAATCTTTTTGGAGCTGGATCATTGCCTCGGCCTCAGCACGCACCGCCTGACCCATGGTGCGTTCTAAAAGATCTAAATCAATTTCTGATGGATCCCCCATTGCATCTGCATCACCTATTTGACCAACAAGGGACTCAAGATCCCCCATTTCGGCCAACGCTTGGGTTGCTTGAGGTAAACCCTGCGATCCGTCACCATTAAGTGGTGTCCCCTTGCGACGAGAAAATTCCGGTCGCAAAGCTTTTAGGTGATCTTGCAACTCGGCCATTTCGCCCTGCACGCCCATGTCTGCCATTGCCGCCTGCATAGCCTCGGCGAGTTCGGCCCTCTGCTCGGGTGACATGGATGCAAGCATCCGATCCATTGCAGCGGATTGGCGCGCAAGGTCATCAATGAATTGATCGAGTGTTTCCGGGGCATCGGGGAAAAAATCTTTATGTTTCTCGATGAACTCTTTGTAATCGCCCTCGGTAGCGGTTCCATCACGGTGCTTGCTCAACAATTGATTGAGGTCCTGCATCATTTGCGCCATGGCCGCTTTGCTCTCGGGACTTGACATGTTCTTTAGTGACTCACTCATACCGGCGAATTGTTGATCAATAACATCGCGTTGCAGGCGGTCCTTCATGTCCTCAAATATTTGCTGGGCGGCGGGTGAGCGCCACTGATAATTCTCCAGCTCAGCCATTGCGCGCGGTATGTCATCAGGTAATGCATCCAGGACCGCTTCAGCAAAGCGGGCGTCATCACTGGGGTCAGGAAATAGGGCACCGCGCTCAACCTCAAGTGCCTCGGCCAACATCTCATTGAGATCATCGAGCAAACCATTCATTGAAGCCGACTCACGTACTTTGTTGTAACGATCTCGGATGTCGCGATACATCTGTTCTAAACCTTGACGACCTTTACTCCCGGTGCGCATCAAGTCACGTAAGGCTTCTTGCACTGATTGACCGGCGAGGATTCGCTCGCCTATTTCGTCAACACCTTTACCCGTATCAACGAGGGGGGCAAGCGGATCAGGGCCCCCGGAAAAGGGCCCATAGATAGATGGCTTGCGCCTGCTCAATGCTCTGGAACCTCGGTGACGGAACTGCCGTAAGTACTCGTTCCATCTTGTTGGTCTTTATCAATTCGACGAGTAAGCCAGAGCCCTTCGGCTGCGAACTCAAGGCACGAAGCAACCAGCCCGGCGGACTCCGCCATCTGCGCTTCCGTTGCGGTGAGTAGCGGACCAACACCTTCCATAGGACCAATGGCTTCCAAGATAGAGGCGCTGCTCATTAAATCTGAGGTCGCCAGTGTGTTGCCGGCGTCAAACCAGTCAACAAGATTGGTAAGAAATACCCGAGTGCTCTGTCCGCCGAGGAGTGCTCGCCAAGACGCCGCAGTTGCTTGTCGGGCCAGCAGGGTGAGGATCTCCACTTCGGAGCCTTCTTGAGAAACCTCGAACTCAACCTTGCCCCGAAGGGATGCGACAACGTCTTCTAAATCACCGATTCGCACAACCGGCTCACTGTCACCATTGATTGCGGCCCGGCGCAGCGCGGCACCCGATAGTTCCTCCACGCAAGCGATCGAAAACCGTGCGGAGACGCCACTGCGCTGATCCACATAACTTGACTCCCGCACCAAAGAAGTGAATCGTGCAACAACATCAAGCATGTGTTGGGGAATCACCGCTTGAATTGCAGCTTCTTGTTTGATCAGTTCAATCTCAAGTTGAAGGTCGAGCGGGTAGTGGGTGCGGATCTCAGCACCAAAGCGGTCTTTGAGCGGAGTAATAATGCGACCGCGATTGGTGTAATCCTCCGGGTTAGCACTGGCCACCACCAACATGTCCAGGGGTAACCGCAAGTTATAACCGCGAACCTGGATATCTCGTTCCTCGAGAATGTTCAGCAGCGCGACCTGAATTCTTTCGACAAGATCAGGTAGTTCGTTGATAGCAAAGATTCCGCGATTCGTGCGCGGGATTAAGCCATAGTGAATCGTCTCGGGGTCTCCCAAAGAACGACCTTCAGCGACTTTAATCGGGTCAATGTCACCGATCAGATCTCCAACAGATGTGTCGGGGGTAGCTAGTTTTTCACCGTAGCGCTCACTGCGGTGTCGCCAACTAATGGGAAGTTGATCCCCCAGTTCACTGGCAAGTGCAATGCAGGCAACACAGATGGGCGCTGTTGGTTCATCACTGATCTGACAACCCGTTACGTGGGGGCTCCACTCATCCAACAAGTTAATGAGCGAGCGAATCAAACGGGTCTTTCCTTGGCCGCGCTCACCCAGTAAGACAAAATCGTGACCGGCTAGCAACGCCCGTTCAACCGCGGGACCTACCGTCTCTTCGAACCCAACGATCCCCGGCAAAGTCACCGACGCTGAGCGCAACTTTTCCAATAAATTCTCTTGTATTTCAACTTTTACCGATCGCGCACGGTAGCCGCTGGCAACCAGCGCTCCAAGAGTCGTTGGCAAATCAGCGGGGCTTATCAGTGCAGGTTTTCCCATTTTTCAACGATAGATGACGCCGGTTCCTACCGCAACCGCTGAATTGCACCCAGAAGCGATTTCACCGATGAAAACCAAGCGCCCATGGGGCATAAAACCCAACAGCCATTCGGTAACTACTTGACTTCGACGATCTCCAAAATGTGATCAAGGTGTTTAACATCTTTAATGTTTGCAGTTACAAGTCGAGCGCCATGCGCATGCGCCGTTGCCGCAATCATGAGGTCAAGACTGCGTGCACTTGATTTCCTTTTCACCCGGTGAGTGGCCGCCGCGATTTCGGCATAACTTGCAGCAACTGACGAATCCACTGGAAGTGGCTCGAAGATTCGATTGATTGCGCTCAACCGGGCTAGTCGGTGGGCGCGTTGAGGTTCACTTGGGGCAATCAGCACTCCGAATTGAAGTTCTGCAATCGACACAACACTGATGGTGAATTCGCCTTCAAGTCGATCAAGTGTTGAGCCGATTAGTACGCTCGTGTCCAATACCGATTGCATCAACGATCCCAAGGATCTGAAATTTCCTCAACCCCAAATGCGCGACGCTGGGCGTCCCATTTCGCATCAGTTGGACTACTGAAGATCAAACTTGCGCGTTCCCATGAAACCCAATTATCCCCAAAAAGTGGCGTAATTTTTGCAACAGGCCGACCCGCTACTGTGACCGTCACCGTCTCACCGGCTTCCACCTCACGCAAGACTTCGCTGGCATTTTGGCGCAATTCCCGCACCCCAATCGTTGACATGGCCTCAGAGTAGCACTTGTGCTACTTCGTTGCATTTACATACCTAACCCGACCCAATCTAATAAAAGGTCAGTCAGTATTTATAGAAGCAAATAATCCGCTGTGGACAACAGCCAACTGCCGTCCGAACCTGACATGTCTCACTCTCGCAACTACAGTCACCTCATGCACCCACGATCACTCAGCTTTGCAGGCACGACTGTCGCCCTATTCACCTTGACCGTCCTCACCACCTCCGCTTCTGCAGTTGACGCTCCCGTTTCCCCCAGCACCTGGAATGCCTACGCATCTGCGATAACGGACTCGGCGGTGAGTCGCCCCGGCGAAGTAGTGAACGATCTTCTACTTCCGGATCCCTCCGATCCCCGAACCCAATGGCGTGAGTTCAACGGGGTTCCCTACCTATTGGTCCAGCGGCTCTCGTGGCGCGCAGCCACAACCGTTGCTCCCGGTGAAATGTTCACTCTCTCAAGCAATGCCTTCGTGACCGTCCCCGAGGAAGTTGACGAAGTGTGCGCTGAATACAAGTGCACCCAACTCAACGAATCCAAACTCATTTTGCAACTCGCCCAAGTCCTTGGCCTTCCACCGGATGCCGACTACAACGTTATTTCCCGGTTCTGGGTTAAGCCCAGCGATCTGATCCGCCCCTGCACTAATGTCGACATCACAGTGACCTCGTGCCCTCAAAGCGTTGTCAATACCGTGAGTCAGGCAGGGGACTGGAGTTCTTTCCTGTTCAATCAAGCCATGGATTCCTGGCGCACCCAACGCGCCGGCACCCAGCAGCGCATTTCGTGCGCGCACGACTTTGAAAACAAAAACGAAGGCAATTGTTTCGGATATCCCTGGACCCGCTTGGGCTACACATTCGACTGGACACCCACCGCGAAAGATGACCGCGGAGTTACCGAGTTTGTCGTTGCCGAAGGCAGTCAAGCCGTCTTTGAATCCTTCGGCACCGCCCGCACTTACTATCCTTATTCACGAAAGTCCTAAAGAGTATTAAACACTTTTAGTTGTCGATAACCGCTGGCATTTTGGCGCAATTCCCGCACCTCAATCTAATTAAAGTCAGCCAACATTGATGGCGGTAAAACTATGCTGTGGATGGAAATTGGACTTGTAGCGCAGCGTCCTGGGGCCGCGAATAAGTCGTCGCTACCAGCGCGAATTGGGTCACCCCGTATGACTCGTATTATTTGGGCATGCCAGAGAAAAAAGTGAGCGGCCCTGCTTCCTACTTTCCCTCCATTGAGAAAAAGTACGGAAAGCCGATTGACTACTGGATGAAAGAGCTCAAGAAGGTCTCACAATTGGCGCATATGGAACAGGTTGCTCATCTCAAAGAAAAATTTGAAATGGGCCATGGCCACGCGAACGCCCTCGTTGCCATCTTCCGTAAAGAAAACGGCCTTTAGGTCGAAACTGGAAAAAGGCTATCCGTGAAATTCTGATTGCTGAAGCATCACGACACCAACGAATACAAGAGCTATGCCCGCAACTTTCAAGGCTGAGAGGGGTTCATTAAACATAATGAGCCCAAGAACTACGGTCCCCACCATTCCCACGCCTGTCCATATTGGGTAACCAATACTCAAAGGGAGAGACTTCAGGGCCATCGTGAGAAAGAAGATTCCACCGGCTGCGCCAAGGATGACCACGATCGAAGGTACGAGCTTGGTGAAACCCTGGGCCTGCTTCATCGCGACGGCAAAAATTACTTCGCATACCGATGCGATAAAAAGCAGGACCCAGGGCACGTTTACATCACCTTTTTCTTATTTGTTACTTCTTGTATACGGGAACAGGTATGGCACCCGCACTGCGGGGGTCATCACTTGCGTAGACAGATGCTGGCTCAGGCCAAACCCGCAACACGATCGGGTACAGAATGCCAGTGACAATTCCCGCAACTGCGAAGCCGATATCTAATCCACCGACCCATGTGGCTCCAGTACCAACGAACCAAGGGTTAGCGGAAAAGAAAAGGCCAGCGCAAACTGCAATGATCCACACGACCATAGAGCGCCAATTCCAACCATGTGAGAACCAGTAGATGCCACCACGCTCACCTCGGTTGAAGACCTGCAAGTCATCAACATTGTAATAGGCCTTGCGGTGGAAATGACCGATGACCACAATGACGATCCAAGGGAGAGAGAAGACAATCAGTACTAAAAGGAAGTTACCCACACCCGTAATAATCGCATTGTTGAAGTGGCCAATGTACACCAACAGAGTTGCCAAAACACACGCTAGCAGGGTCGCTTGCACTCGATTCAACCGCGGAATGATTGCGGATGTATCAAGCCCAACGCCGTAAGTGTTGATGACTGCTTGTGCAGTACCAGATGCCAGACCCATGTAGATCAAACCTGGAATAAACCACAAAGGCGCCAGATCTACGAGGCCTTGAACATAAGGAACGCTTGCGTCAGCTACACCCGAGTTAAACACTGCAACTGCGGTGAAAGTGCCCCACATGAAGGGGCCACCCATGCCGAACAGGCCACCAACGAACATAGAACGCAGGATGGAACCATTTGTATGGAGTTTGGTGGAAATATGTCGTGTCCAGTCTCCCGCGTAAGCTCCATAGGAGGCAACAGTTGACCCACAAACAAGTGCCGCTGCAAGCCAGGTGGGGAATAGCGAACCCATCAAGTATTCGCCACTACCGGCGTAATTGGGGTCGAAATCACCACCGTAAACAAACAGTGCGACGATCATGATCACTCCAGCTGTGGGAATCATGACCTTATTGACGGCAACCATGTTGGCGTGACCGAACACGGAAATAATTGTCACGATAATGGCGAGCACCGCGTAACAAATGAGTCGAGCGGTTTCGACATCTTCCCAACCGGTGTACCTGGTTATTGCACCTGCTAAAGCGTCTCCACCTGTCCAGATACTCAGTGCGGCAAAGGCAAGGCAGGCCGCTGCTTCCAAGGCTGATCCAATGAGGCGGCCATGAACACCGAGAAAGGCTCCGCTGGAGACCGGATTGTTTGTACCAGATTTTGGTCCCATCAGCCCCATGGGAGCAAGGAGTGCGGCTCCAAATGCTGAGCCGACAACAACTGCTGAAGCAGCTTGCCACCAACTTAACCCAAACGCAACAGGAAACCAGCCGATCACGATGATGCTAAACGTCAAACTTCCACCAAACAAAATAATGAAGAGGTTTGATGGTTTTGATTTTCGTTCATCTTCTGGAATGAATTGAACGCCGTACTGTTCAATTTTTCCAAATGCATCCTTGTGAACCCGCATGTCGTTATGGGGATCCGTTGAAATTATTTCATCTCCACTCATAGTTACACCTTTATTCCATTTCTTCCGTGAACGAGCCATCTGAAGAAGTTGAGATGTTCGCTCTGTGTGTTTGCCATATATTCCGGGTGCCACTGGACTCCTACCCACTCATCCAGTTCAATCGCTTCCGTTATTCCATCCTCCGACCAAGCAACTTTGCGGAAAGCATTAGGCAAATTCTGTATCGCCTGATGATGCTCGGAGTTAACATTTCGCTCCGTACCGAGAATCTCGGCAACGAGCGAATCCTCTTCAACCACAATTTCGTGCATATGCTGGGCATACCCGAAATCGACAGTATTTGTCATGTGGTTGAAGTGACCTTGGGTTGGCAGATCCTGGATGAGAGATCCACCCGAATGAACTGCCATCAACTGAGCTCCGCGGCATATGCCCAGAACTCTTTTTCTTGTTCGTAATGACCAGTCAAGTGCGGCAAGTTCAAAATCATCTCGACCTCGATCGACACTGTGAAGGCTGGTTGTTGCCTTAGCTGAATAGTGGTGGGGATCAATATCCCCACCACCAGTGAGGAGAAGGCCCTGAACATCGCCTAAGTAGTCATCAATGTTGCGAGCTTCACCGGGCATAGCAGGAATCACTACTGGAATACCACCAGCGTCAATAACCGATTGGACGTAGGGCTCGAGAAGGTTAACCGTTCCCTTGCCCGTCCGTCCAGCGATTACGGCGATTCTGTCCATGTCCTGCGGTGCCTTTCTACCGAGACCTAGATGTTAAGTAGGTACTTTGCGCGCTCACGATCAGTGACGTCAAGGTGATCAATTTCCCATTCATGCGCCTTCATCTCCGAGTAGTCCCGAATGAATGCAGGTTCAAAAACTTCCTGAGTCAATGGGTCTTTTTGGAAAGCCTCAATAGCTTCAAGAAGTG
Source organism: Bifidobacterium breve (assembly GCA_945861775.1). GTDB lineage: Bacteria > Actinomycetota > Actinomycetes > S36-B12 > S36-B12 > UBA4592. The sequence goes on from CAMAVT010000001.1 coordinate 53,864, forward strand.
TGCGAGGCAGGCTGTTAACCGAAGCGTCGTAGGAAAGTGATTCCATGGGGTCACCCGGATGAATTCGATCGCGAATGCCTTCTAACCCAGCGGCCAACATGAACGCAGCGGCGTGATAAGTGTTTGCTGCACTGTCCACGGCGCGGTTTTCAATTGCTGGTCGGTTGTGTGGCAGACGTAGCATGCACGAGCGATTGTTGAATCCGTAGCTGATCGCTGTTGGAGCCCATGAGATTTCACCATCGGCAAGCCTTGGCACCAGACGGCGATACGAGTTTGTTGTCGGGTTTGCCAGTGCGGTCAAAGCGGCTGCATGCTTGAGAATGCCACCCACAAAGAAGTAAGTTTCTTCGGTCCAGTCATTACGCTTATCACTTGCGCGGAAAGCGTTCTTTCCTGTGTCAATGTGCTCGAGGCTCATATTGAAATGTGCACCCGATCCCCACAAGTTTGCATAGGGCTTTGGCATAAAGGTAACGAGCAAACCTTCTTCTTTCGCCGCCTGGCGGGCCATGAGTCGGAAAAGAGTGAGACGGTCTGCAGTCTCAACGATGGGTGCATGAGCAAAGTCAAATTCATATTGCCCCTCGCCACCTTCCGCATCAAAGGAAAACAGGCCGAAGCCAAGTTCGTCCATGTAACGAGTCATGCGGTTTAGAAAGGGCATTGCATCGAGAGCTGATTCAACGTCGTAGGCGGGTGAAGGCTTAACCTCACCACTTCTACTGATGGGTATCAGTCGATCGCCCTCAAGCGATTCTGGCTTGAATGCATAAAACTCTGGCTCGATACCTAACTGCGGTACATAACCCATTTCGGCTGCCGCCGCGACCTGCTTCTTGAGTGCAGAGCGAGGGCACAGAGCGAAAGGACGCACCCCACCGAACATCATGTCGGCGGTAAACCAAACAAATCGACGATCCCACGGAAGAATTTTCATGGAATCTATATCTGGGACCGCAACTACTTCTTCTTCAACCGGATCCATGTGGCCGATCCCGCCCATGCCTCGAGGCGTGTAACGCTCGGAGCCGGCGAGCATGTTAGCAAGATGATCAATAGGGACAATTTTTGACTTCGGACGCCCTACAACGTCTATCCAGGCTGCCATCGCGTATTCAACACCTTGCGCAGCTAACTTCTTACCCAATTCTTCATGACTGCTATCGATTGAATTAATCGTATCCACAATTTCTCCCTTATATCTTTTTAGTGTGACTTGTTGTGTTTCGCTATTTAAATTTCCGTAGCCTCAAGCAATCGAGCTGCTTCAAGGAAAGGTTCGAGAGGAGCTCGGAAACAACCTGCTCCAATTTGTCCACCATTTTTTCCGGCGATGCCCACGTCCATGAGAGGAGCAATTTTTGTTAGCGCAACAAGTTGCACGCTTATTCCGGCCGGTGTCCCCCGGTAATCAAAGAATGGAATGTGAAACCAAGGGTGCTCAGCCACAGCGATCTCGTACATCTCAAGGTTCCTTGCGACCATGTCTGCGGCCGATCCGCCCTGGTATCTCTGCAAGGGGAATGCGGTCGCCTGCGCCATTGCTCCCAGTCCGCAGGTTTCCGTGATGGGACTTTCTCCACCCATTACTTCAATGTCGTCGGTTGTGAATCCAGGAAACAACCCACTGGTTTCAACTTTGGGAAGTGGGCCGCGGAACCAACGATCTCCAAAGCCCGCAACACGAATTCCGAATTCCTTGCATGAAAAGGCCATCGCAGTCACGATCCCTGAGCCGGGTGTGCCACTCATTTGATCGGCGAGCAATTTACACGCAGCCATAGAGATTCGAAGGAAGAAGTACTCACCGGTCATGAAATATGACGTCAATTCCTTCGCTCTCGCTGGTTCCATCGACACGAGCGCTGGCATGACATCACGCAGGAATAGAAGCGAAGCTGCGGTATTGCGACTATGAAGTTCATCTCCCATGTGCAGCGCACGTTGCATAATCGGGATCACGCGTATGGGTTCAGGCAGACTGTGAATCAATTCACTCAATGCAGGACCTATTACCGATGCCAGGTACTGAAGATTGTTTTCAACTTCCTCGTTGTAAACACCGTAGTTAAGCCGGCTAGTCCCAGCTCCTTCAAACAAGGTGCAAAAAGCTTTTTGATTAGTTTTTTGGTCCGCAAGAACAAGCACCGGCATTGACGCCGTTGTCACACCTGCCAAGGATCCAATGCAGGAGAAGTCGTGGCACCCGCGTACGAGGATTTCACCTGCATCAAGTTTGGCGATTGCGTCATCAGAACTCGATGCGAGACGCTCGTATAGGGCTCCGCCAATGATCGCGTTTCTCTGGCCGCCCGTGTATTCACGCCATTCCAACGGTGGCCCAGAAGTCAGAATGAGATTTGGTGTCATGCCGGGGACTACGGAGAGTGCCGGTGCTACGTCAACCAAGATGGGGTCGCACTCAAACATGGCTGCGAGGGCCGGATCTGTGATGGCCGAAGTATCAAAGCGACTCATAATCAAACCGCCCATTCATCGGGATTAGCCAAAAGGTTTTGGCAAACCGATGAAATAACTTGGTGCTTACGAATCATGGTGCTCCCTGAGTCTAAGAGTGCGATATGTTGACTTTTGCCAAAACCTTTTGGAAACTTTCGGTGAAGATTAGCACTCACGTTAGTGAAGTCAAGGGGAATTAAATAATTCTTTTGGGAAATTTTGACAGAGCCAACCATGAAAATGAGGTTCGCAGGCCACGAACCGGGTGTGTACATTCATGGGATGCGGGAATTGAGGGGTGTTGACTATGGCTGCAAACATTCATGACGTAGCCAAGCTCGCCGATGTCTCTATAACCACGGTTTCCCACGTAATGAGTGGCAGAGGGCGAGTGGCTTCTGCCACGAAGGAGCGGGTGCTAACGGCCATTGCGGATTTAAATTACCAAGCGAATATTCATGCCCAAAGACTGGTATCACAGAAAAGTCGCACCTTAGCCTTCCAGATTGCATCTTTCACCCAAAATTCCAATTCGACAACTCTTATCCCAAACTCCAACTACTTCTTGGAAGTGCTAAACGCTGCATCAAATGAGGCAACTCGTCGAGAATACGTTTTGTTAATACTTTCCGCCGATGTTGACTCCTCCCTCATGGACCGATATGGAATTGATGGTGTTTTGATCATTGATCCACGTGGTGATGAAAAAATATTTCAGACCGACTCGCACTCCGATTGGTTGATTGTTACCAACGGCCGCACGGTGAATGAATTAACGAGTCGCATTGGGATCGTTGATAATGATCACCGTCGGACTACGCGGGAAACACTCATGCATCTGCGCGAGGAAGGCTACGAGCGGCCAGCGCTCATAACCACTGATTTGGGGCGTTCATACACCCGTGATCTTGCCGACGAATATCAAGATTGGTGTAAAGAGGAAGGCCTGGCTCCCATCATTGTGGAATTGCCTGAGCCGCCAACACAGCAAGCAGCAGCAGATGCGGCCAGGAAGATTTTGGCTCGGCGCTTGCCTCCCGATGCAATCCTTGCTTCTGCCGAAGATCTAGCTCTTGGAGTATTACATGCGGCTCAAGATCAAGGCCTATCGGTTCCCAAAGATTTGGGTATAGTCAGTGCGGTCGATAGCAGTGTGCTGTTGGTTGCCACTCCGTCAATCACTGCTGTGTACTTGGATCCAGAGACGATAGGAATTCGTGCGGTGGACATGTTGATTTCGGCGCTTGAGGATCAAGCAGAATTCCCGCAGAAGGCTATTGTGCCATCGGAACTTCGCATTCGTGATTCAACAATGCGACGAAATGCAAGGGGTGAAACATGACAAAGTCGTCAAAAGTTCTCGTTATCTGTGCGAGCCCACGCCATAATGGAAATTCTGCCATCCTCGCTGCTGCCGCTGCAGAAGGTGCAAATAAAGCGGGGCATGATGTCGAGACCGTGTTCCTCGACGATTATGTGGAGGGGATGCTGCGTGATTGTCGTACGTGTCGCAATGTTGAAGGCGACTGCTCAATAGATGACCTGTATGGCGAACTATTCTTGAAAAAATTCCTACCGGCTAGCGCGGTCATATTCGCCACACCATTGCACTATTACGGCATGACCGGGCGATTAAAAACTTTCTTTGATCGCATTTTTTGCTTTACATCAGATTCAGCACCCGATGGTTCAATTCACGCCCAATCACTGCAAAATAAGCAGATCGGCCTCCTTATTTCTTGTGAAGAAAGTTACCCTGGCGCCACACTGGGACTAGTAGCGCAGTTCCAAGAACTCACGCGATACAACCGGCAGTCCTTTGTTGGGTACTGTGTCGGAGTTGCAAATAGTCGCGGTGAAATCATTCACGATCCGTCTGATCCAGTCGCCAGCGCACGCAAGCTCGGTGAACACATTATGGACTTAACCGAAACCGATTATCGTTTCGATAGCGAACGAGGAAACAATGTGTGGTCAACTAAGTACTGAATGGGACTACGCGTGTTTATACCCCCGCGTCTAGCTTGCCCAGGTGGTCACCATTTTGTTAGCGACCTGTTCGAGCGCCTTTTTTTGAGCAGGTGTCAGGTCCACAGCAGTCTGCGTTGAAGCCTGAGTTGAAATAATGACGTCATTTAACAGAGTGAAAATTGTAAAGGTGTCATTTAAATAGGAATCTGGATTTCCCACAGCAGCATTATTAACGTTCTGGTTGGTGTAGACCGACTCGACGCCAGCCACCGTGACCGCAGGAGTTTTCCCTGATGTAACAGCTGTTGTGTATGGAAATGAAGTGCCATTTCCGTCAGTGGATGTACCCGAGTAACTTCCATCGCACTTTTTGAGGTCCTTGCCGACTTTGGCAAATGCTTTTTCGGCTGCAGTATTACTACGGTATTGATTAACGTTAATGAACAGATCAAGGTTCTTATTTATTTCGTTATATGACACATTTGCATTGAGAAAAGATGGCGCGAGATTAAAGCTATTGGGGATCGAGCCGTCGTCGGGCCCCGGGCTAGAACATAAAAAAGATCCCTGACGCATCGAATCTCCAATAGCAATGGTCGCCCCGGGCTTCGATGCAAATTCCTTGGGCAGATCCTTTGCGTTCAGAAAATGTGATGCAGCGAAGCCGAATGCGGCTTTGTCATAACCCTGCGCAACGCTGGTTGTCACGGCCATGGATCCAAGTGCGAGTGCACTAACAGCTAGACCTGCTGAAACTCTTTTCATTATTTCTCTTCCCTCGGGCAGATGTTCGTATTTACTTAGTCTAATAAAAATTGTTTTCTTATTGGCATATTTCCGTCAAAACAAGCGCCTCAAAAAATATGTATCTTTCGTGATGTTTCAGAGAGTTGGGAGGCCTTCGATCCGCGCGCCCTGAACCCTGCGCTACTCGAAGTAGTGGGCGACACGGCCACACCAGCCAACCAGCCAACCAGCCAACCAGGCTGCATCAAGTTACATAAAGAATGTTCGCGAAATGTTTGCAGTTCCCAACGCGCACTTACCGCCATCTTGACCCGGGCACTGCATAACTGACATCGAACGTGAAGGGGCCTGTTCCAGCCCCTCGCTACCGCTGCGGGTCGGGGCCACCAGGGGCATAGTTACACGAACGATTTCTAGCAGGCAGTTTGAGTGTGAGCAGGTATTCGGTCACCGGTGCGTTAACACACTCAGATGGCGTGGACAGATAAGCGACATGCTGGGTGCTGTTGTAGGTGATCGTGCTTGACCTGGCGAAAGTGTTCGCAAGGCTGCGCCCCCACACCCAAGGGGTAGCTGCATCACCCGAGGACAGCACGAACACCGGAGGTGTCTTGAGATTGATCATGGCTGAGGTACTGGGGACAGCAGGCGACAGGTCCTCTGGAGCAAGCCCGAAGCATGAGGCAGAATTGCCGATGAATAAAGGTGAAGTCGTACCGAAGTTGCGCGCGTTTGGTTCCGAGGCGGCAGCTAACTCCGCCACTGTCGGACGATCGTGCAGATCAGAGCAGTTGACGAAGATCTGAACAGGAACTCCTTTCAAACCTTCGTCAATTATTGATTGCACTCCTTCAGCGATGGATGCAACCGCCGCAAGCTGCTTGGCGCGCGCGGCCGGCGTCGTCGCGGTGATGCTCCCATACAAGTTATTGACCAGAGCCCGCGCAGTCGGGTACAGACTCTGCGACGTCAGCATTATCCTGAACTGCTCTGCCCAATCCCAGCGGGTGAACTCGGTGCCGTCGGGTAGCGCCAAGACCGCGGCATCGAGATAGTCCTCGATCACGGTGATCTTTCGCGCCGTCTCTGGGGCCGCCAAGGCCGGGAACATCTGTGTGCTAATCCACAAGTTGGACGGAAACGACGTACCAAGCCCATATATTGTCTCGCCCGCTGGCATGCTGCCGTCCATGATCAGGGCCCGCAATTTGCTTGGGAAAGTGCGCGCGTAGGCGTACCCGATCCGAGTCCCGTAACTCATCCCCCAGTAGTTCCACGTCGAGTAGCCAAGGGCCACCCGCAGCGCATTAAGGTCACGAATGACCTGCCAGGTGCCGAGGTACGGGGCGGAATTGGGGTTAGCCGCTAGGCAGGCGGCGTTAGCCGCCTCACCCTCATCTGCGGTCTTCTGCCAAAACTCCCGCCAGTCCACGGGACCGGTCGATGGCGGATAATTAATGGTGTACTGGCAACTGGAATCTACGGAGCCGACAATGACGGTTACCTCGCGACTGGCGCCACCACGACGAATTTCCACCACCAACGAATCACCCGGCACAGACTCGAGGACTTCCGCGACCACATCTTCGGCGTTACTTATTACGCGATCACTGACCTTGACGATGATGTCGCCCTTGACCAGGCCTGCCTTTGCACTAGGTGAACCCGGCTTGGTCCCGGTAATCTCGGCCCCACCAGACCCACCCGATGCCAGACCGAGTCCCACGAAGGGCTGAGCTGGGCCAGTGAGCTTCGGCCCGCTACCGCCCACACCACGCGGATCCCATCCAACGAAATCGAACTTGGAGACCACGTCATCCGGGAGCAGTGAGTAGATGGCTGGGAAGCTCTCAACCCCCGACCCACCCGGTCCGCCCGGGTTAAAAGTCAACCCACCCTTGCCCTCCTTCGAGCGCATCACCCGCACATCAATGGTGGTCGTCCGACCATCAGTTGGGTTCTGCCAATCCAATGGCACCGTGAGCTTCGCACACTGCACCCCGGAAGGCAGTGACTTAGGCGGGCACTTGTAATACGACAAGGTCGGCTCGAAAGCCGCGGCGTTCGGAGCTACCGCTGGGGCCGCTGGAGCAACAACACCTGCCACACCCGCGAGGAGCGCAATCGTGCACACGACACCCACAATGCGTCGAGCAGTCAATGTTGATTTCACGAATTGGACCTCGCTTTCCCTTTGGGACATCGCCCGCGACCTCATTCGCCCACCGGCGAGCACCGCACAACTATTACATATCGAGGCCCCAAAAATGCTCCGAATCCCCCAGTTGGCGAACCTGCCCGCTAGCGCAGCGCGACGTGCTGGCGCTCAGCGAGGCAGGCGTGCAGGATGTCCCTATGACAGTCATTGCCCGAACCCTCACGGCGGCGGCTGCCGTAC
>CAMAVT010000002.1 GCA_945861775.1 Bifidobacterium breve
CTGCGGCACTTGCCCAACGCAGTGCTTCGTTCAATGGCTGGCCTTCATTGAGCGCAACGGCAAGTCCGCCACAAAATGCATCACCTGCCGCAACAGAGTCAACGGGAACAATCCGGAATGCGGCGGCCTGGCCAGATGCCGTAGCCGTGGACCACACGGCACCTTTTTCGCCGCGCGTGATTACGACAGTGCCAACACCCAAATTCACAATTGATGATGCCAATTCGACAAAATCCAACATGGAATTAAATGAGTTGCCTTCTAATTCGACAAGTTCCTTCGCTTCGTGCTCATTAGGAATCAAGTAATCAACTAGGGGAAACAGTGATGCAGGGAAATTACGAATTGGGGCGGGATTCAGAATTGTTATGGCGCCTAGTTCTTTAGCAACATTCAGAGCCCTGTGGGTTGCGGCGACAGGTACTTCACCTTGGGTGAGCACGAGACCGATTTGTTGGTGGCTGGCGATCTCGCGCAGTGAAGATTCCACTATTTCTTCCGAGAGCATGCTGTTTGCGCCAGAGACCACGATGATCTTGTTTTCACCGGACGTAGCCACTTCAATCAGAGCAATTCCTGTGCTGGACTCTGAAATTTTGCCGACATGGGAAGTGATGGCTTCAGTGGCGAGAGTGGCGAGGAGTGCGTCCCCGAAGGAGTCGTTCCCGACCGCGCCAATCATCGCGACATTGGCGCCCAATCGTGATGACGCGACGGCTTGGTTGAGACCTTTGCCACCGGGGAACTGCTCGAATGTTTCTCCCAAAACAGTCTCACCAGTTTGTGGAAAGGCGCCAAGTGTGACAACAAAGTCTGTGTTCAGGCTTCCCACGACAACGATCACTTTTTTACCGGGCCGCGATTCATTGTTTAGGGGTTCATTCACGGCAGGATACTGTCATGGCAGGCTAGGCGGAGCGAAGGCAATACGTAGCTGGGAGAAGTACATGAAAATCGCAGTAGCAAGTGACCATGCGGGATTTGAGTTAAAGAGTGCTTTGAGCTCCTGGCTGCTCGAGATGGGCCATGAGGTCTACGACGCTGGGGTATTCACGCAAGAGCGCGCCGATTACCCAGAGTTTGGGGCTGAACTCGGAAGGTTGGTCGCAGCGGGCGAAGCGGAAGTAGGCGTTGCCGTGTGCGGGAGCGGTCAAGGAATCTGCATGGCCGCAAACAAGATTCATGGGGTTCGTGCGGTGGTGATTCGCACCGTCGAAGATGCGCAACTTTCACGGGCACACAATGATGCGAATGTTGCTTGTTTTGGCGGCCGCGTGAGCGATCCCACAACAGCTCAAGAAGCCTTGGCGGTCTTTCTGTCCACTACATTTGAAGGCGGTCGGCATGCAGCTCGTGTTGACCAACTCAACTCATTAATTTAGTGGAACCGATTCTTCCATTAAATCGTCTAACACATACCTGGCTAATACGGCCAACGACTTAGGAGAAATACATGAAAACCATGAATAAGTTCGCTGCAATTGGTGCCATTGGCATCCTTGGTGTGACAGTTCTTGCCGGTTGTTCAAGCAGCGAGGAAACCGCAACCGATACCGCGACTGCTTCAGAGTCAACCCAGATGCTTCCACCCGTGATTATTACCGTTGATCAGATGGATGCGGCTGCAGTTGTTGGCGACATGATCGACATCGTGGTTGACGATCCAGTAAACACGGTCATTGCGGTCGACAATGCCGATGTCCTCGAAATCACTCAAGGCTCCGACGACGGCAGCGCAATATTTAATCCAGGTGCAAAGGCACTTGCTGCAGGAACTGCAACAATCACGGTAACGAATCCTGACGGTTCAACCCGTAACATCGTGGTTGTCGTTTCCTAAAGATAAAGACTAAGTACCATTTGCCGGTGTCCCCTCACATAGCCCTCGCGACCTGCGAGGAACTGCCTGATCTTGATCCTGATGACCAACCTTTGGTTGAGCTCTTTCACAAGATAGGTATTGAGGCGACACCGGCTATTTGGTCTGATCCAACAATTCATTGGGCTGGCTTTGATCACATCATTGTTCGAAACACGTGGGACTACACGAATCGGCTTGACGAGTTCCTCACTTGGGTAAAGACCTACCAATCTCGCATCCAGAATTCATATGAAATTATTTTATGGAATTCCAACAAGACTTATCTCAAAGATTTGGCCGTTGCTGGATTCCCAATAGTTGAGACGCAATTCGTCACCGACCCCCACAGTGATTGGGAGCCACCACTCCTCGGAGATTTCGTGGTGAAACCGACCGTCTCCGCTGGCAGCCAGGACACCATGCGGATGAGAACCAGCGATCCTGATTGCACAAGCAGGGCGAACGAATTAATTGAGCGAATTATTTCTCAAGGGAAAACCGCTATGGTGCAGCCATACATGATGGCCGTTGACGAAATCGGCGAAACGGCACAACTTTTCATTGGTGGCGAATACTCGCACGCAATCCGCAAGGGCCCGTTACTTGTACCCAATGTCGAGGGGGAGAAAGAACATGGGCTATTTCTCAAAGAAGACATTTCACCCCGTGAGCCAAAGCCGGAACAGCGAGAATTGGCTACGGCGGTAATGGGTTACGTCTCACAACGATTTGGGGTGCCTTTATACGCTCGAGTTGACCTGCTCGAAGACTCGGAGGGCAAACCGGTCATTCTGGAACTCGAACTCGTGGAACCATCGATGTTCTTTGCCACCGCTCCTGAATCAGCAGCCCGGCTTGTTCATCAGTTTCAGCAGTAAGTTCACATCCGGATTGGAACCTACGGATCAATCCTTGATCATTCATAAGCCATTCCTGATCGCCATCGGGACCAGATTCATTCACGTGTGAGCAGCCAATAGGATTCATTGGTACGTTGGGGTTGCGGGACTGGTCTGAAATTCAATTTCCCTCACAAAAATGACCCACGTTGAGTGCTTCCGGAACGCCAAAACTCTTTTTTGGAACGCGCCACGAGGAAAACCGGGTTTTCTAGAGCAAAACAATGACTCAGCCTCAACTTCACAGGTCGGGTGCTTGTCGACCACTGACGCTGCGAACGACTAACTGAGTGATCAGCAGATTGCTTCCCCCAATCGCTGCATGCGTTATATCGTTTGGCTAAGTACTTAGCGATGCGGAGGAATTATGGATGCTCAGGGTTTTTTAGCAGCACTCACCCCAGCGGTGACGGATGCGGATGCGCGGGAACGTTTTCTTGCTGACCCCAAAGCAGTATTAGCGGCTGCTGGGTTGGACCTACCGGAGTCGTTCAAGGTGACTGCACGGGAAGGTGATGCAGCCGAAATCACCATCACTCTGCCGGCCCTACTCGACCCGGATACTGACCTCAGCGAGGAACAGCTCGCAGCGGTAGGCGGGGGTTCGGAACGATGGATTGGGGGTGGCACGTGAATCTGTATGGGTAGAGGGTAAGTAAATGGGCGTGGTTGACTAACCCGCCCGTCTTGGTGTGGAGTGTGGGCGGGGATGTTCGCTGAGTGATACGCAGATTGCTTTCCCCAAGTGGTTAATGCGGACTATCGTTCCGGTAACTACTTAACATGTGGAGGATGTATGGATGCTCAAAGTTTTTTAGCGGCTCTTACCCCGGCGGTGACTGATGCGGATGCGCGGGAACGTTTCCTTGCCGACCCGAAAGCAGTACTAGCAGCCGCGGGTTTGGATTTACCGGAGTGGTTCACGGTGACTGCACGTGAAGGTGATGTAGCCGAAATCACCATCACCGTGCCGGCCCTACTTGACCTTGAAGCTGACCTCAGCGAGGAACAGCTGGCGGGGGTTTTTGGTGGATGCTGTGATTGCGACGCCTGGGGGGGTAGGTAGAGGGTTATGTGTAGGTAGTAGGTGAGTGGGCGTGGTTGGCTAACCCACCCGTCTTGGTGTGGAGTGTGAGCGCGTGCAGGCGGGCGTTCACTAAGTGATCGGCAGATTCCTTCCCCCATTGGTTAATGCGTTGTATCGTTCCGGTAACTACTTATCATGCGGAGGAATTATGGATGCTCAAGGTTTTTTAGCAGCTCTTACCCCGGCGGTGACTGATGCGGATGCGCGGGAGCGTTTCCTTGCTGACCCGAAAGCGGTGCTGGCAGTTGCGGGGCTGGATCTACCGGAGTGGTTCACGGTGACTGCACGTGAAGGTGATGCGGCTGAACTGATCATCACCGTGCCCCACCTAGGCCTCCCGGATGCTGACCTCAGCGAGGAACAACTCGCAGCGGTGGCTGGGGGGGTCGTGGATCAAGGTTCTGCTTTTTAAAATAGTAGGTGAGTGGGCGTGGTTGGCTAACCCACGCGTCTTGGTGGTGGGGGGTGAGCGCGGGTCGGCGGGCGTTCACGGAGTGATAGGAAGATTGCCTCCCCCCATTGGTTAATGCGTTGTATCGTTTCGGTAACTACTTAATGTTGTGGAGGATGCATGGATGCTCAAGGTTTTTTAGCAGCGCTCACCCCAGCGGTGACTGATGCGGATGCGCGTGAACGTTTCCTTGCTGACCCCAAAGCAGTACTGGCAGCTGCGGGGCTGGACCTACCGGAGTCCTTCAGGGTAAGTGCACGTGAAGGTGATGCAGCCGAAATCACCATTACTCTGCCGGCCCTACTCGACCCTGATGCTGACCTCAGCGACGAACAACTAGCCGCTGTCACGGGAGGGGTTGGGCCCGAAGACGTTAATGCAACTTAGGTGGTAGGTGAGTGGGCGTGGTTGGCTAACCCGCCCGCCTTGGTGGTGTGTGGTGTGGACGGGGATGTGCACTGAGTGATATGAAGATTGCTTTCCCCATTGTTTGTCGCGGTGTATCGTTCCGGTAACTACTTATCATGCGGAGGAATTATGGATGCTCAAAGTTTTTTAGGAGCTCTTGCCCCAGCGGTGACGGATGCGGATGCGCGTGAACGTTTTCTTGCTGACCCGAAAGCGGTGCTGGCAGCTGCGGGTCTGGATTTACCGGAGTCGTTCAAGGTCAGTGCACGTGAAGGTGATGCGGCTGAACTCACCACTACGCTGCCGGCCCTACTTGACCCTGAAGCCGACATCAGCGAGGAACAACTAGCCGCTGTCACGGGAGGGATGGCTCCAAAAGACCTTATTGCCGGGTAGGTGGCAGGTGAGTGGGCGTGGTTGGCTGGCCCACCCGCCTTATAAAGCGGCTCACACCTTCACTTCACTCAACACCTTCTCTCGCGTAAGCGTGCCTCGATTCACCGATATATTGGTGGTTCTACCTTTTGTAAGTGAAATCTCGACTTAATGGCCTCGAGACAGGCCCCTTTGCAGTCAGCACTTCTCACAGATAACCTTGCCCCGGCGATTGGTTCAATTTCAGACCGAATTTCGGTCCAAATACCCACCAGTCCCGGGGTCGTGGGACTGGTCTGAAATTCATTTCCCCTCATTAAATAGGTTAGTGAACCGACCGCTAGGAACGTGAAGGCCCTTATCCGCGAGCGTCTATCCCTGGGTTTGAGAACGCAGGACCGGTGATACAAGCAGCGGAATCAGGATTCAATCAGTTAGGTCCGCAAGAACGTCATTCCACAGGGGCTTGGCTTCTTCCCGAAAGTAGCCCATGTGACCCAGTGATGACACCCCAAGAGCGCTGGGACGAAGATCGCGAGTGGTGACCTTCGCATTGACGTAGAAGGACATGAATGCATCCCGGGATCCGGGAGGGATCCAACGGTCATCAGTTGAGTTGATTGCCACGATGGGAACATCAACCCTTTCGAACAGGGCAATCATTTCAGAACTTATGTCAGGATCCTCGAAGAAGTGGTGTGGGTATCGGCACCAACGCTTCCACTGTTGGTACACGTCAAGTGGAAGGTCTTCGCCGAGACCTAGACGGCTCCACGCGAGATAACCTGCGCTGCGCGTGATCACGGGTCCGGCGAGGTCCCAGAGAAGGCGGACTCGTAACCGTTCTAGTCGAGGCATGTACCCGCTCCATCCGGTACCTGTGCCAAAGGCATGCATGGACTGCAGACGCGAAGGGTCAGGTAGCAGCCCGAGCGCCTGACCACCGAATGAGTGGGCCACGAGATGGGTGCTCAGGTGATCATCGGCGGTGTCTTCGACGATGGCAGCGAGGTCTAGACGACCCCAGTCCCGGTAATCCATGCGGAACCCGCGAAGTGTGGCAGGCGCGGAATCCCCGATACCTCGGTAGTCAAACGTGACAACGTCGAACCCAGCATTGGCTGCATGGGTGGCGAATCGTCGGTAGAACCCCTGCGGAACACCGGTGGCGCCCGCCATCACAATGCGTGCGCGTGGGTCAGGTGCCGAATAGCGGCGAACAGCGAGCCGGTAGCCGTCGGCTGCAGTTACCTGATATGTCATTGGTTCAACGTCAGGGGTATGTCCGCCGGCACGGTTCGTGCTCACGCTGGCCACTGGATCGCGCAAGGCCCAAGCGCCGGCCACTCGTATAACGAGCAGGGCAGCTCGAGGGTATGGATTGGGATTACAAGCACGGCAACTCCTTGCGCTGTTAAACGAACAACAAATAAACTATGATAAGCGTCATATTTGTACACTATGCACATTGTCATAGTCAAGGGGAAGGGGCGCATAGGTGTCCTCGGAGTCGCGCAACCGCATGATCGCCGCAGCAACCAGGCTCCTTGCCCGAGAGGGACTCGAGGGGACGTCTTTTTCGACCGTGCTCGCCGAGAGTGGGGCCCCGCGCGGTTCGATCTACCATCACTTTCCCAAAGGTAAGGATCAACTCGTGCGCGAGACCGTCGAGGTCGTCGGCAGCCGCTTTGTGACCTACCTCGACAGTTTGGCGCCGTCAACACCGCTCGATGCGGTGCGTGAGGTTACCGCCGTGTGGCGAAACGTTCTTGAGACCTCGCAGGTGACGTCGGGTTGCGCTATCGCAGCAGTCGCTGTGGCAGGTGACAGAGGTCCGCGCACGGCGACGGGCGAGGTTTTCATCGTCTGGCAGGCTTCAATCTCAGCGCTGCTCCAAAGATCGGGTCTAAATAAGCCCTCCTCGGATGCGATCGCGCCAATGATGATCGCCGCGATCGAGGGAGCTCTGGTGATCTCCCGAGCGCAGGAATCCCTGATTCCGTTCGATTCCGTCGTCGCCCAACTTGAGCGACTCGTCATGATTGAGTTGCCATAGCGTTCAAATGCCGAGGTCTAAACACCCGCGCACCGCTCACAACTCTCTGCACCACCTGGTCAATGAATGTGAAGAGTAGATCCATTAGATGAACCACCGAATTACCCGCGAGAAACAATGATATTTGTTATATTTTATTGATGGCTATTCGGATTGCGGACAATCTATATCGACTCCCAACTCTTGGTCCATTCATTAATTCATATGCACTACTCAACACTGATTCTTCAATCACTCTCGTTGACTGCGGATTAGCAGGTTCCTCCAAAAGGCTTATCAAGGATCTGGCAAGAATCGGTAAGCACCCGAGTGATGTTGTCAATATCGTCTTAACCCATGCCCATGATGATCACGTTGGAGCGGCATCTCAGATGATCAAGGAATGTGAAGTTCAAAATGTAATGATGCATGAAGAAGATTCTCATTTACCTCCAACCGGTAAAACGCCACCAATAGATGATTCACGCCTCTCTGGCAAAATAATGAAGATTCTTCCAGAACGAAGTTATGAACCTTTTTCTATCACAAATAAGTTGAAGGACAATGAAATCATTGACACAGCAGGTGGATTGCAGGTGATTCACACCCCTGGGCACACTGCCGGGCACATATCTTTACTACATTTTGAAAGTGAAACGCTAATTACAGGTGATTCCATTTTCAATATGACCTCAAGAATGACCTGGGCACTTAGTGGCTTCTGCGTGAATTACAAACAGTCTCAGGAGAGCGCAGAAAAGTTCTCAGATTTGGACTTCAAAAATGCCTGCTTCACCCACGGGCCAGAAATCAAGAACTTGGGCAAAAGCAAAATAAGGCAATTCCTGAGCAAAAAAGGTTTGAATTAATTTTGGCGTGCAGTGACAAACTTGAATCTCCGGAGATGTTTCTACCGCTTTGGCGCTTAAGTCTTGTCGTGATGGCAACTAGACAGGCCCCCTTTCACTCACCACCGCTCACAGATAACCTTGCCCAGGCGATTGGTTCAATTTCAGACCGAATTTCGGTCCAAATACCCACCAGTCCCGGGGTCGCTAGCTCAATGGCAGAGCTGCGGACTTTTAATCCGTAGGTTCCCGGTTCGAGCCCGGGGCGACCCACCGCGAACAAACCGGAGTTCATTGCCGCGCTGATGTAAGCCATATTCCTGGATAGGAAAGTCAAAGCTTCATACCGTGGGGAGAGCGTGTAGAGGTTCCTCAATTGGGTCTCCCGAGCCACTCGACTGACTAGTCAGCGAAAACTGATGTCGGTCATGCTCGTCACACCTCATTGCGCTAACGTCCGACCATTCCCTTGGTTCCGGTTGGCAGGCCGCGGGCGACGGGAACAGTCATGATGACTTCGTCACGAAGGAGCACCTCTTGACACTCGCGATCATTCTTGCCTACGTAATCGGAGCCACAGCGGGGTTCGCGATTGCCCGAACTGGCAAGTTCGCGACAGAGTGGCGAGTCTTCATTCGCACCCAATTGCTCTTGTCAAGCGCGCTCATCTCATTACTAGCAGGATGGCAACTGGGCGGCTGGTCGGACTTGCTTTGGCCGGTGCTCGTGACCGCTGTGTGCGTGCTGCTGATCGGCATCGCCTATCTTCTGACACCGGCATCGCCGAGTCGGCCAGCGCATGCCGTTCTGGGCGGGTGGTCCGCCATCCCCAACCCCGGGTTTTGGCTGGTCCCGATGTCAGACGCGATCGCCGGCGGACCTGGCGTCATCGTGGCGGTCTTCATCGACCGACTAGCCCGTGCCGTTTTCGGAGTATTCGTCTGGATCCTGCGTCGCCACGCACCCATCCGTCAACGAAAGCGCACGTCCTTCATCGACGAGGCGCCTTTCATTGCCCTGATCGCTGGGCTGGTGCTCAACTACTTCTCCGATGCTCCCGAGTGGACATGGACAGTCATTAACTTTGCGGCACCAGTTCTGGCAGCTACGGGTGCGGCCGTGTTCATTGGCTCGGTCATGCACCCCAGTCAGCAGATTGCGTGGCGGCCCGGTGTCCGAGTGTGGGTCATCCTCACTCTCGTGCGCATCGCCTTGATGGTGCCGATGGTCCTGCTGGCTCCCACGCCGGCCATCGCGGTTGTTCTCGCCTTGGGCGCCTTCAGTATCCCTGCGTTCTTCCCCCCACAGTTCTCAGTGTTGTACGGGTACACCGACTCTGTGGTGGCGGCTTCTGTTCGTCTGGCCTGGTTCCTGGCTCCGATTGGCGTGGTCTGGGCATTGCTGATCATGCGGGTGTAGCTGCCCCGTTGGGGTGCAGTGCACTGCAAACCAAATGGGCGCTGACCGCGAGCCCTGCAAGACACCCTTCCATGTCCCGGTATTTTTGTAGTACGATATTCAAGTGCGTGAAGTTGGCATCAACGCCAGTGCCCGACGGCACCGGATCGAGGATGCCGACATCAGGCACGCGATCGCTCACGCTGTCTTCAGCGACGACATCGACCCCGAGCCCCCGGTTCGTCGACTCCTGGGAGGACACCGCAATGACTAAGAAGAAAGTCCTTGGCGCCTCAGGCGGTCAAGCAATCACTCAGGCCGATGTTGAACGAATGGCCGACGAGGCCGAACGTGGCTACAGCGACGCCCATCTGCGTCACGTAGGACGAGGCCGGCCCGCAATGGGCGACGGTCCTGCAAAGGCAGTCCAGGCCAGACTGGACCCGGAGCTGCATGCGGCACTTGAGCGACGCGCCAAGGCCGATCAGAAGACATCGAGCGAGATTGTTCGCGAAGCTCTCCAAGAATATCTTTTTGCGTAAGCCGAAACCCATCGCAATCGTTCAATATTCAGGTTTCTAAGGTGTCATTGGAAAGGCTTCTAATTCTTGGGTTCTCGGATCGAGTCCGGG
The DNA here is from genome assembly GCA_945861775.1 of Bifidobacterium breve. GTDB lineage: Bacteria > Actinomycetota > Actinomycetes > S36-B12 > S36-B12 > UBA4592. Next base: position 9,995 of record CAMAVT010000002.1, read on the forward strand.
GTGACCGACTTTCCGGTGGTACGTTTGATGAGCCTGAGGGAGGTTGATTCATGCCACAGTTGGCGACACAGTCAGAGATAACGTCTTTTCTTGATCTCAATGCGAACTGGTCGAGAAATGAAAATGCACTTACTTCACAGTTCACGGCACCAAGTTTTCTCGCGGCCATTGATTTTTTTAATGCGGTTGCGGTGATCGCTGAAGGGTTGGATCATCATCCTGATATTGATATTCGTTGGAACAAAGTGATTTTTGCCCTGAGCACGCATTCCGCTGGCGGAATTACAACTCTTGACTTTGAGTTAGCCGTAGCGATTGACGCAGCAGCCGGCAAATTGTTGGAAGGTTGAGCGGTGGGTTCTAAGGCTTATGACCGTTTGTGGGGGACAGCGCTGCGCACAACAACGATTCTTCACCGTGCTGTTTATTCGGTAAGTGGTGGAAAACTTGGTCGTCACTTCCCCGGTGGTGCACAGGTCGTGTGGATTACAACCCTGGGTCGAAAAAGTGGTGAGTGGCGAAAAACTCCCCTGCTTGCCGTTCCAGATCTCGGTGGCTGGGGAATTGCCGGTTCTAATGCGGGTCAGGAAAAAATCCCTGGTTGGGTTTTCAACGTGAAAGCACACAATAAAGGCCGCGTTGAGATTGATGGTGAAGTGAGTGAAGCCGAATTCACCGAGGTTCACGGCGAGGAAGCAGCACGTATTTATGCGGCTCTTGGTGATACATGGTCCTCATATCGCATGTATGAGCGCAATATAGAAAGGGATATTCCCGTATTTCGAGTGAGCAAAATCCCCACGATTTAGCCTCAATATTGGTCCGCCATGCATGGACATAATTGATATCGGCATGATGTGTCGGTGTCCTCCCCCCAACAAGTCAATCTGCTTAGCTGCGAAAACGTCTCGAAATCATTCGGGGACCGCCCATTATTGAGTGATGTTTCCCTCGGCGTGAGCAAAGGCGAACGAATCGGTGTTGTCGGTCGCAATGGTGCTGGCAAGAGCACCTTGCTTCGAGTCCTCGCTGGAGCAGAACCTGCCGATTCGGGTCGGGTGACCCGCGGTGCAAGTGTTGTGGTCGGCGAACTGGACCAGGTCGGGATTAGCGCGGAGAACGCGACAATTCGCAGTCACGTGATGGGGGATCGTGATGAACATGAATGGGCGAGTGATGCGGCTGTCCGCGAGATCTTGACGGCGCTATTGGGTGGTTTTGGACCCGAGGAACTCGATCGCAGGATTGCTGATCTTTCCGGCGGGGAGCGCCGCCGCGCCTACTTGGCCGAGCAATTAATCCGCGAAGTCGACGTTTTATTTCTTGATGAACCAACTAACCACCTCGACGTTGAAATTATTGCCTGGCTTGCTGCGCATCTTAAAAATCGTCCAAAAATTGCGATCGTCACCGTCACCCATGATCGCTGGTTCCTTGATGAAGTCTGTGACCACATGTGGGAAGTCGTCGGTGGCAAAGTCGAAGAGTATGAAGGCGGTTACTCCGCTTTCGTTCTTGCGAAAGCCGAGCGCATGCGCCAGGAATCAGCGAGTGAAGCGCGCCGGCAGAATCTCATGCGCAAGGAGCTTGCATGGTTGCGCCGCGGCCCACCCGCACGAACCACCAAACCACAGTTCCGCATTGACGCAGCGAATGAACTCATTGCAGCGGAGCCACCACCGCGCAACGCAGTCGAGTTGTTGGAGTTTGCTAGTGCTCGTTTAGGTAAAACTGTCTATGAACTCCATGACGCCAAAATAGGTTTTGAGACGAAAACCCTGATTAATCACATCACGTGGAATATCGCCCCGGGTGGTCGTATTGGGATCTTGGGACCAAACGGTGCCGGTAAAACATCCGTGTTGCGATCAATCCTTGGTGAAATCCCGCTCCTTGCTGGCAAACGTGTTGAGGGTGTCACGGTTAAGCCGGGGGTCTTGAGTCAACATTTGGCTGATTTGGATCTGAGTAAAACTGTTATTGACACGGTCTCTGACGTAGCTAATTACATTGAACTGGGCAAAGGAAAGCAAATGAGCGCCAGTCAAGTGTGTCAGCGACTTGGATTTGATCATGATGGACAATTCACGCGAGTGGGTGAACTTTCCGGTGGGGAACGTAGACGCTTGGAGTTGACTCGGATCTTGATGTCAGAGCCCAATGTGTTAGTGCTCGACGAACCAACAAATGATTTTGACGTTGAAACGTTGGCTGCGTTGGAAGACCTGCTCGACGGTTTCCCAGGAACACTTCTCATTATTTCCCATGATCGGTATTTCTTAGAACGGGTCTGCGACAACTTTGTTGCCGTGATCGGTGACCTCAACTTCACAGATCTTCCTGGCGGAATTGAACAGTATTTGGACCTTCGAAAGAAAATGCTGGCCGGGGCATCCGGCAAGCCCACTTCAGGTGGTGCAGGTGAGGGCAAGGGCACCTCTAAGTTGACCCCTGCTAGGGAGCGGGAGCTTCGCAAATTGACCGACAAATATAAGCGCCAACTGGCAAAACTCGAGGCTTCGATTGGGTTGATCCACGACCAAATGCTCGAGTTTGCGAGTGATTTTGAACGCGTTGCCCAACTTGATAGGGAACTTCGGGACCTAAATGAGTCAAAAGAAACTATTGAGTTGCAGTGGCTTGAGGCCGCTGACGAACTTTCAGACGGGCGTCAATAAACGTTGGGGCGATAGACTGCGCTTATGAACGCTGTCATTACACCCCTGCCCCAGCGTCAACTTGGACCATGGCAGGTCTCTGCAGTTGGTCTTGGCGCTATGCCCCTTTCATTTAGCGACATGGTGACGCATCGCGATCAGGCAATTGCCACCATTCATCGCGTACTCGATTCGGGCATCACATTCATTGATTCGGCAAATATTTATGCGCCGACATGGGACACAATTGGGCACAATGAAGAGTTGATCGCAGAAGCCCTGTCCTTGTACACCGGGCCGGCAAATATCGCGAACATCCTTGTCACGACTAAAGGTGGCATTACCCGCGGCGAGGGTGAGACTTGGATGCGAGATGGAAGTTCGTCAGGATTAAAGGCGGCGTGTGAGGCCAGCATGACGGCACTGGGTGTCTCTGTCATTGATCTTTATCAGTTTCACCGACATGATCCACGCGAGACCTACACCGATCAAATGCGGGGCATCTTGGCCTTGCGCGATCTCGGTTGGGTTCGGGAGGTAGGAATTTCAAATGTAATCCTGCCGGAACTGGAGGTAGCCCTCGAAATTTTGGGAGGACCGGGTAGCGGTGGTGTTGTTTCTGTGCAAAACGAATTCTCGCCACGTTACCGTGAGAATCGTGATGTATTGGACCGATGCACCGAACTGGGAATAGCTTTCCTGCCCTGGTCGCCGCTAGGCGGATCAGACAACGCTAAAAATGTCGACTCTCAATTCAGTGAGTTTGCTGCTGTCGCGCAAGAACACGATTCAACAGCTCAGGAGATCACCCTTGCTTGGTTATTGAAACTTTCACCGGTTGTGATTCCCATTCCGGGTGCAACGAAGCCGGTAACCGTGGACTCAATTATTCGTTCATTGAGCATTGAACTCACAGATTCTCAATGTGAGCGTCTCAGTGCCACGGAGTCCATCGGGGAAAGTTTCTATCCCGACCCTGGACCAAGGAGCCCACTTAAGTGAATGCCCAGTCTGAAATAGCGAAAACAAAAATTCTAGTTATCGGAGCGGGTTTTGGCGGCCTTACCGCCGCAGCTAAATTGGCAAAGCAGGAAAATGTTCACGTGACCGTGATTGACCGTCACTCCTATCAACTGTTCGCTCCACTGCTTTATCAGGTGGCGACAGGCGGGCTGCCAGAAGACGACATTGCCTACCCTGTTCGTTCGGCCATTCCTGGTGTCGACTTCATTCGTGGTGATGTAATTAAAGTTTCATTGGAAGCAAATAACATTCGATTAGAAGATGGTCGGGTCCTTTATTTTGATCAGTTGGTTTTAGCTGTTGGCAGTGGCGGAACAACATTTGGTATCCCTGGCGTGCAGGAAAACGCCATGCAGATGAAAGATTTGTATCAGGCGCGGGCTATCAGAAACAAACTTTTACAAACGTATGAAGATGTTGAAACAGGTTTAAAGCCAAAAGAATCACTGCGTGTTGTTGTTGTCGGTGGAGGGCCCACGGGCGTCGAAATTGCTGGTGCCGTTGCAGAACTGCAGAAAAGCATGCACCGTGAGTTTCTTAAAGTTGCCAAACATGGTGCGGTGACATTGGTCGAAGCTGGGCCCAGGCTCCTTCCTTCTTTCGCGGAGAAGTCTTCCGCACATGCGAAAAGTGAATTGGAAGAGTTGGGTGTGAACGTGATGGTGGACAGTGCGGTTGACCGCATGTATCCCGGTGACGTTCACCTAAAGTCTGGCGAGGTTCTCCCCGCGGGAACCATCATTTGGGCGGCGGGGGTGGCGGCACCGGCCGAGTGGAATGTTTTAGGGAATACAGATCGATCTAATCGACTCATGGTCTCGGACACACTTAGGTTGCAACCCAATGTTTGGGTGTTAGGAGACATGGCCCATGTTGTTGATGCTGACGATCGCCCGTTACCCATGGTCGCATCCGTTGCTATGCAGCAGGGACGTTATGTAGCGGCTGGTATCGAAAAAATACTCAAAGGTGAAGAGCCGCAACCATTCACTTATAAAGACAAGGGCCAGATGGCGACTATTGGTCGACGCCGTGCTGTTGTTGAAATGCCAAACGGCATCAAGTTACACGGCACGATCGCTTGGTTTGCGTGGTTAGGGTTGCATGTGTTCTATCTTGCGGGAGGTCGAAACCGAATTTCGGTAATGGCTGACTGGTTCTGGAATTACATCTTTTGGGGTGTTGGCCCCAAGAGACCCGTTATTGACTGACGGTGTTCCTAACAAATTCGCTATAAGGAACGAAACACTGCGCCGTCCTGTCACCGCGGGACCAGCCGGCTGAATCTGGCCAAATTGCCCACCACGGGTAGTACTTCTTTAATGTGACGTAGGGCTTGGCTGCATTTTCACAAATCCGTTTTGTTTGATTTTCCACGGTTCGCGCACCTGGGAATTTTTTAGTCGGAGTTGTTCCTAGATTTCGTTCAAGGATCATGATCCAGTTTTTGTTGACGTTCGTGCACGGGTAGGCGCTTGTCGTTCTATTCCCAGGAACTGCTGATGTGCAAAAATTTAATTGGCTTGAAGGGGTTGCGGCAACGAACTCGGCCATGGTTGTTGACAGCTGCTTGTAGCTCTTTCCCTCTCGAAAGACAACATCACAGCGAACCCAACGCTGACCCGCACCCCATTGTGTTTTTGATGGAAAAATTGAGACGCTCTGCAATCGAGTCGGCAGTTTTGGATCCGCAATATTCACGAAAGCATTGATGTTTTTCACCGTGCAGGGTTGGGTCGCCTTGAGTCGGCGGGCTGCTGAGGCTTTCTCAGGAACACCGAAACTCTCTGGCAAAGCGCCCACCCAGTAGGTCTGCGCGGTATGTGGCGTGGCGCACTCAACTGCCGGAGCACTCGCCGCCTGGTCCTTTGTCCCACTGGATTTGTAGTCGAAGCAGTTGCCGACCGTGGCCGCGACCGCCTCTGAGGCGCGGGCACTGGGAAGGGGGGTGGCAGCGAGGGTAATTCCAGCGATCAGACCGATACAGGCTGTGACGGCGGTGTATTTGGGAAGGGCGAGGAGCATGGTTTCACACTACCTTCTGGGGCCAGAATTTCTCAAAAGGGTCAATTAGTTGGGTGACCCAGATTGTGCAGGTCGCTTGCGCTCGACTTGAGAACCCAGAAAGATAAGCCCCATGCCCGTTATTAGTGTTGTGAGTCTTAAAGGTGGAGTCGGTAAAACATCGGTAACTTTGGGTCTGGCGGGGGCGGCAACGGCCCGCGGTCTGGCCTCACTCGTGATTGACCTTGACCCCCAAGGCAATGCAACCTCCATTTTGCGAGCACACCCATCCAAGACATCGGTGGCCAATGTCCTCGAGCACCCCACGCGTGCTGAAATTGAGGCAGCGCTGACTCCCTGTGATTGGGAGATAGGTCCGGGTGAAGTTGACGTGTTGGCTTCTCACCCAAGTGTGATCCGATTCGACTCATGGACGCAGCCGGGAGCAGTATTCAAACCAAAGTTGGCGAAAGCATTGCAGCAACTTGAAGGCTACGATCTTGTTTTGATTGATTGCCCACCATCATTGGGTGCGCTTACCCGCGAGGCGTTGGCCGCTTCTGACTTTGCCCTCATCGTTACAACGCCTTCCTACTTTGCTACCAAGGGAGTCGAGAAGGCCGTTGCAGAGGTGGAAGAGATTCGCAAAAGTGTCAACCCGGGTCTGAAACTTGCTGGAATCGTGGTTAACCGAGTGCGCTCAGTTGCCGAGGAACACCAGTACCGTGTGGACGAGTTGGGAACTATTTACGGAAAGGCTGCAATTCTCAAGCCCTTTATGCCCGAGCGCATTGCGGTCACTCAAGCTGAAGGATTTGGTACACCCGTTTACGGAGTGAAAACCCCCGGTGGACGCGAAGTTGCCGGAATCTTCGACCGGTACCTCTCGACCTTATTGCGCAAGTGATTTATTTTCGCCCATTCGGCGCTCAACAAAGTAGGCGATAACTGCGGCTAGGACTCCGAGTCCCAAGACAAGTGCCCAGCCAACGACATCGCCGAGATCGGCACCCGGAGGCGGATCATCGGGACACATCCCTAGTCCACATTGTGGAATGATCGAGATTCCAATAACGAGAAGATCAACCAATAGCCACATCAGTCCCCAGATAGTGATGAACAGGGTTAATGTTCGATGCCAATGGCGTGTGCCAAGTACGCCCGTGTCACCGAGGTCAAATGGTCGGTTCCACATCAACAGGACCGCGCAGCCGGCAACCGCGATGACGAAGGTGATGAAAGCCCACGTGTAGAGGTGCAAACCGAAGACTGCTGGACCGAATCCAGGATCACCCGGTGTTGCAATGTGTAACAGAATCTGTCGGGCGCTCCCTGCTCCACCGACAAGTGCGGCCAAAATACTCAAGGCGTAATGGCGGGCCCTCATGCCCCAGAGCAGATTCATCGCGGGACCTACGGCCAGGCCGATCATGGCCGAACGTTGAACAAGACACAGTGGGCAGGGCAGCTCGCCCGCACCGAACTGAAGGTGCAGTGAACCTGCTAGCACACCGAGTAGTGCGAAAAGGGCCGCAATGTTGATCAGTCTGGCGATAGTAAGTGTTTGCTTATCTGACATGACGGCTCCTCGTGAAAATCTTGGTTAAAAGTTCAGCGGGATCGGGTCGGTCATATGTAAGCGCAAAATGATGAGAGTCCAGACCAGGGTCAGCACAGCCAACCCGGGCGTCCACTTCCATTTACGAGCAATCCCCGTAAAGACGATTAACCAGAGAACGAACATGGAGAGCATCACGGTTAAAGGTTAAAGGACGAGGGGAGAAATGAGAAACAGGACACGTAAAAAATGCAGGTATTACACGGTTCCGTAAAGACGGTCACCCGCGTCACCGAGCCCAGGAACGATGTAACCCTTTTCATTGAGTCGTTCATCGAGTCCTGCAATGACGAGGGTTACGTTTTCTGGCCTGTCTCCATAAGCCTGCTCAAGTCGCGCCAAGCCTTCAGGTGCAGCGAGCAGACAAATTGCAGTGACATCTTTGGCGCCGCGCTCCAACAGGATGTCAATTGCGGCAATGAGGGTTCCGCCGGTGGCTAGCATCGGGTCAAGGACGAAGACCTGGCGGTTGTGAATGTCGGCGGGCAGTCGATCCGCGTAGATTGATGCGGTTAAGGACTCCTCATCGCGGACGAGTCCAAGGAACCCAACTTCAGCTGTTGGCATGAGGCGCATCATGCCATTTAGCATGCCCAGCCCGGCCCGCAAAATGGGTACGACCAGCGGCAAGGGCTCAGACATTTCCCGGCCCGTTGTGGGGCTAACAGGCGTTGTGATTGCTACTTCACCCACCTCCAGTCCACGCGTTGCTTCATAGGCCAGCAGGGTGACCAGTTCCTCGGTCAGGAGGCGAAATGTGGCCGATGAAGTCTGCTCACGGCGCAGTCTCGACATCTTGTGGGCAACGAGTGGATGGTCAATTACAAGAGTGTGCATGCGGGCAAGACTAGTGCAATGTCGGCACCCACCCATGAATAATGGATAGAGGTCGCGTTCTCCGTGGGCCTCATGTCACTATTAAGACATGGCAACAGAACAGGTACGTATCGAAGACCTTGATTACAGTGCCATTTTGTGGCGGGAAGAGGGGATATGGAATGCGATTAAGGTCCCCGCCCGTCAAGCAATCGTGCTTGATGACCTGCTAGATCTATGCAGGCAATACCCGGGTGAAGGCGGCGTATACGCGGTAATTGGAGTGTCGGGTGAGTTCTTTATTTTGTTGCGGAGTGATCCTCGAAAGACGGAAGCATTCATCAGTGACGGCATTGCATTGCTTGACTGGGATATTGCTGAAGACGCGGCCGACCTAATCGATTTGCAGTGGCAGGAAGAGGACCTCGAAGAGTATGAAGCTGTGGGCGATCTCAGTATTTTGGCTAACTTTGGTTTGAAAGCAGAAGATTTATCGATGATCTGCGAAAACCCTGATCTTGAACCAGATCAACAAATCTCGGAAATCTTCAAGCGCATTGGCGCCGAACTTGCATGGAAGAAGATCATTAACAAGTGAACGAAGTGTTTATGCGTGAAGCGTTGGAGCAAGCAAAGCTTGCAGGTGCGAGAGGGGATATCCCTATCGGCGCAGTGATTGTTACCGACCAGGGTGAAGTGATTGCCCGCGCAGGGAATTCCCGCGAGCAACTCAAGGATCCGACCGCGCACGCGGAGATTCTTGCGCTGCGTGAAGCGGGAATGAAATTGAATGACTGGCGAATTCTCAATTCGACAATGTATGTGACCCTGGAACCGTGTCCGATGTGTGCTGGGGCGATCACCATGTCGCGAATACCGCGGCTGGTGATTGGCGCTTGGAATGAAGAATACGGAGCTGTCGGATCACGGTGGGACCTAGTTCGCGACCCACGGATGAATCACCAGGTCGAAGTAATTCCCGGCGTCCTGGTGAGTGAATCGTCTCAATTACTAAAAGAATTTTTGCGCGAGAAACGGTAAAGTTAACGCGATGTCAACCCGTGGAATAAACCGACCCAAGACCCGGCCCGCCCAGCGGCCGCTCTGGCTAACCGTCCTGCTCATTCTGGTCGCGATGCTGGTTCTTTTTGGTATTGGATTTGGGATTGCCACGCTACTTAAGGGCTCCGGTGGAACTGATAGCGCTGATGCGAGCGCGTCTCCCAGTAGTCCGACATCCATTCCCGGCTGCACCACCATCATGGTTACTCCGGCTGAAGTGTTACCGCTGGCCTCCCGAGTAAACGTCAATGTCTATAACTCAACCAAGCGGGTTGGTCTTGCGGGAGATTTATCCAAGATACTTAGTGTTCGTGGTTTCCCGATAGCTAAGGTTGAGAACGATCCACTCGGTGTAGTGATTGAAGGCCAAGGAGAGATTCGTTACGGACCCAAAGGTGAAGCAAGTGCCGAACTCATGTCGTATCACTTCCCTGGCGCAACCCTGGTAAATGATGGTCGCGCCGGAAAACGAATTGACGTTGTCCTCGGCACCCAATTTGTCGACCTGGCCAATGACGCCGAAGTAGTTGCTCAACTTGCGCAACCATCACCGAGTGCTTCGCCTGCAGGCTGCCCAATTCCCGATGTCCTCCCGAGTGAGTCAGCAAGTGAATCTGCTGCTGCTTCAGAGTCACCGAGTCAGGGTTAGTCCACACTCCAAGAGTGTGAATGTAAATGTGGCGGTGGGAACCGTCAGCAACTTGCGTTGCTTCCTCCCAAATCCCTCGAAAAATAATGGCGGTGGCGGTGGGATTTGAACCCACGGTGAGGTTGCCCCCACACGCGCTTTCGAGGCGCGCTCCTTTGGCCGCTCGGACACGCCACCGCGGAGAACTGTACAAATGCCGGGCTCGGAGGATTCTTTCGCCCTTCGTCTGACCTTCGGGCTGAAGGCAGACCCGGTCTGCTAGTTCGGAGTTGTGCTGAGCGAATCAAATGCGGCGGGATCTTCAGGTCTGAGCCTAATCAACCAGGAGCCATAAGGATCCCCGTTGATTCTCTCTTCGTTTCCGATCAATCCTGTATTTGTTTCCATGACGGTGCCCTTAAATGGTAAGAAAATGTCAGTCATAGTTTTCGTTGACTCAATGAGGCCACAGGGTTTATCAGGTGTGCAGGGGGAACCAAGTTGTGGAAAATTCAAATAGACAATGTCACCCAGTGCTGATTGAGCGAAGTTGGTTAGCCCAAATTCCACTATCCCGTCAGATAACTTCTTTGCCCACACGTGTTCGGCGGTGTATCGGTAATCAATCCCTGCTGGTGCGCCGGACTCCATGAGGCTCTCCAATGGAGTGGAGACGCCCTTGACAGCGCTTCCCTTTAACCGTGTTGAGGTGGAGGCATCCGATGCATCTGAAGCTTCGGGCGTATCTGAATCGCATGCTGCAAGACTGCTGGCGATTACCGCTGCTGACACAATTGCGGTCATTCGACGAGATGATGGTTTCACAACTTGTCCCCCTGTTCTCCCGTGGAGTAATCAGCAGCGTAACCCACGGGCACGCCATCGCCAAGAACGGTACAAATTCAGGGCTTGATGGCTGCGCTATAGGGCTACACTCACAACCTGAGTGGCAGATTACGTTCGCTGCATTCCTACGAAGGAGGAACACATGTTCGTCATTTCTGTCCTGTATCCGTTAACCCCGGGTACGACATTTAATCTGGACTACTACGTGAATTCGCATGTCCCACTTGTCAAGCGGCTGTTCGAGCCGATGGGCCAACGCGAAGCGCGCGTATTCAAAGGTGTCTCCGATGGCGGCGCAGGCACACCCACATTCGGAGTCATCGCGGAACTCTTTTTCGACGACATGGAAAGCTTGATGGCTGCGCTGTCCGCTCATGGAGCAGAGACACAAGCCGATATCCCAAACTTCACGGATTCAATCCCGGTGATTCAGATTAGCGAAATGCTCGACCTCTGAACTAACACAATAAAAATTGGCAAGTGAAAACTGGGGTGTTGAGAACGACTCGGTCTGTTCATGAAGATTTAAGTCTTCTTGGGGCTTTTAAAATTCTAAAATTTACCCGCCGCATATTGGATGAGGACTTCCAATCCGAAAGGAACACCATATGCGCATCTCGAAACCAGTCATAGCTGGTCTTGTTGGCATCACCGCAATAACGCTGGCCATCCCGGCGAGCGCCGAATCAACGATTATCTACATGGAGCCGGTAGCTGCCGGAGTAAGCCTTAAGGCCCTAGCTACTTCAGGAGATAACTTTGGTGGGGTCATCTGGCCCGGCACGCCTGATGGCATGGGCGCACTCAAGGACAAAAACGGTAACTTGACCATCTTCACCGGGCATGAGTTTTCCGCCACCAACGCCGTGGCTTCCAAACTCTCACATGCTAATGGCGCAGCCTCGGCGTCAACCATTTACGCATTGAACTACGATATTAAAAATGGCGCGATAACTGCTGCTCGAAATGTCTTGAACTCAGTTAGCTGGTACAACTACGCAACCGGCGAGTACAGCACATCAACGCCGACGGCTCCTGCTGGCGCTGCGGCCAAGGATGAATATGGCACCGCCAATCACACCAAAGCGTTAAACCGATTCTGCTCAGCGAACATGATGCAGCCAGGTGAGCTGGCCTATCGGACGACCGACAAGGATGGCAAAGTCACCACCTATGGCTACACCGGTCCGGCGTTCTTCACCGGTGAAGAGGGCAGCGATGAATCGCGGGCCTTCGCAATGGACAACTCGGGCAATCTTGTCCAACTGCCTCGCCTTGGGCTTGCTGCCTGGGAGAACCTAATCGTCGCGCCCAATAGCGGCATGTCAACGGTGGTAATGGCGAACGAAGATGGTTCGGCAACTGACAGCCAACTGTGGATGTACACGGGTACCAAAACAACCGAAGGGCACTGGACAGATAAAGCCGGATTAAACAACGGTTCGCTCTACGTAATGTCGGTTGACGGTATCGCCAATGACAACGTATTCCGCAACTCGGTGGGCAAGGGTGTCGCGGTTAACGTGAATTTCAAACCAATTGACTACACGTTAAATGGCAAGGCGCAAAATGCTGCAGCTAAGGCAGCCGGAACAGTCATGGCACGCGTCGAAGATGGATCATTTGACCCGAACCGTCCAAATGACTACTACTTCGTCACCACTGAGTCGAATAAGGATCCGAAGGCGACCGCGCCGAACCCCGCTACCCCCACGGTAAGCCGTGACGGTGGAGCGCTGTGGCGTCTTCGTTACAACGATGTGAAGACACCGCTTGCGGGAGCAACCCTCACCATGCTCCTTGACGGAAGCGAGGCTCCCTACATGAGCAAGCCAGACAATATGACGGTTGATGCCACCGGAAATATCCTTATCCAGGAAGATCCAGGCGGCAACGACCAAGTTGCCCGGGTATTTGCCTACCGCATTTCCGATGGCAAGGTTGCCACGGTAGCCAAGTTCGTCGATAAGTACTTCAAGGTGGGCGGTACGAACTTCATCACCAGAGATGAAGAGTCAAGCGGCATTCTTGATGCTACTGAAATGCTGAAGACGAGCCCAACGGACAAGTCAAGTTACTACCTGCTTGACGCACAGGTGCACGCATCTCCCGTGGCTTCGCGGCCAGATCTTGCGGGCAATGCGGCTGCTCTAGCGTTACTCGGAGATGTGGTCGAAGGTGGTCAACTACTGCTGATGACCATTAGCGACTGGGCTGCGGTCTATAGCTAGGAAATAGTGTGTTAATGCGGGTGCAGGCCAATGGCCTGCACCCGCATTACTTTTCCTCAGGGTGAAGCCTCTCTCCACTAAACGCGGCTTGGGTTAGACCGCCACGGTGAATTCGCGGTCAGGTCATCAGGACTTCGTTCACAGCGCAGTAGGTTGAGACTGTGAGCCGCCGACTGTTGACTTTGACGTGGGTATGGCTTCCTATTTCATTCTTTTTATTAGGCTGCGCGTGGGCAGTAACCTCTCCGGTGGGAGCTGCTCCTGACGATGATTACCACTTAGCTTCTATTTGGTGCGCCCAAGGCGACCGGGATCAGGTATGCCAGGACACGGGCCTGGTACCGCAAAAATTTATTGTCGCCGCGGGCGCCGTGAATTCCGCATTTTGTTTTGCGACAAAACCTGATGTGACCGGTGACTGCACAGCGAGTGAATTGAATTCCACGGAAATGATCTTGACCGATCGAGTGAACAACATTGCCCAGTTGTACCCGGGTGGTTACTACCGCGTCATGTCTGTATTTACGGGAAGTGACGTAGAGAAATCTGTCTATCTCATGCGGTTGTTTAGCGTGTTCGTGGTGTCGGCACTCATGACTGCGTTGATTCGATTTGTTCCCAACGGAATCCGCCAAGCAACATTGGTTGCAATCGCTGTGACGTTTATTCCGCTCGGGATGTTCTTGGTGGCATCCACTAATCCCAGTGGCTGGGCGATCGCAGGGACTCTCTACTTCTTTGCGTTTGGATTGGCGTTGCTTTATCGAAGTTCATGGCGAACCCCGGGTACATGGGTGATCGCGGTGGCCATGTGCATAAGCGCGATCATGGCAATGTCTTCACGTGTTGATTCCGCTGCATTTCTTAGTGTGGTCACCATTGCGGTATTTGCCCTGGCTGGGAGGCGCAGGATCATCAGTCACGCTCCGGCTTCACTGCTGCTGCTGGTGTTAGCAGTTGCTGGAGTGGTGACGTATTTCATGGTGACTCCGATCGAAGCCTCCGGTGAACTCGGTACATCCGAACAGAGCTCGAACTTGTTGTGGTCCAATCTCGTGGAGTTCCCAAATCTGGTGCAGGGGATAGTGGGCGGTTGGCCACTGGGGTGGAATGACACTGCGCTCCCTGCATTCGTTTCAGTTATTGGTCTTCTTGTCATCGGAGCTATCGCCTATGTAGGACTTTCGCACGTGTGGGCGAAGAAAGCGGTTGCACTGACCGTCACCTTCATTGCCTTTATTGGTTTTCCATTGGTTTTTATGCAAACCCAGGGAATTGCAGTTGGCGAGGTAGTGCAATCCCGTTACCTCTTACCGCTCTTCGCAGTGCTGATTGCCACGGTGATGATTCCTGAGCGAGTCAAGAAACCTATTCGGATTCAGCGAGTTCCCGTGACCCTGATCGCTTGTGGACTTTGGATCTCCAGCAGTTTGGCTATTTGGGTCAACGCACACCGCTATTCATCTGTTGCAGTGGATGGATCACGTGGTGTCAGTAGCCTGTTCTCAGCAGACATCGTCTGGTCCTATGGCCCCCCATTAGTTGTCACAATCACCGTTGCAGTTTTGGCCGGCGCGGTATTCATTGCGGGGATATTCATCGGGAGTTCGGAGAAGCACGAAAAAGCCCTCGCCTGAGGAGGCGAGGGCTTGCTCTGGCGAAGGATAGGGGATTTGTCCTCTTCAGCCTGGGTAATTCCCCGTTTTCTAGGTAAACGGGTCATAAATGCAACCTAGCACGCATTATCGATTGCGACTGCTTGACTTTTTCAAGATAAAGATGCAAGGTCGTGGGATGAAGCGAGCCCATTTTGTTTCTATCGTTCTCGCTTCTTTGGTGCTTTCTCTCTTATGGCCTAGCGCAATCGCAGCTGTCAAAGCAGGAGGGGAATGCAAGAAACTAGGTAACACAGTTGTTGACTCAGGGTTCAAATATAAGTGTGTTAAATCTGGAAACAAATTAACTTGGAGCAAGGGCGTGCGGATTACAAAGCCAGCCCCTGCCTCTACTTCCAATAAAACTCCAGTTGTTTGGCGCTTTGATGGTAAAGAGTGGATCTCTCAAGGAAGTGTTCCTCAATGTCCATCCCCATTGATTCCAACCGGGGAGCTATTAGATTTTTCAAAAGTTCTTTCGATTGTTCAACCTGGTCAAATCCGAGGTGGAAGTTACAAACCACATGGCGGTCTTCGCTGGTCTGAATTTGGAGGCGTTGTAAAGGGGATCTCCATTAAAGCACCTTTTGATGGTGAGATTGTTGCTGCTGCCCAGTATATTTCTGAAGGTAATTATCAATTTACAATCAATATTATTCACCCGTGCGGGATTCTGCTTCGACTTGGTCATCTATTAGAGCCATCAGATTCAATTATGAAGATTTTAAATACAATCCCACCTGCAATTGAAAATGACTCGCGTGAAAGCTTTTTATCGGGCATCTTTATCAAGAAAGACCAATTAATTGCATCTGAAGTCGGCATGGTGCCACCGGCGTCCCCTGATTCCCTTGGCACTTTCATGGATTTAGGAATAGTGGATTTGCGTAAAAAGAATCCGGCTCTTGATTCAAGCTTTAAGTCAAATGCAGATGTTAAATACGCTCTTTACTCTGTTTGCTGGTATGAGGGAAACTACTTTTCTGATTCAGATCGTGCAAGAGTATTAAATCTGCCATTTTCTAATGGGGATGCAAACAGTGACTACTGTAAACGTCGTTGAAAGACCTACTGCTTCATACTTCGCCAAGTCAGAGACCTTAGTGAAGAATTTATTCAGAGCCACCTTCGAGCGGAGGATAGGGGTTTTTTCCTATTCAGCCTGGGTAATTTCCCGTTTTTTTAGGTGAACGGGTCATAAACGGCAACTTAGCACTGATCACATTGGTGTTGAATTTAATTTTACCCGAATGCATTGACATGCGTTTATATGCATCAATAATATTTCGGCATGAGAAAAGCCCTAATAGCAATTGGAATCACGTCATTACTATTAGCATTTGGCATTTCGCCGGTGGCAAATTCTGCGCCAATTGCAGGGTCAACATGTAAAGTTAAGAACGAGGTTGCTTACGTCGGAAAAAAGAAATTTACCTGCATTAAATCGGGCAGTAAATTGATCTGGAATAAGGGTGTTTCTGGGGGGAAAGAACCAACCGCAACTTCAAACTCAAGCGGTGATGAAATTGAATCACTTCCGATTAATGCAACCGCTCCACTTAATGTCGATTTAAAGGGTGCAGGCCAGGGCAAAGGATTAACTTACGTTCCATTTGGTTTTGACACTGGCCCACGAGGTGAAGGAGCGGTTGGTTCTGGATCAATTAACCCACAACCGGGGCTGTATGCACCACTTGGTACGGATGTCCTCGCAATTAAAACTGGAACAGTAATAAAAATTTCAAAACTTTATTCAAATGACTACAACATAATGATTGCTGCAAAAAATGATCAGAAAAATATTTGGGGAGTAGAACACGTAATTGACGTGAAAGTAAAGGAAGGTGATCAAGTAAAAGCGGGTCAGCCAATTGCCAAAGTGGGTGACTTTGATGAACGTTACACCCCAGGAATTGGGTTGGTTGAGTTTGGTTTACTAATTAATTCCGGTGGCCCACCAACACATGTCTGCCCATTTACTAAGATTGCTGCTTCGGCAAAAAGTCGAATAACTGCGGAATTAAATGCAATTATTTCAGCAGATAAGAAACGCGGATATGACAGTGGGCCAATGGAAGTTATTGGATGCACAGCTTTGGTTTCAGTTGAAGGTTGAGTCTGGCCGAGGATGAGGGCTTTATCCTTTTCGCCGTGGGTAATTCCCCGTTTACCTAAAAAACGGGGAATTACCCACCTTCGAGCGGAGGATAGGGGATTCGAACCCCTGAGGGCGTTAACCCAACCCGCTTTCCAAGCGAGCGCCATAGGCCACTAGGCGAATCCTCCGTGGGGGAGGTTACCCGTAACCACTGTGCGCGGAATTACTGCCCTACGCGTAACCTCTTCCTTGACTCCCCGCGCGGTGTCATCTCGCTGAATCCCCCAGGGCCGGAAGGCAGCAAGGGCAGGTGGGCTCTGGTAGGTGCGCGGGGAGTCCCATGTGTTCACCTGCTTCGTTTCACCGCAACGCCAAAAAACGACACTCCTCGAAGGGAAAATTATGAACCTCCATGTACTCAAGACCGCAGGAATCGTGGCTCTAGCCTCGACCCTGGCATTTGGGGTGTCAGTGCTTCCCGCCCAAGCTACGCATTCGGGCGAAATCGTCATTGCACTCGAAGCACCTCTCACGGGTGATCAGTCCAATAACGGCAAGGACCAACTGCGTGGGGCTCAACTCGCAGCCATGCAGATCAACGCTGCTGGCGGAGTCCTCGGCGAAAAAATTAAGATTGTTGGTATCGATGACCAAGCAAATCCTGACGAAGCCGAAGCGGCCGTCACGGCAGCGATAAAGGCTAGCGCCGACGCAGTCGTTGGTCCGTACAACTCGGGTGTTGGTGTTGTGAACCTGCCAATCTATGTCAAAAACAAGATTTTCCCGATGCGCATGACTTCGTCCTTGGCAACCCAAGGGCTTGGCGCGACCACGCAGCCGATGAACTCACAAATCTCACCTGCTGAAATCGATTACATCAGCTCAACGGGTGTGAAATCAGTTGTCATGCTGGTCGATCCTTCCGACTACACGGCCTCAATTGCATCCCAGACTGCAGCAGGGCTGACGGCAAAGGGCATCTCGGTTACTCAAATTTCAGTCCCCGAAGGCAGTGCAAGTTACTCCGCACAGGTTGCTCAAGCAATTGCATCAAAACCAGGGATGGTGTATTCCAGCACTTACTATCCATCAGGTGCCATCATCGCCAAAGCGCTGTTGAGCACGGCGCCAACAACTCCATGCTTCATGGGTTTGGCCAATGTTGACCCAGCGTTTGTGACAGAGGCTGGGCTTGCAGCCGCACAGCACTGCATTTTCAGTGGTGTTCCCGCGGCGCCTCAATTGCCTACAGCTAAGGCGTACACCAAGGCATACATCAAAGAGTTCGCAAAGAAGCCAGGCGTTTGGGGCAGCTTCACCTATGACTCTGTCTATGTACTCGCTGCAGCAATGAAAAAGGCAGGTACCACGAACTACAAGGCGCTCAAGAACGCAGTTCTTGCAACCAAGAACTACGAGGGAGCCACAGGTTCAATTACATTCAAGAAAAAGACTGGCAACCGCACGGAGGTTCCTGTCGAAATCCTTGTGGTCAGCAACAAGGGTGCATTCGTCCTGGCTGACTAATTGGCATTTCAACGCTCTGCCCGGCTTTCCTAACAGGAAGCCGGGCAGCGTCATTATTGGGGTTGCCCCGCATAGTGACTGTGTAGAGTGGCGGGGTGGCAAAAAAGAGCGAAACGGCGTCCCCCGCCGCATCGCATATGGCTCTCTACCGGTCGTATCGCCCAGCGACATTGGGTGAAGTAGTTGGCCAAGACCACGTAACGGGACCACTGCGCAGGGCTTTGGAAAACAATCGGATGCACCACGCTTACTTGCTTTCTGGTCCCCGTGGGTGTGGAAAAACTTCAACAGCACGAATTTTGGCTCGTTCTTTGAACTGCGAGCAGGGGCCAACTCCTGATCCATGTGGTGTCTGCGAGAGTTGCATTGACCTATCGGCTACGGGTTCAGGCTCCATCGATGTTATTGAACTTGATGCCGCCAGCCACGGTGGAGTTGATGACACCCGTGATTTGCGGGAACGCGCAATGTTTGGCCCAGCGAAGTCGCGGTACAAGGTGTACATAATCGACGAGGCACACATGATTTCAACGGCTGGTTTCAATGCGTTGCTTAAGTTGGTTGAAGAACCACCAGAGCATGTGCGTTTCATTTTTGCAACAACAGAGGCAGACAAAGTGTTGCCAACGATTCGCTCACGCACTCACAACTACGGGTTCCGTCTTGTCCCCGTCAAAATTCTGCAAGAACATTTGGCGAAGATTTGTGCAAGTGAAAACATCCCTGCTGATCCCGCAGCGCTCGCACTTATCGCCCGCGCCGGAGCCGGGAGTGTTCGCGACTCACTCTCAATTCTTGGTCAAGTTATTTCTGGTTGCGGTCCAGAGGGTGTGACCTACCAAGAAGCAGTACTCCAGTTGGGCATGACTGACTCAGCGTTGCTGGATGAAACAGTCAACGCACTCATCGATCGTGACGGTGCCGCACTGTTTAACGCTGTTGATCGTGTTATTGAATCCGGTAATGAACCAAGAAGATTCGTCACTGACTTGCTTGAAAGAATCCGTGACCTTATTGTTTTGCAGAGCATCCCGGGGGCGGCGGAGAGCGGATTAATTCATGCACCGGAAGACGTGATTGCAACCGAAGTGGAGCAAGCATCGCGTATTGGCGCAGCTGAGTTGGCGCGCGCTGGCGAACTCGTTAACCGCGCGCTGAGTGACATAAAGGGCGCGACTGCGCCTCGACTTCAACTTGAATTACTCATGGCAAAACTCCTCCTACCGGCAACCGATGATTCAACCGATGGGCTGCGGGTTCGTATTGAGCAACTAGAACGCACTGGAGTTGTAAGTCACCCAGTAGTGAGTGCGCCCGCAAGCGCGCCCGGACCCGCGCCCGGACCCGCACCCGCACAGGCTGAAGTAAGTATCCCTGCGCCACCCAAGAAGCCGGGTAAGCCAAAAGATGCTGCACCGCAGGAAACGCCTGTGGCAGAAGTGGTCACTCCGGCTCCTGCTTCGAATCCTGGTACTACAAATGTTTCTTCATTTACCGTCATGTGGCCCGCGGTCATGGATGCGCTACTGAAATATTCGCGGGTGGCCTGGATGGGTTTCACCGAGTCAACACCGCTGTCCTTTGAGAACGGTGTCTTGGCAGTTGGTGTCAAGGACTCGGGCCGCTACAACAATGTGAAATCTGGCGGACATGACGAGCGATTGCGTCAGGCAATCCTTGACGTATTGCAGGTTGATACAAAGATCGATGTTGTGTTGGGTGCAATGGGAACTATCGGTGGGGGTGCGGTTGTCACGCAGGTCGAAGAGGATGACACTCCCAGAATGGATGACTCCGCTTCGGAGGAAGTAACCGGCGCTGACCTGATCGCGAAAGAGCTGGGTGGCGTGTCAATAGGTGAGATTGAGAACGGTTAATTCACATGTATGAGGGAATTGTTCAAGACTTAATTGATGAACTGGGACGTTTGCCGGGTGTTGGTCCTAAGAGTGCCCAGCGCATTGCATTTCACATTTTGAGCGCCGACTCTGAAGATGTGAAGCGTCTTGCTGAAGTACTGCTTGAAGTCAAAGAAAAAGTCAAGTTCTGTGAGATCTGCGGGAACGTCGCTCAGAGCACACAGTGTCGAATTTGTATTGACCCTAAGCGTGATCCCAGTGTGATTTGCGTTGTGGAAGAACCCAAAGACGTTGTGGCAATTGAAAAGACGCGTGAGTTTCGTGGTCGGTACCACATTCTTGGTGGGTCAATAAATCCGATTGACGGCATCGGTCCCGACGACCTTCGGATTAGAGAGTTAATGCCCCGCCTCGCTGATGGAAGTGTTACCGAGGTCATTTTGGCAACTGATCCCAACCTTGAAGGCGAAGCCACCGCGACGTACCTGTCCCGAATGCTGGTGCCGTTGGGTTTGACCGTCTCGCGACTCGCGAGTGGGCTTCCTGTTGGTGGGGATTTGGAGTACGCCGATGAAATTACTTTAGGTCGCGCATTCGCCGGTCGGCGAACGGTTGGCTCTTAGTTCTTACCTCGCGGTGTCCATCGGAAAAAGAAGGTAGCGAGCAGGGCGCCGAGAATAA
This sequence comes from Bifidobacterium breve, assembly GCA_945861775.1. Lineage (GTDB taxonomy): Bacteria > Actinomycetota > Actinomycetes > S36-B12 > S36-B12 > UBA4592. Next base: position 30,700 of record CAMAVT010000002.1, read on the forward strand.
TCCAGATTACGAGAACAATTGCGGTCATGCCCAGTTCCCATGAACCGCTCACTTCCATGGCGGCTGCGGAGTCGGGTAAAAAGACACTTCGCATTGCTTGAGTGAGCCACTTCAGTGGGAATAGTGATGCGAAGGACTGCATCCACTGCGGCAGGTCGCTGAAAACAAAGAACACGCCCGATGTGAATTGCAAAACTAGGACAACTGGACTAACCAAAGCGGCGGCGCCACGTCCTTGTTTAGGCACAACCGAGTACGCAATCCCGAGCAGGGTGAAAGCAATCAGTCCCAGAATGCTCACCCAGATGAAGGTGAAGATTGCAAGGGGTGTTCGGGGAATATCGATCCCAAACAAGAGGACTCCCACCGCGATCAAGATGGTGACTTGAGCTATGTAGGCAACAAAAACCATGCCGATTTTGCCGATAAAGAATGCGGCGGGTGGCAAAGGTGTTCCTTGGAGGCGCTTGAGTGTTCCGTCTTCACGTTCCATCGGTATTGCAATCGCAAGATTTTGAAAGGACGTGTAAAGAATTCCGGAGGCGATCATTCCTGCTACGAAGTACTGCGAAAATGTGATACCCGAGTTACCGAGTACCTGTCCGCTGAATACGGAACCAAAAATTACCAACAGGATCATGGGTAGAAGGAAATTGAAAACTGCTGATTCGCGGTCTCTAAAGAATTGTTTTAGTTCAATTCCGACTCGACCAATGCCCATGGTAAACGCGCTTATTGGGACAGTGCGAATGAGATTTTGGTTCATGCTTGATCACCACCGTTGAGGTCACGGTCTTGGGCGATCAACTCAAGGTACGCGTCTTCTAAACTGGACCGACGTACCGAGAGGTTGGGGATTTCGGCATCAAACCTGAGTCCGAGTTGCGCAATGAATGCGGTGGGTTCGTTGGTGGGGACACTCATCTCGCGTCCGTCTTCACTCCAACCCACGATTGCATCACTTCGGTTACCGATTGCTTCGGGTGGTCCTTCAGCGACAATGCGTCCCCGTGCAATCACCGCGACTCGATCTGCAAGGTATTGGGCTTCGTCCAAATAGTGGGTTGTGAGCAGAATGGTGGTGCCTTCAGATTTGAGTCGGTCGATCAGTACCCAGAATTCACGGCGAGCCTCGGGGTCGAAACCCGTCGTCGGTTCATCGAGAAAAAGCACATCAGGGTTGCCGATTATTCCCAGAGCAACATCGAGTCTGCGTCGTTGTCCACCGCTAAGTTTTCCATTGCGTGAACGTGATTTCTCGGTCAAACCGACTGCGGCAATCACGAGTTCGGGATCGGCTGGGTTGGGGTAGTAACGGGCAAACTGAGCGACCGTTTCCTCAACGGTGAGGTCTGCCATGTCGCTTGCATTCTGCAAAACGATCCCAAGTTTTGCCCTCCACGCGCCGGTTGGTTTCCCCGGGTCAACGCCGAGAACCTCCGCCTCCCCGCCATCGCGCTGTCGGTAGCCTTCGAGAATTTCGGTCAGCGTGGTCTTTCCGGCTCCATTTGGTCCAAGTAGGGCAAGGCATTCGCCGGTAGCCACCTGTAATGAGACACCGGCCAGTGCGGTGAAATTCCCATATTTCTTGGTGACTTTATGCGCCGAGATTGCATATGTGCTGGCCATTTGCTCCCCACTCCCGATTGGCGCTTATTACCTACGATACCGGCTGCGACTAAACTTCTGTCCGTGTCCCTAATCGTTCAAAAGTACGGTGGTTCGAGTCTCGCCGACGCCGCGAGCGTTAAGCGCGTTGCCCGTCGAATAGTTGACACGAAGAAAGCTGGCCATGAAGTAGTCGTAGTGGTCTCGGCAATGGGTGATTCAACCGATGAACTGTTGGAACTGGCCCAACAGGTGTCTCCGTTGCCACCTGCGCGTGAGTTGGACATGCTGCTCACTGCCGGAGAGCGAATCTCGATGGCACTTCTGGCAATGGCCATTTCTGATTTGGGTGCCGTTTCGCGCTCCTACACCGGATCCCAGGCCGGCTTAATTACTGATTCCGCACACGGCGCCGCACGGATTATCGATGTAACACCGGGACGCATCACAGAGGCTTTAGAGAATGGCGCCATCCCGATTGTTGCTGGCTTCCAGGGGGTTGCGCAGGACACGAAAGACATTACGACCCTGGGTCGTGGGGGTTCGGACACCACCGCGGTTGCGCTAGCCGCAGCCCTCAAAGCAGATTTTTGTGAGATTTATACAGACGTTGACGGAGTCTTCACAACTGATCCGCGAGTTGTTAAGAAGGCATCCAAGATTGCTTTCATCACTTATGAAGAAATGCTGGAGCTTGCCGCAGTTGGCGCGAAGGTCTTACATCTGCGATGCGTTGAGTACGCCCGGAGATTCAATGTACCGATACATGTTCGTTCATCATTTTCACAACAAGAGGGCACCTGGGTTCTTTCAGCCCAAGGTGTTGCTGAAGCAGTCAAGGAAGGAAAGCTCGTGGAGCAACCAATTATTTCTGGTGTCGCCGCTGACATTAAAGATGCAAAAATCACGGTTGTCGGCGTTCCTGACAAACCCGGTGAGGCCGCGGCTATTTTCCGAGCGTTAGCTGATGCAAAAGTTAACCTTGACATGATTGTTCAGAACGTGTCCTCAACGACAACCGGACGAACCGATGTCACGTTCACCTGTCCCGCAGATTCAGTGAATTCTGCGATGGAGGCTTTAAATGGGGCACGAGACACAATTGATTTTGAGTCACTCAATGTCGACAAAGAGATTGCAAAAGTCTCCCTCGTCGGCGCCGGTATGCGCTCACACCCAGGTGTTTCTGCAGACTTTTTCACTGCATTAGCAAATGCGGGAGTCAATGTGGAAATGATTTCAACCTCTGAGATTCGGATCTCAATTGTTACTCGCGCAGAATTGGCCAACACTGCAGTTGAGGCATTGCACACTGCCTTCGGACTAGATTCTGATGGTGAGGCAGTTGTCTACGCCGGAACGGGCCGTTAAAACAATGGCTGGTAAAAACGTTGCAGTTGTGGGCGCAACCGGACAGGTTGGTGCCGTGGTCCTTCGATTACTCGACGAACGGAATTTCCCAGTTGAGCAATTGCGAGTGATGTCCTCGGCGCGCTCCGCTGGAAAGACCATTGTGTGGAAGGGTCGGGAGTACGTAGTTGAAGACACCGCAACTGCCGATGTGTCAGGTATTGATATCGCTATCTTTTCCGCCGGTGGTGCTACCTCGAAGGAATTAGCACCTAAGTTCGCGGCAGCTGGTGCGATCGTGATTGATAATTCCTCAGCCTGGCGGATGGATCCTGACGTGCCACTCGTGGTCAGTGAAGTGAATCCGCAGGAAGTTAGTAATGCGGTGAAAGGCATTATTGCTAATCCAAATTGCACCACCATGGCAGCCATGCCGGCGCTCAAGGTTCTCAATGAACTTGCTGGTTTGCGGCGCTTAGTTGTGTCCACCTTCCAGGCTGTTTCGGGAAGCGGGCTGGCGGGTGTTCAAGAGTTGAAAACTCAGGTTGAGGCCGCCATGACCCAAGATGTAGGTGGACTCACACATAGCGGTAACGCCGTCAACTTCCCCGATCCCGAAAAATACGTTCGCACAATTGCTTTTGACGTAATCCCACTTGCTGGTTCAATAGTTGCTGACGGCAGTGAAGAAACTGATGAGGAGCAAAAGTTACGAAATGAAAGTCGTAAGATTTTGGGTCTACCTGACCTTCTCGTTTCGGGCACCTGTGTTCGTGTTCCGGTTTTCACCGGTCATTCGCTGAGTATTAATGCCGAATTTTCACGTGAGATCACTCCTGAACAAGCCATCTCGGTGCTTAGCGGCGCTCCGGGAGTCGTGCTCACCGACGTTCCCACGCCGTTGCAAGCGGCAGGAGCCGACCCAACGTTCGTTGGTCGGATCCGGCAAGACCAGAGTGCACCGGGGAAAACGGGGCTTGTGTTTTTTGTGAGCAGCGACAATCTCCGCAAGGGCGCAGCGCTCAACGCAGTTCAAATTGCCGAACTACTTGTTTAACGTGTTGTAATGCAAGTTCAGGTAATCCGCCGAATAAATCTGTGAAATCAACTCGATTGCTCCTGGCGTGAAGTATTCGTCGGTTCGCGTTCCTGCGTGAGTTAATTTCTTGCTGTAAAACTGTCCGTCAAGATCGGGCGTACTCGTTAATAGTGAGACTTTATCCCACGATTGGTCTAAGTCCTCAAGGTGAATTATTGAATCGAATTTCACAATACCAAATCCGATGTGATCGCTTTGCCTGCGCCAATGTGGATCTTGTTCACGAGAAGGCTGGACTGCGATCACCCCGAGGAACTCCTCAAAAGTCACTGCGTCGGCAGGTTTGCCGCCTAGCGCTTCAGTGATTTCTTCACTTTGCCGAAGGCCCTGCATGATTTTTTCTAGGTAACCGCTCAACACTCGCGTTCCGGGATTACGAACAACCGTGAAACGCTTGTAGTCCTTGCCGGTAAATACCTCTTCCAACAGGTCACTGGGAAGTTGATAAGGACGCACATGTGCACCAGACTTCACCCCATTGTGAGGCTTGTCCAAAAAACGTTGGGCGTGTATTTCATTGAGTCGGGCACCCTCCAGGGCGCCAAGGGTTGCTTTCATCGTTCCACAACCAGCTTTGGGCACTTCCACATAAACATATTTATTGACCAATGAGATATGGGTGTGAAAGTTGACCGACCGCCATCCCATGGACTTGACGTATTCCCGAGTTGTGGGTCCTAGGTCACTACGGACCGGCCTTCGATCAATCACCCTGAAACTTTAGGCAACGCCGCTTAACAGATTTTGTCGGGGTGGCGGGATTCGAACCCACGGCCTCTTCGTCCCGAACGAAGCGCGCTACCAAGCTGCGCCACACCCCGCAATAATCGAGTATTTTTCTGCTTCGAGAATCACTTTCATCGAGCAGTGTGATTGAGCCCCCCAAGTCTAGCGAGCCTAAAGTTTGATGAATAATTCGGTGACCCGAGGGCAATATATTCACAAAGTTGTCCTGGTCATGAAAGGTGGCGAATATGAGCACCGCGGATGTCACCAGATATCTCAAGGGTTTTGACGCCCCACAACGATCAGCCCTTCAAACAGTCCGCTCAGCCATCGTCGCTGCGTTACCCACCGGTGAGGAAGTAATTGCGTGGGGAATGCCAAGCATTCGGATCTCCGGAGTTTTGGTACTGAGCTATGCGGGGTTTAAGAATCACAACACGATCTTCCCCGGAGTTGGTGCACCATTTGAAGGATTTGGACCAGAGGTAGAAAAGTATCGGGCAACAAAGGGTGCCTTGAAGTTTGCAAAAGATGAAGCGTTCCCAGCACCCTTGATAAAGAAAATCATTCGGTATCGAATCGTCGAGATCAATGCAAGTTTTCCCAAAAAGAGCGGGGAGTTTAAAGAGTTTTATTCGTCTGGGAAGCTGAAAGCTGAAGGCACCATGAAAAAGGGTGAACTACATGGCGCTTGGAAGTGGTACCGAATTGATGGAAGCCTGATGCGTTCGGGGAGTTTTAAACATGGTGTCAAGGCGGGTGAGTGGGTGACATACACACGTGAGAGTAAACCGCACAAGGTAACCAAGTTCTCCGTGTAGATCGCGAAAGACTTATGCCCGGGAAGTGAGCGTGATCAGGGTCGCTTCTGGCGGACACGCAAATCTAAAGGGTGCATAACGCGAACACCCCAGCCCGGCAGAAACATGGAGCGCAGAGTTGTGGTGACTGGACAGTCCGCGTGCCCGTTTGGTATCAAGATCGCAATTGGTTACGAGGGCTCCGTAGCTCGGAACCCGAAGCTGTCCGCCATGAGTATGACCGGCAAGAATTAATTGGGTGTTGTCCGCTGCCATTGCGTCGAGTACTCGAAGGTAGGGCGCGTGAACAACTCCAAGAGTGAGATCGGCTTCACCATTGAAATCGTTTGTGATTGAGTTGTAGTCATCCCGGTCAATGTGTGGGTCGTCGACACCTTTGACACTGATGAGTCGACCGTCTACTTTCCAATCCACTTGAGTGTTGGTTAAGTCGAGCCATCCACGACCTGTCATGCCGCTGGCCAGGGGTTCCCAATCCAACATCTGTCGTGTTGGCGTGAGTTGGCTTGGCCCAGAAAAGTATTTAATCGGGTTAATTGGTCTTGGTGCGTAGTAGTCGTTGCTGCCCAAAACGAAGGCGCCGGGAAGGTCCATAAGAGGATCAAGTGCTTCTAGTGCACTGGGAACACCGTTTTCATGTGAGAGGAAATCACCGGTTGCCACAACGGCATCGGGGGAAAGTGATGCTAATGAGGACACCCACTGGGATTTGATTTTTTGTCCGGGGATCATGTGCAAATCAGAAATATGAAGGAGACGAATTGGTGCTTGGCCCGGTGAAAGCACGGGAACATGAATTCGGCGAAGGGTGAATCTCTTTGTCTCAAGGTGTGCGTAGGTCAACGCCCCAATGCCGGCGGCGGCGGTCACTCCCAGCGCCTTGATTGTTGAAACCATGTGACCATATTCCCACCCGGCACAACGCAGTGGAACAATGCCCGTATGTCTACTGACCTAAAGGCTCAACTAAAAGCTGATTTGACCACCTCGATCAAAGCGCGTGATGAACTCAAGTCGGCGACCCTGCGCATGGTGCTCACGGCAATCACAAATGAAGAGGTCTCTGGGAAAGAGTCAAAGGTTCTCACAGAGGAAGAAGTGCTGACGGTACTTGCGCGCGAAGGAAAGAAGCGGCGCGAGAGCGTTGTGGCCTATACGGATGCAAATCGCCCAGAGCTGGCGGCGCGCGAGAATGCAGAGCTCGAAATTATCTCCGCGTACCTGCCAGATCAGTTAAGCGAGGCGGAGGTGGAAGCAATTGTTGCGGCAGCGGTGGACCAAATCTCCGGAAATGGAGTTACCGGTGGGGCCGCGATTGGTGCGGTCATGAAAATTGTTCAGCCGCAGGTGAAAGGGCGTGCCGATGGCGGGCTCGTGGCGAGTTTGGTGAAGAAAGCCCTCAACAGTTAGGGAGCTGGGTTCTCAAATACTTCATCGGCAGGTCTTGATGGTTCACCCGGCCTTTGGAGTGAGTCCGGATCGGAATTGTCAAAAGTTGTTTCACCTTCGGGAATGAAAATCTCTTGGGAAAGTTGTTCCGGCGAAAGCGTTCCGTAAGGCGCAACCGTGAACTGGGTGCGCAAGTCAAAATTGACAATTGGGAGATTGGCAGATGCAGCCAACATGGATTCTCTCCAAATAGGACCGGGGAGTGTCCCACCGTAAACCTGTCGGTAATACGTCCCATTAATGGTGATGTCTTTGAGAGGGAAAGCGTAACCTCCGCGCGGATCGCCAACCCACACGGCTGAGGCGACTTGAGGTGTAAAGCCGGCGAACCAGACCGCCGCTGATTCATTTGTGGTTCCCGTCTTTCCGGCGACCGGCCGGTCACCCAGATTCATTGCGGCACCTGTTCGTCCGGGGATGAATCCGTCGACGACTCCGTTGAGCATCACGGTGACACCGTCAGCAACTTCCCGTTCCAACACTTGGCGGCAGTCACCATTGGGAATCGGGAGTTTCGCTCCATCACGATCTCGAATTTCAAGAATGGGAACAGGTTCGCAATAGCGACCGTGGGCTGCAAAAGTTGCATAAGCATTTGCCAAGGAAAGTGGCGCAATCTCCATGGTTCCTAGGGTGAAAGAAGGTACACGCAGGAGCGGTTCACCGTTGCCGAGTGTGACTCCAAGTGATTCAGCGATGTCTGCGGGCCGACAAATGCCGGTGCGTTCCTCAATTGCCATGAAGTAAGTATTTGTTGAATATGCCGTTGCCTGCGGCATATTAAGAGTGCCGGAGGTCGTTGAATTGTTCACTGTTACCGGTTCGTAGATCGCGCCTGTCTCACAGTTTCTAAAGTTGACAAATGTGTTGGGACTTGGTGCATCGATGTATTCATTCGGTGAGATACCCGCCTCAAGGGCTGCGGCAAGAGTGAATATTTTGAATGTCGAGCCGGCCTGCATTCCAATAGTGCCACCCATGCTTTGCGGTGCGTTGTAGTTGTAGGTGGTATTCCCTTTTCCAGCCGTTCCCCAGTCGCGGTTTTGGGTCATGGCAATTATTTGTCCGGTGCCAGGTTGGATCATTGAGATGGCTGCAGCTTTGCCACTCAGGTCATCAATGGGAATCGTTGTGTTAACGATCTGGGTTACTGCTTTTTGTACCGTGGGGTCAAGTGTGGTTGTGATGGTATAGCCGCCTCGACGAAGGAACGCTTCCCGCGCTTCGGGGGTCTCGCCGAAAATACTGTTTTGACGGATTGATTGCAGAACGTAATCGCAGAAGAACGGTGCGTAACTTGATGTGCAGCCATTAGAGACCTGAGCAGGTTTGAGGAGTTCCTGCATCGGAATTTTTTGGGCACGTTCGGCATCGTCCTGTGAAATGTAGCCCAGGGAAGCCATACGATTTAGGACAACATCGCGGCGCTCTGCAGAGAGCTCCGGATTGCGAATGGGATCGTAGGAAGTTGGCCGCTGAACAATTCCGGCGAGGGTGGCGGCTTCAGCGAGGGTGAGGTTGGCTGCTGGTTGTGAAAAATAGCGCCGTGAAGCGGCTTCGATTCCATAAGCACCAGATCCGAAGTAGGCAATATTGAGATAGCGGGAGAGGATTTCACCTTTGGTAAATCGTTTCTCTAGGGCCAGTGCCAACCGAACTTCTTTGATTTTGCGGGCGGAGCTGTCACCACGCGCGGCGTCAAGTTCCTCGGCGCTGGTCGCCTGATTAACCAAAACATTCTTGACGTACTGCATGGTCAGGGTGGAGGCACCTTCAGAGATCTCACCGGAGCTGGCATTAGATGCTGCCGCCCGCACGATCCCTCGGAAGTCCACGCCATTGTGGTCAAGGAAGCGCGCGTCTTCCACCGCGACCATTGCTTGGCGCATAATTGGGGCAATACTTTCCAGAGGGACTTCAATTCGATTTTGGTAGTAAATGGTGGCCAGAACGGAGCCGTCGGAAGCAAGAATGACACTGCGCTCAGGTAGGGGCGGCGTGTTCAGTTCGTCAGGGAGCGACTCGAAGTCCCGGACCACGTCGCGGGTGAGCACTCCGAGGCTGCCTGCGAACGGGATGAGCATGAGCCCCACCAGCAGGCCGGCAAGGACGGAAATCCCCGCAATTGCCCCTATCGAGGCCGCAAGTGCGCCTGTGGTGCGTCGCTCCGGGGGCATAATCATCAGACGTCAAGGGTAGAACCCTCGTTCCCGATTTCCAAAGCCATCCCGTCTTTCCTGACCCCGACGGCTTTTCAAGTGAATTCTTGGGGGACTTTGTGCAAACTTTCCCAAAACAAAAACCTATTGACTCTGAGTTGTCAGCGGAGCATAGTTCGACCTGAAGTAGTGACCGGCAAATATACCCCCAGGGTTTTGCAGGGGGTATCTAAATGAGGGGTTTGCGCACATATGTCGATTGCAACCGAATGGGCCATCAATGCCGCTTGTCGCAACACCGACCCGGACACACTTTTTGTTCAAGGGGCCGCTCAGAACCGGGTAAAGGCCATTTGTTTGGGCTGTGAAGTTCGCACCGAGTGTCTCTCTGACGCTCTAGATAACCGGGTTGAATTTGGGGTGTGGGGCGGCATGACTGAACGGGAGCGTCGGGCACTGCTTCGTCGTCGACCCAATGTGAGTTCCTGGAAGACACTTCTCATGAGCGCTCAAAACGAATATGAGCGCCAGTCATTCCTGAGCGCAACTGACCGCGCTTCTTAACTGCGAGGCAAGTGAATTACCAGGTTATCCCCTGGTTAGCCAAAGCTGCACCAATTTCGCGCAGCCCGGCTAAATCATGCACATCCTGCGCCATTGCCGGAATTGGCTGCACGGCAACATCTGGGTGAGCAGCCGTGAAACGCATCGCAAGATGTTTTTGTCGTTCTTTAATTTCCATCCGCTGCGCATGAAGTTCTAGGAGTGCTGCGGTCAGGGGTCCTCGACCCTCTGCCGTTAATTTCTGGGCGGCCGCTAGTACTTGATCTTGGGTGAGACCAGTTTCGGGAACTTCTTGCACTCGATTCAGAATCAATCCACCCAGTGGCATCGAATCTTGGTTGAGTCGCTCCACAAAATAAGCAGCCTCGCGCAAAGCGTCACGCTCGGGCGCGGCAACAACAATAAATTCGGTACCGGAGTCTTTGAGAAGAGCGTAGGTTGCATCAGCTCTTTCGCGAAAGCCACCAAAAGTTGTATCGATATCAGCGACAAAGTTCCCGACGTCAGCGAGCACTTGCGCACCGAGGAGTTTGCTCAGGACATTGGTGAAAATCCCAAAACCCATTGCTGCGATCCTGCCAATTCCGCGGCCTGCACCGCGCGCGGGTGCGGTAATGATTCGAATCAATCGCCCGTCAAGAAATGATCCGAGTCGGGCTGGCGCATCAAGGAAGTCGAGTGCATTTCGACTTGGAGGTGTGTCAACGATGATCAAGTCCCACTGGGATTGCGCACGCAACTGCCCGAGTTTCTCCATTGCCATGTATTCCTGAGTGCCAGCAAATGAAGAGGAAAGTGCCTGGTAAAACGGATTACTGAGAATCTGCTCAGCGCGCTCAGGGTCGCTGTGAGACTCAACAACCTCGTCGAATGTGCGCTTCATGTCGAGCATCATGGCGCTCAAGGATCCGTTGGCAATGCCGGCAACGGCACGCGGAGTGTTATCAAGTTCGGTGAGTCCCATGGCCTGCGCCAGTCTGCGAGCGGGATCGATTGTGAGTACGCACACATTGCGGCCAAGTTCGGCAGCTCGCAGTCCCAGCGCTGCTGCTGTTGTTGTTTTGCCAACTCCACCTGAGCCAGTACACACGATTATGTGCTTTTCAGGGTTAGTGAGAATTGCATCAATGTCTAATGTCATGTCATTACTCCCCACCAATTCCGGAGGCGGACATGATTGCGGAAAGTTCATAGAGTCCGCCTAAGTCAATCCCGCTCGGCAACAATGGCAAAGTGAAGATGGGCAGTCCTCGCTCTGTCAAACGCTCAAGTTCGGTTATTTCCAAATCAACCCGCTCGGAGTGGTCACTTGCTTCGTTCAGCAACGCATCAATGAGTTGATTCGTTGCAGTTAGGCCGGATTGTGAAATTTCACTTTCAATTTCTGACCTGGGAAGTTGACCTGCAATTGCCATTACGCGCTGCTGCGCATCAAGTTGAGGAGGTCTGGTCATATTGACAAAGATTGCACCAACAGGAAGTGCGGCTGCTTCGAGCTCGCTCACGCCGTCGAGGGTTTCTTGCACGGGCATTTCTTCAAGGAGTGTTACCAAGTGAATCGCGCTCTGTTCTGAGGCAATCACGCTCATCACCGAATCGGCGTGTGACTTAATGGGCCCAACTTTGGCAAGACCAGAAACCTCGCCATTCACATTTAAAAACCGTGTGATGCGTCCGGTTGGGGGAGCATCGAGAATTACATAGTCGTATGCGTTGTCTTGCTTCTTCTCCTTGCGTTTAACAACTTCGCAAGCTTTTCCAGTGAGCAGTACGTCACGCAGCCCCGGTGCGATTGTGGTAGCAAAATCCACAGCACCCATCTTTCTCAGTGCTGAGCCAGCCCGACGCAATTTATAAAACATCTCGAGGTAGTCCAGAAGCGCATCTTCGGTGTCAACAGCGAGAGCCCACACTTCGCCACCGCCGGGTGCTACCGCGATCTTGCGCTCTTCATAGGGCAGTGGGGGAGTATCAAAGAGTTGAGCGATTCCTTGACGACCTTCAACTTCCATGAGGATGGTCCGGTGACCGTTTTTGGCAAGGGCGATCGCTAGCGCTGCGGCGATGGTTGTCTTGCCTGTCCCGCCCTTTCCGGTTACAACATGAAGGGTCGCATTGGGCCAATTTTGCACATGTGCACTGTACCTACCCCTTCCGCGTTACGCTCATCTCATGACCAAATGGGAATACGTGACCGTGCCGCTCTTAATTCATGCGACTAAGCAAATCCTTGATACGTGGGGAGATGACGGCTGGGAACTGATTCAGGTAGTTCCGGGCCCCAATCCTGACAACATGGTTGCCTATCTCAAGCGGCCAAAGGCTTAAGGGGCTGCACATGTCTGCGGTTGAAAATCGTCTGGCTGAATTGGGTTTGAGTGTCCCGGAGGTGGTGGCACCTCTAGCCGCCTATGTGCCCGCGGTGATCAGTGGCTCCTACGTCTACACATCCGGCCAGCTACCGATGGTTTCAGGAGCGCTGCCGGCGACAGGTCGACTGGGCGCAGAGATTGATCTAGATCAGGGCGCATCCCTGGCTCAGATCTGTGCACTTAACGCCATCGCAGCGATTAAAAGCGTAATTGGAGATTTGGACCGAGTAGTCCAGGTGGTTCGAGTTACCGGTTTTGTTGCTTCGACACCGGAATTCACTTCGCAGCCTGCCGTGATCAATGGGGCAAGTAATTTACTGGGTATCGCTTTTGGTGGGTCGCACTCCCGTTCAGCAGTGGGTGTTGCAGCGCTGCCCCTTGGGGCACCTGTCGAGGTCGACATGATTGTTGAATTCAAGTAAGACGTGGAACTTCTTTCACTCAACGATCGTGTGCGATCCGTTGCTGCCGGCGACGGGCGTTGGCAAGTTCCCGTCGCGGAACCGGCATCAACCGTAGTGATCGCACGACCGGGGACTTCTGGTTTTGAGGTGCTGCTCATGCAGCGCAGTTCCACCATGGCCTTCGCGCCAAATATGGCGGTGTTCCCGGGAGGGAAAGTCGACCCAAAAGATCATGAATTCCCTGACCCATTTATGGCGTGTGCAATCCGTGAGGTTCATGAAGAAGTAGGACTAAAACTTACTTCTTTGGTTGCCCTTGATCACTGGATCACTCCAGAGGTTGAACCACTTCGATACGACGTGCGCTTCTATTTATCTATTGTGGAAGAGCATGTAGAAGGTGCCTTGGTAACAACAGAGGCGGACACCATTTTGTGGTTGACGCCCGCGCAAGCTCACGCAAGGTCACTCGACGGATCACTCCCCATGCTGCGTCCAACGCAGATCGCCCTTGCCGAGTTAGACATGTGCAAAAATCTTGAAGAACTTACCGACTTTGCACGTGCGCGAGATATCGCACCCAAACTTCCTATACCTACACTCAAGCCAACAGGAGAGATTCGTTGGGATTTGGTGAACGGTTACACGGGGGAACCCATCCAAACGAATGTCGGGATGGCGAAGCAGGAAACCACAGGCCGACATGAGTGAGCAGGAAGCGGTGCAGGCATGGACCGGAGGAGTGATTGCGCCTGACGTTCAATGCGTGTTGGCTCCTAATCCTTCACCGTGGACACTTGAAGGAACAAATACGTATGTCATCGGTGAAGTGGGTGGTCGACAGGTGGTCGTTGACCCTGGCCCGGCGAACCCTGAGCATTTACAGCGGGTTTCCCAATTAGCTCAGGGCCCCATTGCGGCAATTCTGTTAACCCACGCCCACATTGATCACTCCGAAGGTGCACCTGATTTGTCAGAACTCGTTGGAGCGCCAGTCATCTCGAGCAGGGAGATATCTGGACTTGATTTAGGTTCGGTCGAGTTACTCATGCACCGCACACCCGGGCATAGCTCGGACAGCGTCTGTATCACCGTTGTCTCGCCTTCGGGTCGATACCTTCTCAGCGGTGACACAATTTTGGGTCGTGGAACCACACTTGTTGCTCATCCTGATGGTGTACTGGGTGAATACTTCGACTCGTTGCGACTACTCCGCGATCATTGCAATGACCTAGGGATCACCATGCTTTTGCCCGGGCATGGCCCCACATCAGAATCACCTGTCGCACTCATTGATTTTTATGAAAAGCACCGACGTGAAAGACTCGAGCAAATCCGCGCAGCAATAAAAGATGGCAAGACAACCGTTGAATCAATTACCGATTTGGTTTATGCCAGCGTTGATCCAAATGTACGGATCGCCGCTGAGGTCACGGTTGCAGCCCAACTGCATTACTTAAAGTCAGACGCTCTGGGCTGACTAGTTGTGTTTAATAACGCCATGCGTTACTATATTGTCTATGATCGTGTCGTTTGCTAATAAAGAGACGGAACGTCTTGCTACCGGGCAGCGGGTGCGAAGGCTCATGTCCATTGAATTGATCGCCAGAAGAAAACTCCGACAGTTAGACATTGCTGGTGGTCTAGACGACTTGAGGGTCCCTCCGGGGAATCGACTGGAGGCACTCAAAGGAAGCCGAAAGGGTCAGATGAGCATCCGCGTAAATGACCAATGGCGAGTATGTTTTCGATGGACGGCAGCAGGTCCGACAGAAGTTGAGATCGTTGATTACCACTAAAAGTGTGAAGGGAGCAGGAGATGGCACGCGTACTTGAGCCGGTAACTCCGGGGGAGTTGCTATGGGAAGAATTCATGGCACCGATGGGTTTATCGCGATACCGCTTAGCCAAGGAAATTGGTGTCCCCGCGCAACGCATCGGCGACATCGTCAACGGAAAGCGAGCGATCACCGCAGACACTGACTTGAGACTGTGTCGCTTCTTTGGTTTATCCAATGGGTACTGGATGCGTGCCCAGACTGCTTACGAGATTGAGGTTGCCCAACGTGAATTGGCACCGGTGCTGAAGAAAATCAAGCCGTGGGCCAGTACTGCTGCCTGAGCGCGAACACGGATTGAATTAACGAGCGCGCTTGCCCAGTCTTTCAACGTCAAGGATTAATACTTGACGAGATTCCAAGGAGATCCAGCCGCGTTGGGCGAAGTCTGCGAGTGCCTTGTTTACTGTTTCGCGCGATGCACCGACGAGCTGTGCGATTTCCTCTTGGGTCATGTCGTGGGTAACAAGTAGGCCACCGGGGACCATCGTTCCAAACTTCTCACCAAGTTCCATGAGTGCTTTGGCGACTCGACCGGGGACATCACTGAAGACGAGGTCAGCCATCGCTTCATTGGTGCGTCGAAGCCGGCGAGCGAGTGCTTGTAAAAGTGATGCTGCAACTTCGGGGCGACCAGCCAACCATGGCATGAGTTGTGTATTGCCCAACCGAACAACGCGCGCCTCGGTAAGCGCTGTCGCGGATGCTGCTCGCGGACCTGGATCAAACAGGCTGAGTTCACCGAACATTTCACCTGGGCCAAGGACCGCCATCAGTGATTCACGCCCGTCAGCGGATGCGTGTCCAAGTTTGACTTTTCCTTCAATAATGAGAAAGAGTTGATCCCCGGGCTGACCTTCGTGGAAGAGAACCCCACCTTTGGGCACAACCTGCTCGGTGAGTAACTCCATTAGGGCTGCGGCGCCGTCTTCATCCACGCTGGCAAACAATGGAGACTGATGTAGGACAGAATCCATGTGGTCCATGTGTGATCCTTTCGGCAAATCGTGCTAGTTGAAGCAAACTCTGCGCCCCCCGTAAGGGGCACTTTATTGGATACACGGGAACCTCATTGCAGGTCGGGGGGCGTGAACCACTTCGCGGGGACTTAATCTAGGAGGGTGTCAGCCCTCCCAACCCCCCTCAAAGTGCCAGATCCGGTGCTGGTGAAGGACGCCCGTTGGATTTTGCGCGAGTTGGCCAGGACCTACCCGGACGCTGGGCCGGAGCTCGATTTCACCTCGCCGTTAGAGCTCCTGGTTGCCACAATTCTGAGCGCCCAGTGCACAGATCGCCGGGTAAACGCGGTCACCCCGGCACTTTTCACCAGGTACCCCGACGCCGCGGCCTACGCATCAGCCAAGCAAGAAGAGGTTGAGGAACTCATCCGTCCCACCGGTTTTTATCGAACTAAGGCGACGACGATTATTGGGATGGGGGCCAAACTCACACACGATTTTGGCGGTGAAGTTCCCTCAACAGTTGAAGAACTTGTCAAGCTGCCGGGCGTTGGTCGTAAGACTGCATTCGTCGTGATGGGAAATGCCTTTGGCCTTCCCGGAATTACAATTGACACACATTTTGGCCGGTTGGCTCGAAGGTTCGGCTGGACCATCAACACCGATCCGGTCAAAATCGAGCGCGATATTGAACTTCTTTTTCCGGCAAAAGATTGGACTCGGCTTTCACATCTTGTTCTGTGGCATGGGCGTCGGGTCTGTCATGCACGTAAGCCCGCGTGCGGAGCATGCGTCGTTGCCAAAAGATGCCCGTCATTCGGTGAAGGACCAACGGATTTTGCGGAAGCGGAAAAACTAGTGAAGTTACAAGGTCGAGCATGAAAAATTGCCGAGGCATTGTGCTAGGACTGACGGTGATGGCCCTCTCATTGAGCGCTTGTTCAAGTTCAGAAACTGCCGGCGAGTTATTAAGTCAACCAAGTTCTGACATGAAAAGTAGTGATAGTCAACAAGCTGCAATTGATCGAGATTCGGATTTGCTGACGCTTATGCAAGAAGTGAATTTGGACCCGTGTCCCACTGCCGCGCTCAACCCTGATGCTGCTATTCCTGGATTACCTGATCAAGTTTTTGACTGTCTCGGTGACACTTCGGTTGTCTCACTATCACAACTTCGGGGGACACCCATGGTCGTCAACGTGTGGGCGACTTGGTGCCCGCCATGCATTGAAGAGTTGCCACTGCTGGAAAAAGTTTCGCGCGAACTTGAAGGTGAAGTTGATTTTATTGGTATAAATCTTGAAGATGATCCCACGAAGGCACTCCAGTTAATGCAGGACTTTGGTGTTTCTTATCCATCGGTGATTGATCAATCGGGGGATACTCGGGCTCCGCTGACGATTCCTGGACCACCTGTCACCTTTTTCGTGACCGCGCAGGGTGTTATCGCCGGGCGTTGGGATGGCGCGATTCCCAACGAGAAGACATTTAACTCTCTACTACAGAAAAATTTAGGAATTAACAGGTGAATTGGTTAACCCACGGGACGCTCATCCCAGAGTCACTGGACTCCTTGCCACCGTGGCTGGATCCGGTAGTAAGCGCGGTCGACGGACTCGAAGCTAAAGATCTAAGCCGGTTCACGCCAACAAGAGGTGAGGGGGTTCACTCTGCTGTACTTGTACTTTTTGGGGATCAACAGGACATTCTCATCATTGAACGCGCCACCAACAACCGGTCTCATAGTGGGCAACCGGCCTTTCCTGGTGGTCGAGTTGAAATCAGTGACCAATCGGCGATTGCGGCGGCGCTACGTGAAGCCAATGAGGAAACGGGACTGGATCCACGCGGTGTTACCCCATTTGCCCAACTCCCTGACGTGTTGATTCCGGTGAGCAATTACGTGGTGTCTCCGGTCTTGGGATGGTGGCATGAAAGCAGTCCGGTGGGTCCAAGGGATGCCGAGGAAGTTGCTAGCGTTCACCGAATCCCGATCGCTGACTTCATCAACCCGGACAACCGAGTCCAAATTCGCCACCCAAAGGGCTACAGGGGCGATGCTTTCCAGGTTAATCAACTTTTAGTGTGGGGATTTACGGCAGGGTTGCTCTCAACCCTGTTTGAGCTCTCGGGTTGGAGTGTTCCTTGGGATAAAGATCGGGTTGTAGCCCTGTGACGTGGAACCCCATGACGTGGAAACTGTGACGAGAGAACTCGCGTGAATACGGTTGACTGGATTTTGTTGGGAGCCCTGGCCGTATTTGCTTGGGCCGGTTGGCGCCAGGGATTTGTGGCTGGCGTATTGAGTTTTGCGGGATTCATTGGCGGCGGTATCGCAGCCTTACTGTGGTTGCCAAATCTGATTAAGTCATTTGTAACTGATCAAAGTTTCTCGGTCATCATTTTGGGGGTAGCGGTCTTCACGAGTGCCATTCTTGGGCAAGTGTTGTTTTCTATTGTTGGTCGACGGCTACGGGCAAGCCTCACATGGCGACCGGTGAAATTTGTTGACTCTTTCGCTGGATCAGCACTCAATGTTTTGGCCTTTGCTTTAGTTGGTTGGGTTATTGCCAGTGTTCTGGTATTTCTGCCCAGTAATTCAATAGCGGGCCAAATTGGCCAATCCCAAGTTCTGTCGACCCTTGACGCGATTGTTCCTAATCAGGCCCGTACTTTGTTCAAAAACGTTAGCAATCTCGTCGGACAAAAAGGAATACCGAGAATCGTTACCGGATTTGGTCAGGAACCGTCCACTGAAGTTGCGGAGCCGCAAGCAGGAATTTCCCAAAGTGTTTTTCCGGTCGTTGAAACTTTCACGGTTCGCCTAACCGGTGATGCGCAGGAATGTAATCAGAGGGTTTCGGGTTCTGGCTTCTACTTTGCACCCGGTCGACTTCTCACTAATGCACACGTAGTCGCAGGCGTACAAGATATGCAAATTCGCCTTCCCGGCTTGGAGAGTTCGGTGCCCGGTCAGGTGATCTACTTTGATCCAGAAAAAGATGTCGCCGTGATCGCAACGCGAGAACTTGACACTCGAGTCTCCCTCTTTGCACGGGGACGGGCGAAAATTGGTGACAATGCCGCGGTGGCGGGGTATCCCGGTGGTGGAGATCTCACGGTCACACCAGCCCGCGTTAGCGGGATTTTGAGTGCCCGTGGTGAGGACATCTATGGTGACAGCGGAGTGCAGCGGAAGGTCTATTCACTCAGATCCAATGTAATTCCGGGAAATAGTGGCGGCCCATTGGTGAATAGCGATGGCCAAGTCCTTGGACTGGTATTCGGTTCCAACATTGACTCCGATGTCGGTTACGCGTTAACCAATAGTGAATTACAGGATGCTATTGATTTTTCAAACGACTGGGAAAAAACTGATGGTGTAGCAGAAACGGGAAGCTGCCAAATAAGGGAGTAATTGCTCAACCCGGGAGTGACTTCAGGTTTTAGGCTTGATCGAGAGTGCGCATTGCTTTCGTACATAGCGTAAGGATGCTCCCCACCGCCACCAAAAGAGCCAGAACCGGGTACACGACTTCAACTCCAGCACCGTCAATTGCAAATCCGGTAATGAGCATCGCAACCGGGGGAAATGCATAGAACAGTGAAAGTTGAATGGAGAAAACTCGTCCCTGCAAGTCGGCCGGCACCCTACTTTGGACGAGCGAGTTGATCAACGGATTCATTGGTCCCCAGGCCAACCCCAGTAAGAATCCGAATCCAGCCAAAATAGGCAATGGGGGGAGAAATGACATGGGAATGAGCGCAATAATTGTGGCGATCAATACGAACCGCGCGATTGCTTTATAGGTTAATCGCTTTGCGAGAAAACCAAATGAGAAGGCTCCGAGTACCCCGCCCGCGGCCATTGCCGAGATGACAATCCCCAGTCCCAAAGCGTTCTCTGTCGATTCGAAATACACCGGTAAAACCAAACTCTCGGTTGGCAAGTAAACACCGGCCAGAAAAATCATTGCGATTGTGATTGTCCGCAGGTATCGATCACGCCACAGGACAGTGAATCCTTCGGTTGCTTCACGCCAGAAACCCGGTTGCGCCTCCGTCCGTTCTGCTCTGGCGTCTTGTCCCGCGTCACCTACACGTAGTGCCACGATGCATAGGCCAGCAAAAACAAAGAGTGCCCCAGGAATCCAAAAAGAATTTACCGGTCCGAAGACGGCAATGGACAGTGCGCCGATCAGTGGACCGATTGTCCATCCCAGGGCGAAAAGTCCTTCGTGTATTCCATTTAGGGAATCCCGGTCCACATGGGAGGCTGCAGCTGAATCGGGAATTATTGATTTTCGTGCCGTGTAGCCGGCGGGGTCAATCGTTGCTCCCAGTACGGCAAGGACAAGGATGAGGGCGAAGCTGAGGTCTGTAAAAAAAGCAAGTATCGGAAATGCGATCACGCTCACCGCAGAGGCAAGATCAGCGATCACGCTGACAAGTCGCCTACCAAATCGGTCAACCGCGTAACCAACAAGTGGCGTTACGACCAGCGCGGGTAGTGCTGAGAGAGCCGCGACGATTCCGGCAGCAGAGGCCAATCCGGTATTGCTCAGCACCAGCCAAGGAATCGTGACCATAACAATGCCATTCCCCATTGAAGAGGCGACATTTGAGCTTTGTAAAAGAACAACCGGACGTGACAGGTAACTGCGTGACATCAACTAAATTTCACCGGCCTCGAGACCATTAAGAACAAGCAGTGCACGCTCACGAATCGCCGGGAGGTCTTCGCGTGCGGCTGCCGCAGCGACCGGTCGCGACATTCGGTGATTACTAGCGAATTGATTCGCGTTGCGGTCCAAATAGTCCCAGTACAGGGTGGTGAAAGGGCATGCATCGTCGCCGGTCCGTTTTTTGGGGTCAAATCGGCAACCACCGCAGTAGTTGCTCATCCGGGAAATGTAGGCACCGCCCGCGATGTAGGGCTTTGTCATCATGGCGCCTCCGTCAGCGTGCATGCCCATCCCGATCACGTTGGGAACCATCACCCAATCCGCCGCATCAATGAAATGGGTGCGCATCCAGTTGAGAAGTTCCTGCGGTTTCACGTCAGCAAGTTGAGCCAAATTACTCATCAGCATTAATCGCGGAATGTGATGCACCCATGCGCGCTCGTGAACGTCGGTGATCACTGAACTCATGCAATTCATTTTCGTGGCTTGCGGATCCATAAACAATGGTAAAAGTTTTCGGTCACTGTTAAGCGTATTTTCATTTCTATATGTTTCAGGGAAGTGCCAATAGATTCGATTGATGTACTCGCGCCAGCCAATAATCTGTCGAATGAAGCCCTCAATTGATGAAAGCGGGATGCCCCCTTGCTCGTACTTGCGTAAAGCTGCTTCAAGCACTTCATTTACATTCAATAATCCAATGTTGAGATACGGACTTAACACGGAGTGATTCACGGTCCATGAATCCGTGGGCATGGCGTCTTCATATGGCCCAAAGCCAGCAAGTGCATTCTCGGTGAAGTGTTCAAGTTGTTGGAGTGCACCTGAGCGAGTGGTGGCCCATGTTCCGTTTGGGGGTTGACCCCAAGTCTCGAACTCACCGAGTCGATCAATTACACCTTGATCGATCGCATCAGGTGCGAAGTACAGGGGCTGTGGCCACGAGTGCGGTGCTTGACCCTTTTTGGCGCGTGGTGGGGGAAGGCGATTGTCTTCATCAAAATTCCATTGGCCACCGACGGGCTCATTTCCATCCATCAATATGTTCAATCTTTTGCGCTGCCAGCGGTAAAAATATTCCATGGTTAAGGACTTGTAGCCACTTGCCCATTGTGAAAATTGTTCCGACGTTGTCAAAAAGTTGTCATTGGGAAAGAGGTCAATATTGAGTGAGGTGAGTACTTCAGTCTGCGGTCGCGAACTTGGAGTTGTTGAAACAATCGGAACATCGGGGTAAGTCAGTCGCAGCGAGTTGACACCCTCACGCATGGTTGCCGCATTAATCGAGCGGACCGTGAACCCACTAGCTT
>CAMAVT010000003.1 GCA_945861775.1 Bifidobacterium breve
CGCATTAACAATTGATTCGGGGATGAACCTCTCTGACGAAGAACTCGTCGAACTCACCAAGATCTGTGATATGAATTTGGAAGTTGAGATAGCGCTCGATTCAACTGGGTTAATTAGTTCCATAATTAAAACTTTTAATTGCGTGGGTAATGAGCGCGTAAGTGTCACACAACTTGCCGATTTTGGTTCGCCAATCGAACTTTCAACACCTGATAATGCGTTCGAAGTTGACCCAAATCAGTAACGAACTACGTGCCAAGTAGGTAACTGATTCCCTTTTGTGATTTAGCACCGGTCACGCGCAGGACACACAGGCCACTTCGCAGCAGAGCCACCTGAGAACCCTTAATGGTGCAAATCCCGCGAGATGAAGGCGCTACTCGAACCCGTGGTTTTACCCCAGATTGAGTTGTGACGCCGGCCCACCGTGCAACAAGTTGCTGCGTGAGCCTTGCTGGTGCGGTGCGTACCCCGTTGACAACGATTGCTTCCACCGGTGTTGATGTGGCGCTCGAGCCCAGGCTATTTATTGCTTGCACAACGACCGATAACACGGTCCCAGCCGGTTGATCCTTGACCACACACGGTGACGTAGCGACTTCGCATACCGGGGTTAACTCACCCGTTTGGCTGAGGAGGGAAACTTGGTAACCGCTAATGGCGAGACCACCGGTGTACGTTGGAGCGCTCCAACTCACCAAAACCCGATCTTCTGGCCGGGAAGTAGCAGTGACGTCGACCGGCGGATTGGGGATTGATGTTAATGGTGGAACGTATTGATTAATCCATGGTAGGAATGTCGTGATTCGAGCGTATATTCCGGGGAAGTTCGCAAGCGCGCAGTCATTTCCCACACTTGTTAGTCCTGCCAGAACCGCGCCTGCTGCCGTACTCACGACGAGCGGTCCCCCACTGTCACCCTGACAGGTATCAACTCCACCGCCGACATTGCCAGCGCAGATTTTGTCAAAACTAGTGAACGAACTCCCATAAGAACCACACGTATTCTCGTTTGGTCCACCGAGAATCGAGACATTTGCCGCTGATAAAGCGTCACTGTATCCACCGCCAAAACTCGTACTTCCCCAGCCAGAGATCTGAGCTGTAGTTCCTGCGGCCGGCCACGTTGCGGGATCTTGGGTTAAAGGGAGGGCAATCGGCTGCACATTAGATGAGAAGGTGAGCGGAGTAGTTAGTTGCAACAGAGCTATGTCGCCGTTAAAGGTCGTCGAATTCCAAGATGGATTAATCGTGATTCCTGACACCGCTAAGGCATTTTGACTTGAGCGCCCGCTCAGATTGGTAATTCCAACAAATGCTGAGATGCTACTTGGGGTTGAACCGGCTACACAGTGAGCCGCGGTCACCAACCAAGAAGTACCAATGATTGAAGCGCCACATAATGTTGGATTACTTGAATTTCGAATTGAAAGACTTGCCTGCCATGGAGTTGATGAAATTGTGATCGGTGCGCCACCGACAATTCGCGGAGATACTCCTTGAACCGGAGTTATCAGACCTAGAGCAACGATTAATGCGGCCCCAACAGCACATAGGGCAGTAAATTTTCTCCGCACTGTGCGAATATACCTGCACACCCACAACGCGGATGACCGCCATGTGCCAATGTAATGAGTGGCCTAGGCTTTCACTGTGCGAGTTGCCCTGTTGACCAAGGAATGGTCCCCCCAGATTTACGGTGGTGCAGGTGTTCACGTGGACTATTTGGTTCCAGCCTTGGCCGCGCATATTGCGGTGGACGTACATGCATTCGGTGAAAGCTTCCCCGACGCACGGGCCCACCGAACCCCAGAGTTTCTTGTTGGTGCGAACACCACTCTCGAGACACTCGGTGTGAACCTTGACATGGTCAACGTAATCTCACAAAGCCAAGTGGACCTTGTGCACTCACACACGTGGTACACGAACTTTGCCGGCCAATGTGCTGCATTTCTGCTCGACATCCCGCTAGTGATCACCGCCCACTCACTTGAACCGTTACGGCCTTGGAAACAAGAGCAGCTCGGTGGCGGTTACCGAGTCTCTTCGTGGGTTGAGCAGAGTGCTTACGAGAACGCCTCGGCAGTTATTGCAGTATCAGCGCGGATGAAAGCCGATGTCCTGGATTGCTATCCCAATGTGGAATCGGAGAAAGTTCACGTAATCCACAACGGGATCAATACCGATATTTACCGACCTGACCCCTCATTTGAGGCTGTCAACAAATACGGAATCAATGCGCAAAAGCCCTACTCGCTTTTCATTGGCCGAATCACTCGGCAGAAGGGTTTGGCTCACCTGTTACAGGCAGCAAAGAGTTTTGAACCGGAAATCCAGATTGTCCTGTGCACATCTGCCCCTGACACTCCTGAGATTGCAGCTGAAGTACACGAGCATGTGAGTGAACTCAAACACATGCGCGGCAATGAAAATGTCTTTTGGATTCAGGAACAGGTCCCTCGTTCAGAGCTCATTGCATTACTCACTCACGCAAGTGTTTTCACCTGTCCATCTATTTATGAACCCCAAGGAATTGTGAACCTGGAAGCCATGGCCTGTGAAACTGCCGTGGTTGCCAGCGATGTCGGTGGAATCCCTGAAGTTGTCCTCGATGGTGAGACGGGCGTGCTCGTTCATTACGACCAATTCGATCCCAAATCATTCGAAGTGAATTTTGCCAATGCGGTGAATCAGGTAGTCGCTGATAGTGAACTAGCGAAGCGGCTGGGAGCTGCCGGGCGCCAGCGAGTGATCAAGGACTTTGGCTGGGATTCGATTGCCGCGTCAACAATTGATGTTTATGGGTCCGTGATCCGTTGAGCGACATTGCAGAACCAATTCCCGGTATTCCGCTCGACAAGGTGCCACATCCATTTACCGGATATGCCCTTTACCTTTCCGCAGCGCTGATTTTTGCACTCAATGGAACTGTCGCAAAATCCATATTACTGACCGGGATTGACCCGGCTCGACTTGCCCAACTTCGGGTGACCGGTGCGTTCCTAGTGCTACTGGTCTATCTCGCACTTCGAAACCCAACCGCCTTGCGCCTCACTAAAAGAGAAATTCCGATGTTGATCGCCTATGGAATTCTTGGTGTTGCTGGGACGCAGTATCTGTACTTCGTCGCTCTCACCTACCTGCCGGTCAGTATTGCCCTGCTCATTGAATTCACCGCACCGCTCATCATCGCTTTGTGGTTTCGATTTGTGTGGAAAGAACCTACAAAAAAGAGTGTTTGGGTTGCCCTCGGAATGGCCCTGGTCGGTTTGGCGCTCGTTGCTCAGGTCTGGCTCGGTTTTGCGCTGAATGCGGTTGGAGTTTTGGCGGCCCTTGCAGCGGCCGTGTCACTGTCAATTTTCTATATTTTGGGTGACAAGCAATTGCGCGTGGCTAACCCGCGTGATCCTATTTCCCTGACCATGTGGGGATTCGCCGCTGCGTCGTTGTTCTGGCTGTTTGTCCAACCCTGGTGGACATTCCCGTGGGAGGCACTCTCGGGGAATTCCGAACCACTCAGCGATGCGAATATCTCTTTCCCCATTTGGGTCATGATGATTTGGATGATCCTCTTCGGGACGGTTATCAGTTTCTCACTGGTGCTCGCATCGATGAAACACCTTCGCGCTTCACAGGCATCCACCGTTGGCCTCACCGAGCCACTTTTTGCCACCCTGATCGCGTGGATTCTACTTGGTGAAGCCCTTTCGACAACCCAAATTATTGGTGGGGCCTTGATTCTGCTCGGCGTTTTTATCGCCGAGCGGGCTCGTCTCACGACTTAATGAATTGTTCTCAAAACAAATCGAACTACTGCCAGTGTCATAATGTGTAGATGGGTGAGAAACGAGTACTAATTGTTGGTGGCGGACTTGGTGGCCTTCGAACTGCCGAAGCGTTACGCGCTAATGGATTCATCGGAGAAATTGCAATTGTGGGTGACGAGGAATACCAACCCTACAATCGACCACCACTTTCCAAAGAGGCATTGAGTTCTGGGCTTTCGCACGATGAACTCAAATTCCGACAACGTGATTCAGTGGCTGACGTCACGTGGACTCTCGGCAGCGGGGTCGAGAAACTGGACACGGATGCCCGCGAAGTAACACTCGCTAATGGAACTACCGAAAAATTTGATGCACTCGTGGTCGCAACCGGTATCCGTCCACGGCTGCTCCCTATCCCTGGCCCAACACAGGGGCTGCACACGTTAAGAACTATCGACGATGCCCGATCGTTGAAAGATGCAATTACACCGGGGAGCAATGTAGTAATTATTGGAAGTGGGTTTATCGGCTGCGAACTCGCAGCAACGGCAACCAAACTTGGCGCTACGGTGCACGTGGTCTCTCTCGATGATCAACCAATGATCATGCCCATGGGCGCTGACCTTGGAGCGGCTATGCGCAGACGTCATGAAGAAAAGGGTGTTACCTTTCACCTTGGTCGTACCGTTTCACAGTTCAATGGTGAAGCCCGCATTGAAAGTGTGACACTTGATTCGGGTGAGATACTCCCGGCGGACGTCGTCGTAGAAGCAATCGGTTCTGTACCAAACACCGAATGGCTGAAAGACAACGGTCTCAATCTTGATAACGGTGTTCTCGTTGATTCCAATATGCGTGCTGTTGGATCCACTCTGCCCATCTACGCCGTCGGTGACGCGTCCAACCATCCCAACAAGCTTTATGGTGATAAAACTCGTCGCATTGAACATTGGAACATGCCAACCGAAACGGGGAAACGCGCTGGCGCCGCGCTGGCCGCTGAACTCGCCGGATCCCAATTACCAACAGATGAGTTCTTCGCTCTCCCAGCATTCTGGTCGGATCAATACGAATTCAAGTTGCAGTCCTACGGTCTTCCGGGCGCCGCAAGTACTAGCAAAGTTGTCAGCGGCCATCTTGACGGACCATGCATCGTTGAATACTTCAACAGCGATAACGAACTGTGCGGTGTAATAGGAATTGACACGGTAAAAGAACTTATGCCATACCGCAAGCAATTTATGGAGATGAAATAGCCCGTGAGTGTGAACTTTCCGCAAGGCGGAGACCATAAACGCAGTACAACTGCAACGGGTCGGGCAATTTTTGCTGACTCGGTGCGTGCGATTGACCCGGCACTCGCGGCTCGAATAGAACATACAAAAGATTGGCGCAAGGGCTACATTGAACCTCTGCGCGAAATTGTGATCGCAGCCTCGCACACCCATGACGCGGCGATTCAGATCTCACGTGCGGGGCTTGAGTCAGCTCACCGGCGCTTTGTTTTCGCCCAATCGCACGGTGATATCCCCCTAGATTCAGCCATGAACGCAACAGCCCCTGTCATTGAATCCGTTTCGGTTGCTGGGCGTGCCTCCCGTGAAGAGACCCTCTCTATTGTTTATCGGGGACAGAGGATCTTCGGGAGTGACCTGCGTAGGCAGATTGATAAATGGGTTGGTGATGGAATTGCAGAGCCAAGTTTCGGCGCTGCACTTCATCTGCTTATGGACAACCCAGACTGGCTCGACCTGTCCGGTACCGACATCGCGGTCCTCGGTGCTGGCGCAGAAATGGCTCCAACCCGATCCCTGCTTCGGTGGGGTGCACGAATCCATGCCCTCGATTTGCCACGACCTGAGATTTGGCAACGACTCATTGAGATTGCACGAAATACTTCCGGCTCAATCAGGATACCCATCAGTCCAGGTGCATCAGGTGCCATGCCGTTTGTCACCGGTGGGACAGTGCACACCGAAGACGACCAGGTTGTCGCCGCCGCAAGTGGTGTTGACCTCCTCGAACAACCGGGTGCGATTGTCAACTGGCTCAATGAAATTGACAACCCATTTATCCTCGGCAACTACACCTATGCTGACGGCCCGATACATGCAACATTGAGTATGGCTGTTGACGCGATCTTTAAAAAGCTAGACACCCAACGCAAAGACATCACTCTTGCATTTCTGGCCACCCCAACGGATGTTTTCATGGTCCCCATGTCGTGCGTTGAAGAATCGCGCGAACGTTGGAATGCCCGAGGCATCAGTGGGTTCCTTCAAACACCGCTTCGCGCATTCGGTCAGTTTGAACCGAATTACCCCCGCACTTACCAAACTAAAAGTGGGATAGAAGTAGGACTCAACGACTCACTTGTCCCACAGCAAGGTCCCAACTATTTACTTGCAAAAAGAATTCAACGTTGGCGCGCACTTGCCGCTCGCGCCGATGGCGTACCCGTCTCTCTCAATCTTGCTCCAGCGACTCGAACTCAATCGGTTGTAAAGAATCGAGCACTCGCAGCCGCATATGCTGGCGCTGGGAGGTTCGGTGTCGAAGTATTTGAACCAGCCACCTCAACAGCCCTCATGGCAGCACTACTGGTCCACGACTTACGCAATCCACTCTCAGCAGCAAATCCGAGTACGACCCTGAACAACCCGATGGACTTGTTCGTTGTCGGTGCTAATCACGGCGGCCTTTGGCGCACGGCTTATGCACCTCGATCAGTCCTCGGGGTTGCAGCGCTATTGGGCATGTTTGAGTCACGGGCTTAACCTGCGGTCAGGGCATAGGAAAACCCGCGTAACGGGGGGGTGTCACGCGGGTTTTCGATCAGCTTGAGTTTCTCAACTGATGGCTTTAGTCTGCCCGAATAATTTGCACTTCGCCACATTTAATTCGAAGGTTGTGGATGGCAACCCGACTAGTCTTGTGGCTGTGAACAGCGGCGAACTCAGTGTGATTTTGCTCGCCGGTGGGTCCAGTCGCCGAATGGGAAGCGATAAAGCAAACGTAGAGTTTGGGAGTGGTACCTTGCTCACTTTTCAATTAGAACAAATCCCTAGTACATTCTCCGTGGTCGTGGTCGGTGAATCCATCGACATCAAACCAACAATCAACTGGCCCACGATCACCTGCACTCGTGAGAATCCACCGGGTGCGGGGCCAGTTGCTGCGGTTGCCGCTGGATTGGAACATGTCAATACTCCGGCCATTGCATTGCTCGCAGTTGATGCACCATTTGCATTACCCCGCCTTCTCCGATGCAATCTTGACCCGAATTCACATGCATTGATCCCACGCGAGCACGGTGGCAAGATTCAGTACCTGGCCGGCTTGTACCGCAGTGAATCCCTTCGGCGCGCACTTGAGCAACTGGGCTCTCCTACAGATAAAAGTATGCGCGAACTGACAGCTCACCTACCATCAATTGACTATCTTGAACTGGGTCCAGAAGATGGCCAGGACTTTATGGATATTGATACCCCACAGGATTTGGTGACCGCACGAGAGTTTCTGCGCACGCACCCTAGAGTCAAGCCATGAACGAATGGCTACAGGAAGTGATCAAGGCACTGAACCTCGGTGAGGTTACCCAGGGCGTGAGCGATTCAGATCTCAAGGCGATCCTCGACGGAGCGCGGCACGCAGCCCACCAGGTTGAACGCCCCGCTGCTCCCGTAACCACCTACTTGATGGGGATGGCGGTCGCTCGCGGTGGCGACATACAAGAAATCTCAGACACGATTGAAGCCCTGGCCAAGACCTGGGCGCAGAAGGACAGCTAGACACGTGGTGACAGATCACAGCGCTACGCACACCGAAAACTCCTGGGAACAAGTACGCCAATTTGCCTACTCATTTGCTCACAAAGGTCGAACAGAGGTCATATCACTTGATGCAGCCGACAAAAGAATGTGCGCCGATAATCTAGTCGCTTTGACAAGCCTTCCGTTTGCCAATTCAAGTTCAATGGACGGCTGGGCGGTTAACGGCAACGGTCCGTGGACACTGACCACCGCGCCACAACTTGAAATAGATCAAGCGAGCATTCTCACCACGGGCGCCGTACTTCCCGTTGGAGCGCAGGCAATTCTCAGAACCGAGGACGGAGTCCTTGTAGGTGATCACCTAACAGCCAACACGAACAAAAGCGCCAATACCGAAGACATTCGCATTGCGGGTGAAGAGTGCCAAATGGGTCAAACTCTGTGTACTCCCGGAGCGACCCTCAATCGGGCACTGATCGGCTTACTCGCTGCAACCGGAAATGATCAAATCAAGGTTTTTGCGCAGCCCTGCGTCCAAGTAATTGTTACTGGGGATGAACTCCTCGCAAGTGGGCTGCCAACGCGAGAACATGTACGCGACTCACTCGGAATCCAAATCCCAATGTGGCTAAAACGCATGGGGGCGCAGGTACTGCCGGTGCTTTACATTGGAGACCAAGCAGAAGAAATATCGGCAGCACTAATTGCGTCACCGGCTGACATTGTGCTGACAACCGGTGGAACCGCGGCCAGTGCAAAAGATCACTTCATCGACGCTATTTCATTTGCAGGCGGTGAGGTTCATTTTGACAGCGTTGCCGTGCGACCGGGACACCCCATGAAATTTGCAGCGGTACCCAACCCCGCAGGGCAACAAATCCCGGTAGTAGGCCTGCCCGGAAACCCATTGGCCGCGATTGTTGCCCTTATAACACTTGTCCAACCGATGCTGAACAAACTTCTGGGTCAGCAACTGCAACCTTTGATTCCCGTTACAACAGCACGTTCACTTGAGGCTGGTAAGTCAGGGACAAGACTTGCACCCGGTTGGGTGACCGACTCAGGATTCATGCCAGCCGAATTTGGCGGCTCCGCAATGTTGCGTGGTCTGAGCACCTCAACCGGATTCGGTGTTATTGACTCCGCGGTAAACAGCGGAGAGACGATTGCTTTCCTGCCACTTCCCGATTAGGAATTATTCGCACACGGACCCGTCTTTGTCCCGATCGATGTACCAGAAGTATGCGGCGTCCCTACCCTTTATGTAGGGTCCGTAGCCCGCTGCGATTGCTGCCCCACAAGTGTCAAAACGTGGATCGGTTGCAGAATTTGATGGGTTCGAACTGCTATTTGAATCCGATGGCACAGTATTCGTAGCAGTCGTGGTTTGGGCTCTGGGCGGTATGTTCATTGTTCCCTTGCAATTGGACAGCAATTGACGCAACTTTGTTTTCTCTCGGCTGTCCACCGACAGCCGCCAACGAAACTTGACGCCAACCCAACTCTTTGCATACAAACAGAGATTTTCACTCGGTAACCAGTCACTGGGATCACGATCACTTTTTGAACGATTGGAACTGGCGCTCACCGCGATCAAGGACAGAAGGTATCCCTGATCGTTTGCAAAACGCTCTCTCGTTGAACTATCCCAGCGCCAGGCACCCGAATCCCAGGCTTCTTTTAAGGGAACAAAATGATCAATATCAAATGTGCTCGAATTAGTTGTGATTACACCGTCGTACTGTGACACCCACTTTCCATTAACAACCTTGCAGTCAAAAACCGTCCCGGCGATTCTTTCAGCGATAAGCACTTCCTCGCGAGTATCACAACCATCGGAATCAAGATCAGACCAATGCCGGAATAGATCGCGGTTATAGCCGGAAGTTACTTCATTGGAGACCGGGAGGGAGTTCAAAAGACGGACCGGATCAACCTTGGACGCGGATGTTGCGGTCGGTGAGAACCCAAGTGAGTATCCAAGTGAGATCGCAGCGATCAGTGCCAGCACGAAAAGTCGCTGGAGAAAAGTCTTGCGGTCTGGGAACGAAAACATGTAACCCCCTTGTTGTGAACTATAACAAGGGGGTTAACCAGGCACTAACCTTCGAGCGGAATTCGAATTTCTTCGTCGCGCGCGATTAAGTTTCCATCAGCATCGTAAACACTGATGATTTCATCTTCAATTACCAAGTCACCGTCGGCATCGAGTACATCGATAATTTCGTCGACTATTGAACCCTGAGGGCCGGTAGCAACGATAATTTCGTCAGCAATGGCACCGACAACTTCACCATTTTCGTCGAGCACAATGTTGATTGACAAGTCGTCGCCAACTTCAATTTCATTTGGATCCACAATTTCGTTTTCCACAATTCTCGCTTTCATTCCACTCGATTACTTGATGGTCAAACTTTAGTGAGACGCACGTCGCGTACGTGATTGCGGGCTGCCATTGCGCCAGAATCATCAACGGCTAAATGTGCCTTTAGTTCAGCAGCAACCCGATCCTGGTAATGCGTGAGTTCTGCCTCGGTTCGCTCCTGACTCCAGCCAAGTTCAGCACCCATGATTTGAGCCACCTCTTCGGCTGCTTCCAAGCCTTGATCGGGTGTTTCAATTGAGAGGTGGGTTCGCCGGGTCAAAATGTCGTCGATGTGCAGTGCGCCTTCATGGGTCACCGCATATAAAGCCTCGACCCGCAGGTAGCCCGCTCCACCTGCTATCGGCTGGGCAAGTTCAGGACGGTACTTCAAGATCGAAATAAGGTCACCCACCATCGATCCGTAACGGCCGAGTAGGTGTTCGATTCCTTTGGTGTTGAGCCCAAAGTTTTTTCCCGTTGCCCTCAACTCGGTTTGGACTTGATCAAAGTTCGTCGCGCCTATTAGCAAAATGTCTTCTGTTTCGGATTGGGGAACGCCTTGAAGCAGGCCGCGACTTTCGAGGTCAACGACTGCGGCATTGACTGCGTCTTCGGCCATAATCCGATAAGTGGTGTATTTGCCACCCGCAATTGTGGTGAAACCAGGAACGCTCGTTTCAACTGCATGCTCCCGGCTCAGGTCACTGGTCGCACCCTCTTTGCCCTTGATCAGCGGACGCAGGCCGGCATAGACGCCATCGATATCGTCGACAGTGAGTCCAACATTAAGAACGCGGTTAACATTTCGTAGAAGGTACTCAATGTCGGTGGCGCTTGCGGCCGGGTGATCCAGTCCTAGCTCCCAAGGAGTGTCAGTTGTTCCAATAAGCCAATGAGCTCCCCATGTGCGAATAAACAACACGCTGTCTTCGGCTCTGACGAATACCGAGACTTCCGAATCAATCCGGTCACGTGGAACCAAGATGTGAACACCTTTTGAGGCTTGCACGGAGAAGTCTGAGTTACCACCAGCCATTTTTTGAAGTGAGTCGGTCCACACTCCGGTTGCGTTGATGACCGTCTTAGCCGAGATGTGAAATTCACTTCCGTTTTCTAGATCCTTCACATCAGCGCCGGTGACGGCTCCCGTTTGGTCATGGGAGATGCCAATAACTTTGAGTGCTGTTGCTGCCACGGCGCCGTATGCGGCGGCCGTGCGGACTAGTTCCAGCGTGTGGCGCGAGTCGTCCACTTGGGCATCAAAAAACGAAATACCTCCGACCAAACTCTTCTTCGATAAACCGGGAGCGCGTTCAAGTACTTGCTTGCGACTCAATTGTTTATGACGTGGGACTGCACCTGCTCCACCGATCGTGTCATAGAGAAAAAGCCCTGCGCCCATGTACGCGCGCTCCCAAATACGATGTTCGATTGGGTAAATGAATTCAATTGGGCGGACGAGGTGTGGGCATAATTTCTCCAGCATGAGACTGCGCTCATTTAATGCCTCGCGGACCAAACCAAAGTTGAACTGCTCAAGGTAGCGCAGCCCGCCGTGGAAAAGCTTGCCCGAACGACTCGAAGTTCCTGCTGCCCAATCTCGCATTTCAATCAGTGCGACACTTAAACCGCGGGAAGCTGCATCAAGAGCGCACCCGGCTCCGGTAACGCCACCACCGATCACCAACACGTCAAATTCTTGGTCGGCTAACGCCGCCAAAGCGCCTTCGCGCTGGCTAGGGCCAAGGATCGAATTCACTAATTCCACCTGCGCATCCTCGCAGGTCACCGATAGCGCTCCCCTCCTATGTACACGAGTGAGCAGGTTGAGCAACGATCAGTGATCCGACTTAGAGTGGGATAGTGATCTTTGCCCGGCGCCTGCTCGTAATCGGCTCTGCGCTCGTTCTTTCTGGAGTGGTCTGCGGATTGGTCATTCCGCCAGCCGCCCAGGCCGCGGGCGAACCCGAAGCGCTGAGAATTGCCGGTGGGCCCACTTCGGCATTAGACCAAACCCCCGTTGAGCTCGACGCGGATCTATATCTGCCCGAGCAGCTTCCAGCGCCAGCCGTTGTTCTGGCCCACGGTTTCGGTGGAGACAAGGCCGGCAGTGCCGACCAGGCTATAAAACTGGCACAGTCTGGGTTTGTGGTCGTGACCTACTCGGCCCGCGGCTTCGGGGACTCGACCGGACTAATCTCAATGAATTCGCCCGACTTCGAAGTCGCCGACGCTTCCCGGATAATCGACTTTTTGGCCCAACGAAGTGAAGTTACCCAAGACGGTGCCGATGACCCGCGCGTTGGGTTTGCCGGTGGGTCCTACGGTGGCGCTCTCGCATTACTTGTTGCCGGCTACGACGATCGGGTAGACGCGCTCGCCTCGGATATTACATGGAATGATTTAGAGTCCTCGCTTTTCGGCCAAAGCATTCAAGGTTCAACTCAACTCGGTGTATACAAAAACTTGTGGACCGGTTTCTTTTTCAGTGTGGGCCTTCGTAATACCGATGGAAAAGTAACGCGCTGTGGAAGATTTAGTCCGCAGTGGTGCAACGCCTACACACAGTCGGCAACAACTGCCCAGGTAACCGAAATGAACCGCGCATTGATGCGGGAATCCTCACCCATCAGTATCACTGACAAGATCACCGCACCGTCACTCATAAGTGGTGGGCAGGCTGACTCACTCTTTCCGCTCGCACAAACAAATGCCAATGCACAACAAATCATGGCAGCGTCTCCACAAACGCCCGTTTCAGTTCTATGGCACGGAATGGGCCACGATGGTGGCACAAATGAACGGGACCGACTGGAAACATCGATAATTAATTGGTTCGAGAAGTACCTACAAGAAGCTCCCGAGAACCCAGCCGTAACCGAACCCTTTGAAGTGACACTTACTTCGGGCGAAATCTCGATCCAAAACAATCAACCCAAGCCCACCGTTATTGCCGGCGCCAACTACCCGGGACTTTTTGGCAGCGAACAACAGTCAATACCCGTACTGGGTCCGCCACAACAGATCCTGTCACCCGCAGGTGCAAGCCCAGCCGCAATAAGTTCAATCCCAGGGTTTGGTGGTTCACTAGCCGGAAACCTTGGCTCACTTCTCTCCAATTCCTTCCCGGGTCAGAGTGCATTTTTCCAGTCGAAACCACTTGAGACTGCCACCGAAATAATTGGTTCTAGTCAAGTTGAAATCGTTTTCTCATCTGAAGAAACGGTCAACGACGCCGTCTTCTTTTTGAGTCTGCAGGTTGTCGGGGCTAGTGGTCGCGCAAGTTTGCCCCAGGGACTCGTCGCACCGGTGAGATTCGATTCATTGGGAACCACGCCCCAGGTCGTTACCGTGGATCTCCCCGCTATTGCCCTAACAGCAAACGCGGGTGACTCACTCCGCCTAGTTGTGAGCACCACAGACCTGGCCTACCGGATGCCACTTGACGAGCGCCTCTACACCGTTGCAATGACTCAAGGCGCGATTAGTGTTCCACTGGTTACAGATTTAACCCCCGTTGGCGGCGCCGATGCAACCTTTGCGTGGCTGCTATTAATTATTCCAGCCCTCGCAATCGCGGGTGTGATTCTGTTTGTGCTGCGTCCGCGTGAACCAAAGCCAGCGCACGAGAATGCTTACGCCGACTCAATAAATGATCCACCCGTAGTGATTGAAGGTCTCTACAAAACTTATAAAGGCGGATACCAAGCGGTCAAGGGGGTCAGCTTCGAAGTTCCGCGCGGTGTTGTCTTAGGCCTGCTGGGTCCGAACGGCGCTGGAAAAACCACAACGATGCGAATGATGATGGGCCTGATCGCTCCCACCCAGGGAGAGATCACCCTGTTTGGACATCCAGTATTTTTTGGCTCCCCCGTTCTTTCGCGGGTGGGTGCACTCGTGGAGGGCGCTGGATTCCTGCCGCACCTCAGTGGACGTGAAAACCTGGAAATTTACTGGAAAGCATCTGGTCGAGTTGGCGAACCCTACTTCGACGAAGTTCTGGAAATTGCGGATCTCGGCACGGCAATTGACCGCAAGGTAAAGGCATATAGCCAGGGCATGCGCCAACGATTGGGAATCGCCCAAGCGATGTTGGGAAAACCCGATCTGCTTGTGCTCGATGAACCAACCAACGGTCTTGATCCACCCCAGATTAAATCGATGCGAGAGGTCATGAAGAGTTACGCCGACACTGGTCGCACGGTTATTGTTTCTAGTCACATGCTCAGCGAGGTTGAACAAACATGTTCGCACGTCGTGGTCATGCATCGAGGTCAACTCATTGCAACAGGCAAGGTCGCTGATCTACTCGCCGGTCGCACGGGTGGCCGACTGGAAGATGTCTTCCTTGACATGATCGGCGAGGACTTGACGGTGGGTCAATCATGAAAACTAAGAAAGCACTTCCTTTCCGGGTCGAATTGATTCGGCAACTCAAGCGCAAGCGCACCCTAATTGCGTTAATTCTCCTGATCGCACTTCCCCTGATCGTGGTAACGGCCGTCAAGTTTGGCCCCTCCTCTGACAGCAACAATGGTGGTGGCGGATTCGGCGACGGTGACCTTGACCTGGTGGGCTTAGCCACCTCCGGTGGATGGAACTTCGCACTGACCATGATGTTTTTTGCATCCGGCTTCCTGCTTCTCATCCTTGTCGCAATGTTCGCGGGTGACACTGTTGCAAGTGAAGCTTCCTGGTCAACCTTGCGCTATCTCCTGATCGCTCCAGTTCCTCGCAGGCGATTACTGACCATCAAGTTAGCTGTGGCATTGTTGTTGTCGTTTGTTTCGATTGTGGTGTTGGTTGGATTTTCCTATCTTGTGGGACTAGTCGCTTTTGGCAGCGGAAATCTTGCCACTCCAACAGCCGGTGTTTTCAGCAATTCTGAGGCGCTATGGCGAATGTCGATTATTTCGGTGTACATCTTTATTACCCTTTTGTTCGCTGCAGGCATTGCGTTCCTTTTGAGTGTCCTGACAGACGTTCCACTGGGAGCGGTGGGTGGTGCTGTTGTCATCGTTATCGTGTGCAATATTCTCGATGCAATTGATGCACTCGGGGACCTCAGACAATGGCTTCCCACCGATTACGGTTCCGCTTGGATTGGCGCCCTCAACCGTGAAATTGACTGGACCGGCATGTCCCGTGGCGTTGCCTACTCCGTGGTGAGCTTCATTATTTTTATCACGATTGCCTACTGGCGTTTTGATCGCAAGGACATCACTTCCTAAGATAAAATACGTAAAAAGGAGAAGAAATGATTTCAATCAATATTGATATGGACTCTTGCCAGAACTACGGGCAGTGCGTATTTGAAGCTGAGGACATTTTTCAACTCGATGACGCCGGAAACATCCAATACACCAAGGAAGTCCCCGACGACCGTCTCGAAGACGTTGAGAGCGCCGTTGACGTTTGCCCTATGCAGGCAATCAGCTTCACGACCACTTAAGGCTCGGGGCTTCACGCACATCCAACACCCTATATTTAGAGCACCCTATATTTAGTGGTTGAAAGCTAATTGGTTAAGGAGAAACAATGCCCGTTGATTCTCCATTACCAACGGCATTGAGGGGACTCCGGCCCGAAGCCGTTGATCTGCTCGTGCAGGCGAACAAATGTGCTCAAAGCGTCGTTGATCCCTACCTGCTGGCGCTCCTTCGGCTACGAATCGATTCGCTGATCGGCGATGGAGCTTTGACACAGGATCCATTTCCTGAAGGTGGCAGTGATCTCACTGCCAGACAGAGCGTCGCGCTTTCATTCGCCGAACAGTTCATTATTGATGTGAGTGGAATAAACGAAACCGACCGCGAATCTCTTGCCGAGTACTTTCCGGGTGAAGAAATGCGTGAGTTCATCACCGCTCTGTATATCCTCGAATGCACATATCGATTAACACTCGTTGCGCGCGAGCTGCTCACTGATGAATCAGTGCCGGCTGACACTATTGACTTCGAAATAATGGCACCGAACTCCAATGAACAGCCGAACATTCGCCGCTCGCTCAAGGATTACCAGGATGCCGTTGTGCGCGGGACAGATCTGGACCCGATAACCACCGAACTTGTCCGGCTCCGATGCGCGCGAACCCACAATTGCCGGATCTGCCAAACACTCCGTCTTTCCGATGCACGCGCGGCGGGAGCAAGTGACACGATGACCGAAAAAGTGGACTTCTATGAGCTGAGCAATCTTGATGAAAATTACAAAATTGCATTACGGATCACAGATGCCTTTATATCTCGACCTGACACTCTCTCTGCGGAAACGATAGTTGCGGCCCGCACCAACTATTCACCCGCTCAACTCGCAGAAATGTGTCTTGACATAACTAAATGGAGCACTCAGAAGATCCACGTCGCGTTGGGAACTGACGGAGCAGACGCGGTTCCCAAAAATGAACAGGGCCTGAGCTTTTTCGGATTCGACGACCTTGGCCAAGTTACCGGTTATTCACCGACACCGACGGGGAAGGATGCACCATGACACTCCCGAACACTGCGGTTATCACCGGAGGTGGGACCGGTATCGGCGCGGCCGTTGCCCACACCCTTGCTGCGTCATGCTCCGTGATAGTTCTCGTTGGTCGCCGCCAGGATCGACTTGACGCAATGGCCAGTGAGCTCAAGGCTTCACACCCCGGTGTGACCGTCCATGGGCGAAGCGTGGATCTCACGGATATTGATTCCGTGACCGCATTTATCGAGTGGGCGCACCAAGAATTGCCTCAGGTTAACGTCGTGGTGAATAACGCCGGTGCGGCTCAACCACAGATTGAGAAGGGGCTCACCTCCGTGGCCTCGGCCTGGGAGGCCACCTGGCGCGCCAACACATTGAGCTCGGTTCTGGTCACCGAGGGCCTGAAAGACCTTCTTGCCCGGCCCGGTGGTCGCATCATCATGATCGGGTCATTTGCGGCTGAACTCGGTACCGGCAGCCCGGCCTACGCCTCAGCCAAAGGAGCGCTTCAGGCTTATGCAATCTCATTGATGCGCGAACTTGGCTCCCAAGGCATCACCGCGAACGTAGTGGCTCCTGGGTTCACCGACGGAACCGAACTGTTGGCAGGTCGTATTTCTCCCGAACGAAGGGAGCGACTTCTTACGAGCATCTCTGCACGCCGACCAGGCACCCCCGAAGAAATTGCCAGCCTTGTTGGTTATCTGGCATCACCGCTGGCCGGATTCATCAATGGTGAGCTCATTACGGCTAATGGCGGAACCTACCTGTCGGGTTAAATGATTTCCATGATTGACTAAACTGCGACGCGTTAGCGACCCGACAACACCAGGAGTGGCATGAGTGCTTTTGACGAAACAGATCTCGCTCGTATCGAAGTGGCTAAAGCCTTATTTGCAGCTTGGTCAAGTGGCGACCTCGATGCTCCACGTGCCTACCTCACCGACACTCCGGTGCTATGGGACAGCATCGGTGGACTCAAAGAAGGCTGGGACGCCATTCGCGAGTATTTCGGCCATGGTCTCAAGCGCTACCCTGACCTGAGCCTTGTTCCAACAGGTGAGTTCTGGTCACGCCCGGACGGACTCGCAATGCAATGGACATTGAGTGCCACTGTTATCGATGAAAGCCTCGGCGCTGAACATTTCGGCAAGAAGTGGTCAGCACCTGGTTTGTCATTCCTCGTGTTCGATGGTCTCAAAGTTGCTTCCGAGTATGACTATCACGACAACGGCGCACGTCAGCGTTCACTCGAATCTAGCTGAGTGCGTTATTGACTGGCAAGGGTCCAGCGTTCCAGCAATCGTGAGTGCAGCTCTTCGACCTGTCGAGGTGTAATGCGATTTTGTGTCACGACGCGTCGGTAGAGAAACGGTGCGACAAGGTCCTCAACACACTGCGCAATATCAAGTCGAGCATCAATTAAACCTTCCTTTTGCGCGCCACGAATGATGGAAGCAGCGCGCGAACGAGTTTGTGAAAATGCTCGGCGGTGCACTTCAGCAAAGGCGTCGTCGCGCCAAGAGCCTTCAATTAAAGCCACCAGCATCGCGGTATAGGTCGGGTCATTAAGTCGACGCGCGTAGTCGACAAGATAGTCGTGCAATCCCGTGCTTGGGTCTGCACCAAGGTTGAGTGGTTCTTGGTGCATCAACTCATCAAATGCCTCGCAGGCTAGTGCGGCCAAATCGGGCCAGTTGCGGTAGATCGTGCTTCGAGCGATACCCGATTCGGCAGCAATCCGATCGACAGTCAAACCAACTAGTCCTTCTGAAACCAAGACCTGGCTGACAGCTTGGTACACAATTGCTCGCGTACGCTCAAATCGTGCATCGGTCATGCGCAGGTAATCTCCGTCAGCTGCGAAAGAAATCGCAGGTGTACAGCTACCCCAATTGATAAATGATCCGTTGATCGACGCGGTCCTTGCTCAAACACCGATCGCGCACTCAAGTTCACACATGCACCTCGATAGTGATTGAACGCCAACCACTGCTCCCACTGTTGCGCTGTGTATTCAATTCCGGCAACTTTTGCCAAGCGGGCTTTCCATGAGTCTGCATCCATGATTCGTCGCCCTCTAATGAGTGCAAGATAAGCCCAATCTTCTGCCGCATCTCCAACGTGGGCAAACTCCCAGTCGATTGTGGTTAACCCTCGCTCAGGATCAAATAATGCATTGCCGGGACCAGCATCACCGTGCACAATTACTGAAGGACCCGTGGGTTTCA
The DNA here is from genome assembly GCA_945861775.1 of Bifidobacterium breve. GTDB lineage: Bacteria > Actinomycetota > Actinomycetes > S36-B12 > S36-B12 > UBA4592. Next base: position 18,599 of record CAMAVT010000003.1, read on the forward strand.
AGTGCTCATGCAGCCACTCTGCTCCATGTTCAATCAACGGGGACTCAGGGGCGTACTTGCGGTACATGGTTCGCCAGTACTCAATGTTGTCGTGGACAACGCTCTCCGCACTTCGATTCGATGCATCGAGTACGCCAACGGTGACCTGGTGTAGTTCGGCAACGGAAGCAATGATGTCGTCAAGACCTTGGTCATCAAGTCGTACAACACCAGGAACCGCCTCCATGATGAAAAACGGTTGGCCTAAAACAACTCCACTTTCTTCGACCGCAAGGACTTCAGGAACGGCATGGCCAACCGCATGGAGAGCATGCATTGCTTTCACCTCGGTGACGGTGTCGGTGCCAAACATCCCACCTTGTTCGATTCTCACGATAACGGATTTTGGGACACCGTCGATGATCAGATTTACCCGCCACATGTGGCGCGAGAATCCGCCACCGATCACTTCTGCGTCCACGACGCTCACTTCTGCACCCCTTTGTTGGGCAAACCATGCAGCTACCGCACCAACTTCGGCCGGTGGGACAGGTACTACCGAATGTACGATGCTGGTGTCATGGCTGGTAAATGCACCCATCAAGGGTGCCGCTTCAACAACGTCACTTGCTAGCCATTCGTTAAGTTCTGTCACCGAAACTGCTTCAGAAGCAAGCCGCAATCGTCGCGATGGCCAAGGATCCTGGCCTCGGTTATTCACGTATTCGGCGACCGCTGCCCACTGTGCGGCGGAGCCCAATGTGGAGTCTGATTCGCCATCTGTGATTGCCTGTCGAATGAGTGCTTCGTCGATCCAGTCCTGCATCAGCGTCCTCGCACCGCATCCGCGATCTTTGCCTCAAGTGCAAAGTCGTAGCCGGCTCCCCACACTGGATCTGAGAGTTGATCCGGTGCGTCAACTAACGGTGTTGTGCAGAACCAGTCGTAGGTTTGCATATATCCGTCACGGAATCCGCGCTCTGTTGTGAGGCCGAGTGATGCGGATTTGGCGACCGAAAGAATGCCATGGTGCTTCACCCCGAAAAGGTGACCGTAAATGGGTTTTTCTTGGGTGAAGTCGGTCGGGAGAACAACAATGTCGGGTTCAACACCCACGATTTGCGCGAGGGTTTCGGTGAATGCCCGAGCTGATGCACCTTCACCGGTGATGTTAATGATTTCTCCGCGCACCGCAGGGAGCTCGGCCATCTCTAGCAAATTTCGGCATAGGTCATCGACGTGACCGTAACTCGTTGTGACCAGGCCTTCATGGGGCAGGAGCACGGGGAGCCCTCGGCGTAGCCGAAGAAACATTGCAGTCTCCATGTCGTGGATGTTGTTTTCCGGTCCGTAGATCGCGGCCGGTCGCGCAATTGAGCCAGGGAATCCCGTGCTCGCAAAGCGCCCGAGAATGGAACGCTCAGCATGTGCTTTGAATCCACCGTACGTGGTGATCGGGTCACTCGTTTGCGCCTTAGTTTCGGTCCACGGCATTACGCCGGTGGGTTCGTAGGCCATAATCGATGAAACGAAAACATATGCTCCGACACTGCCATCGAGCATGGCGAGAAGTTCCTCGAACTCGCCACCGCCTGCGGCCATAACGAACCCGGAGACATCGATCACCGCATCCCATTGGGTGCCGTCTAGGGCTGCTCGCATGGATTCCGTGCTCGTTCGGTCACCCACCAGCCGCTCGACACCGGGAGGCAGGTCACCTGATGTCTTTCCACGATTTAAGACCGTGGTCTGATGCCCCTCCCGAATGAGTAAATCCACCATCCGGCGCCCGACAAAGGTGCCACCGCCCAAGACAAGAATTTTCATGCCCCCGACCTTACAGGACATTTTGTCTCACAGTCATTCGGTGTGCGATATCATCCCGTTATGACAAATTCCGGCCCACTGACGAAGATGGATGAATACCCGCGGCATCAGATTGGTGGCACCTTTGACAGTGTTCAAAGTGACTCGGTCCATTGGAATGATGGCTTCTACTTCACTCTAGGCGACGAAGCAACCGGTACGACTCTATTCGCTGCGATCCGGCTCTATCCCAACACCGACGTGATGGATGGCTTTGCCTGCGTGACTTTTGACGGGCGCCAGCACAACATGCGTGTCTCACGCCGCCTACGTCCGCGAATCGACGACATCAGTGTTGGGCCACTATCACTGACCATTATTGAACCACTCCAAACTTTGAAGTTGGAGTGCGTGGACAACGAATATGGAATTACATTTGACCTTCTGTGGGAGGGTCTCCACCAGCCTTACCTTGAAGATCGAATTGTTCGCTATGCCGGTGGCCGCAAAGTTTATGATCGCACGAACTTTGATCAATGCTGCTCAGTCACAGGGACGATTTCAGTAAAGGGTCACGCTTTCAACGTTAATGCCGACACGTGGGTTGGGGTTCGCGACCATTCGTGGGGCATGGGCCGCACCGGTGGTGCCTCATCCAGTGCAATCGCTCCCGAGCATTCGCGCGACCCTCGCCGCGGATTCGCGATGCGCCAGTGGACCATGGTGCGAATGCCTGATCGCGTTATGTTCTGGCAGTTTCACTTGCAAGCCGATGGAAGTTTTGATCCGTTGGAGGCTGTCGTGATTCCCTTAGATCCGAGTCAACCGCAATGGTCCTATGTGGATGCTGAAGCGAGCGCGGTGCGAGTTCAGGGGTTACCGCGCGCCGAAGCAACCCACGTGAACCTAACCCGTCCCGATGGAAGGGTTGATCGGTTCGAACTCACTTCGGTGAGTTCACCCGTGTACTTGCAAGGCGGTGGTTACCATGACGGTTTCACCGACCGACTGGGCCGCGGCGTGTTCCGGGGGGAAGATGTCCACGAAGGTGAAGTCTGGGATGTAACGCACCCAATCGACGTTGGCGATCCGGGCGGCTGGTTCCGACAACGGCCCGATGCGTGGGCTGAACAATTTGCGACCTGCGTCAACCTTGACGACCCCACCGATCGTGGATTCGGTCACCTGGAATGCGTCCTGGCGCCATGAGCGAGCAAGAGGTCGCGCGACTGATCGATGAAAGCAATCTTCGGGCTTTATCGGCCACTTACATGCGCGGACTGGATCGACTTGATTCGAAACTTCTACGCGCAGTTTTTGCCGATAGCGCCACCACCCACTACGGCGCTTTCACTGGAGCCCCCGATGAGATGGTGGCAATGGCCATGAATGCCTTGGGTGCTTACCGCACAACCCAGCATTTTCTGGGACAGATCCACCTGTCAATTGATGGGGACGCAGCCACCGGTGAGGTGTACTTTCAAGCTTTTCACCAACATGCCACGGAGAACTTTGACCGATTTATCTGCGGACGTTATATCGATCGGTACGCGCGCCTAGATGGTTCCTGGTTCATCACCCACCGCACCGAGGTAGTGGACTGGACCCGCACGGAACCCACCGCCGAGAACTACTTCACTTCGCGTCCACAGACCGTGCGCGGTACCAGGGATAGAAGCGACCTCAGTTACCGCCCGCACGAAGCATGAACTAATTATCCCGCTGGGATTTAGGCTTCGATCGGGTAAAACTTCTGAGCTCGGTCCGAAAGGGTTTCTTTACCCGCATCGACGACGAGCACGGCACCGTTCATGAACTCAGACTCGTCACTAGCCATGAAAAGTGCGGCATTAGCCATATCTTCGGGTTTTGGTGCCCGACCGCCAACATATTTTGAGGACAGCCGTTCATAGGCTCCTTCGAGATTGTCAGGGTCGCCGGTCACAACGCCAGCGGTCAGGGATGACAGCGTGGCACCCGGACACAGGGCGTTCACCCGGACCCGGTGCGGGGCGGCTTCTACCGCGACCGACTTCGTGAGTCCGATTACCCCGTGCTTTGCGGTGGTGTACGCGTGTGCGCCGAGACCTCCCTGGACGCCGGCAGTGCTCGAAATATTAATGATTGATCCCGACCGCTGCTTCCGCATTATGGGGAATGCATGTTTGGTTCCTAGGAAAACCCCGGTCTGCAGAATCGCGATTGTGCGCTCCCAGTCAGCCAAGTCGGTTGACTCAATTGAACCGGTGACACCAACGACACCGGCGTTGTTGATCATTACGTCAAGTGAACCAAAGTTCGTGATGCAGGCGCTAATCGCAGAGACGATGTCACTTTCACGTGTCACATCTGTTCGAATGAAGAGGACGGAGTCGCCCAGTTCAGCGACTAGTTTTTCTCCCGCCACGACATCAATGTCAGCGATGACGCATTGAGCGCCTTCGGCAACAAATCGTCGAACGATTCCTTCACCAATTCCACGTGCTCCGCCCGTGACAACAGCTGCTTTGCCAGCAAGTCGATTCATCAATGGCCATCACTGAGGGTGAGACGTTGGAGCATGGTCAACGTTGACTCGTCTCGACCCACTGCGCCAGCCGCAATGATCTCTCGGGTTTTCATCTTCCAACCCTCAGGACTTTTGTACCAAGTGTCCACATATCGCCCATGCAGCGTCCATTCCTTACCTTGGGGATCGCGATGCCACGCCGTGACCACACTCTCCGTGTTTGCACTGTCGGTACTTGTGAAAGTGATGGAGATGTTGGTCACCACATGGGATGTCTGCACATATCGCCGATACGCGCTCTCCCAGGCCGCACGCAATGCGTCATGACCTTCAAGCCAAACACCCCCACTGAAGTTCACCCGGCAATCAGGATGGAACACGGTTAATTGTGTTTCAATGTCAGCCATATCAGCTGCTTTGGCGTATCGGAACATCAATTGTTCGATATCAAAGCGATCGGGGATTCGTAATCCATCCAGGCGGGCGCTGCTCATATTTCCTTCTTTCAGTGGTTGAGTCGAGTTTTAGTCTGGGCGAACGGCGGTAAGGACCGAGTCCAAGCCCTCGGCGATTTGGCGGGCGGTGAGGAATGGATCCTGCGCCTTTAGTTCGGTTGAAATAACCTCAATGGAGAAAGTGGAATCTGCACGGTGCGCATTTCGTTCTCGGAAAAGTCCGACTAGGTCAAACTCCCCCAATCCTGGGATTCTTCGATTGCGCAGACAATCCTCGCGAAGATCTTCAGGGTATTCGCATACAAGTGTTCCATCGTTGATCTGAAGTGTTGAAATATATGGCCATAGGTCATCAAGATGGGATAACGGTAAATCATTGCGATACAGGTGCCAGATATCTAGGCACATCGAGAGATTAGGTCGATCTGCTAAACGGATTATCGATGCAGCGTCTGCGGGGGTCTTCATATTTGTGAATGGCAATGGTTCCAGAACTACATCAACATTCCATTGCGCGAATCGGTCAGCCACCCGACCAGCTCGAAGGGCAGCCTGCGTCTCCGTTTCGCTGTAGGGCCCAACGGCCTGCAATCGATCTGGTCGCAAGTGCTCGGCCAGTAAGGCTGCAAGGTCTTCGAGCGGGTCAGTTTCCTCGCCCATAACGCGAATGGCCTCGAGTTCGGCAACACGCACACCGAACTGATCGAGTTTGTGATCCAGTTCAGCGAGGTCATAGGTTTGCAGCCACTGTTTCATCCAACGAACGCTGAGTCCAACATCGACGAAACCAGCATCGCGGGCTGCCTCGAAACGCGTTTCCATCGGTACTTCGGCAATACAGTTGAACGAGAAAGTGAAGTCGGCAACGACCGGGGCGCTAATCCGTGAACTAATTACCGGCGAGGTCACGAGCAATACCCTCGTCGATCAGTCTTTGAATTTGGTGGTGAAAGGCTGGGATTTTGCATTCGCGGTCGTTGAAGAGGTTTCTCTTATAAAAAGATGAACGCGAAGTCGCAGCAATGTCTTCCCACGTCCAAACATCCTCGCCAACAACGATTTTCAGGTGGTCCCAGTGTCGCTGCGTGCGATCAAGGTAATCCTGATCATCAGTCTTGTACCAGAGGTCCCAGGTTTCAAAACGAGTCTTGTCATGGGTAATGGGAACTGCGCGGAAAAGTTGCAGATGCTCGGGGTTGTTGTTGAACACCGATGTCGGGAAGATCGTGTAATGGCAGATTGCCACCGATTGGTGATCCTGCGTCTCTTGCAATTTTGACAGCGTTCCCTTCAATGGCACAACCATCATGGAATGTCGTTCGAACTCAAAAATGCGCATCTCACGACCATCTTTTACATCTTGCGGTGGAATATGGTGCAGTGCTTGCGCGTGATAAAACTCGTTGAATGCGTCGACGACTACTTTCCAGTTGACATCAACGTCCCATGTCATTTTCTCATTAAGGTACATGTCTTCCATGTGGTACGCACCAAGGTCCGCGATGATGTCTTCGCCGAGGTACTCCATCAGTGGCGGTGCAACTCCGGGGCCAGCGAGCACACCCCACACCCAACCGGCCCATTCGGCAACTTCGATCTTGGGAGCTGCCAAGTCGCGAAGTTCTTCGGGGTCAAAATCTTCACTGTCGGGGACACCGATTACCTTGCCGTCAAAGTCATAAGCCCAGCCATGCCATGCACACTTGAATCGACGTGCACACTCGCCCGATTCGCGCACGATGCGAGCACCTCGATGCTGACACACATTATGAAAACCAGTTACCGAGCCGTCATTTTTACGGGTGATAACAACCGTCTCACCCTGTCCCTCCCAGACGACATGGTCGCCGGTGTTCACGAGTTCTTCGGACCTACAGAGAATTTGCCAGCTGTTGTTCAGAACGTATTTGCGCTCGAGTTCGAAGCGATACGGATCGGTGTACCAATCGGCGGGAATAGTCTCGGACTTTCCTGGAGTATTGGGGATCTCCGGTGCAAATCGAATTGGGGCATCACCGCGGGTGGGTGGGGTGAATATGGTCATGAGCCGTTCCTTTCACAGCGAGCGAAGCCCTAACCCTACACTTGTCTAGACAACTTCCACAAGTGTTTAAGGGAATCAACTTCTAGGAATTCGAGCTAAATATCGAGGACCAGTCGGTCACCCTTGCAGCGTGAGACACAGGGCATCATGTAGACGCCTTCCTCACGATCCTCTTCCGAGAGGATCGAGTCCCGGTGGGCAATATCTCCCGAGATCACCTTGGTCTCGCACGTTCCGCAAACACCCTCGGTGCACGAGGTCATCACGGGAACTCCATTATCAATGAGTACCTCGACAATGCTCCGGTCGCGAGGAATCACAAACTCCGCTCCAGAACTGTTCAACACGACGGTGAATTCATGGTCACCCGAATCACCCGTGGTGTCGATCGGTTTAGCGGCAAAGCGTTCAACGTATGGAGTTGGCCGGCCAAGTCGTTCGCAGGCTTGTTCAACAGCTGAAATGAGTGGCTCGGGGCCACAGCAGTACACCGCGGTATCTGGTGCCGCTTTGCTTAAAATGTCATCGAGTGGCAGCAGTCCCTTTTCGTCTTGCGGCCATATAACAACACCGAGCGCTTCAAGGCGATCCCGAAAAGCCATTGAATTTCGGGTGCGGCCACCGTAATAAAACGTCCACGGCGCGTCTTTGTCGAAGATAACTTGGCCGAGCATCGGGACCATTGGTGTTACTCCAACACCACCTGCAATGAAAAGATAGGAAGGCGCATCAACCAATGGGAAATGGTTTCGCGGTCCACGTGTGCGAACGTGGTCTCCAACATTGATGTTGTCATGGACAAATGAAGATCCACCGCGACCATCAGGCTCACGCAGTACAGCAATCCGCCACGTGTCGGCGCCAAAATGACTACACAATGAATACTGACGTTCAATCCCGTTACCGAGTTGTACATCGATATGGGCACCGGGTTCCCAACTGGGAAGCTTCTCACCGCTAGGAGCGCCTACCCGGATGGAAACAACGCCATCGGCTTCTTCAACCCGCTCGATGACAACCAGATCTCGGTACTCCTCGTAAACATAAGACATGCCTTCAGGGTATCGGAGCCCACGAACCACGCAACAATTACCACCGCACTGATGTTGCCGATATTTGTGCCAAGAAACACAACATCGCCTGCACTCGCAAAGGAGTGCAGGCGATGTTGTTAGTTAATTACTAGAACGCGGCCGAACCACCGTCAACGTTGTAGGTGGCGCCGGTCATGCCGTTACCCAATGGACCAGCGAGAAGAACCGCCATGCCGGCAACCTGCTCAACCGTTTGCAATTCCTTGGTGAGGCAATCATTAGCGAAGTCCTCAAGGAATGCTTCGTAAGTGATGCCCGATGCTTCGGCAACCTGTGCACCTGCATCTTTCATCAGTTCCGTCTCAATTGGGCCAGGACAGATTGCGTTGCACGTGACACCACTTGTGCCGTACTCCACCGCGGTCGCCTTTGAGAGGCCGATCATGGCGTGCTTGCCGGCGATGTAGTGACTCACGGCAACCTTTGAAGCGACCTTGCCTTCGATTGAAGCGATGTTGATGATCCGGCCGTAACCGGCAGGCAACATGTACTTCAGTGCGCGACGAGTGCCCCAAAATGCAGTGCTGGCATTCCACTCAAGACCCTTGAGCCATGCTTCGTCGCTGAGATCCCCAATAAGCGCCCAACCATCGGAGCCACCGGCGCAGTTGACCATGATGTCAAGCTTTCCGAACTTCTCGACCGCATAGTCCACGAGTGCGTCGACTTCGGTACGCACGAGTGCATCACATTTTTTGAAGAGCGCGCGATCACCAGCCTTCAAGCGCTCCAACGCGTAGGCGCCCTTTTCTTCGGAGCGATTACCTAAAACAACGGATGCACCTTCAGCGATAAATGCTTCGGCGATTCCAAATCCAATGCCGGTGCTTCCGGCGGTGATTACCGCTACGCGGCCTTCGAGACTGCCACCCATGAATTTCTCCTGCTTCTCGCGGACAGCCGGACGGCTGTCACTGTTTTATTCCCCAGTTATCGGGGTCTATCTCACACCACTTACAAGTGCCTGTCAACGCAACTGGGGAAGTCGAGATGTAACCGATATCTGACTAATTGGTGATAACGCGGGGAAGAACAGCCTTACTCAGGTCGCCACCGTGAACCGCCTCGGCACCTTCATGCATGAGTCGGTTGATGGTCCGGTGAACGTATTGCACGCCCGGTTCATTACGGCCAAAGATCTGGGTTTTACCGCCGGTTACGGCGACTCCTTTTTGAACCCCAAAGCCGGTGATGTAGTCCTCGTCGTAGGTGACGTCGTAGAACCAGTCGCGCATGACTGCAAGTTCATGCTGCTCGCGTTCATCATTTGTGATGGGTGTCCGAACCAAAATACGCTGCTCGGTGATTGACTCGGTCACCTTGGTTGTTGGCAATGGGAAAGCAACAGCCATCCGCTGACGCCATCCGCCAGCGATTGAGAAACCTGGGAACAGCCAGTTGATGGTTCCCACATTTGCAGTGGGATCCCACGTGTCTTCGGGGTCATCAAGGTGATTCTCAATTTCGCGCAACGCAAAGGCAACGCGCTCGTGCGCACCGTGGCCATCAAAGGTTGCGGTGTTGCTGAGATTTGTTTTGAAGACCGTGTCTTTGTGAAGCGCAGCGAAATGATAACCCTCTAGATAGCCTTCGATCGCAACTTTCCAGTTGGGACCGGGCATCATGCGGGTAGAAAACAGATGACAATCGGCAAGTTTGAGGCTCTCCAAAATAGGAGCGAAGTCGCCGAGCCAAGAGTCGATATCAATTTCGAGTTCGGGGGTCAGGCACACAAAAATTACACCGTGTTTTTCAACACAGGGAAGTTTGATCATGTTGCGCTCGGACTTGTCAAAGTCACCGAAAGTACTCTCCCCGTAAAGCCCTTTAAGTTGACCGTCCATGCCATAACTCCAGTTGTGATAAGGACAGGTAAGCGCTCGCGAGGTTCCTAGACCAGCCGAACAAATCAATGCGCCGCGGTGGCGACATACGTTGAGCATTGCATGGACTTGACCCTGTGAATCCCGGGTAATAACAACAGGAACACCCACGACCTCGATAGCTTTGTGATCATTCTTTTCTGGCAATTCACATGAGAGTGCCAGCGGAAGCGGGATCCGCTTGAAAATCAACTCGATCTCACTTGCGAAGAGTTCTTCATCCAGGTAATTCTCAACGGGCTCTTGGAAAGTGGCTTCGGCTTGATCGGTTGTCTTGTTCTTTGTGTGGGCAATCAGTCGAGCCATCATGGCCAACGCATCCTCGCGCGCTGCCCCATCAAGGATCTTGCTGGGGAGATAAGCGGGAGTGGAGCCTTGCGTCTCTACAACCTGCGTCTCAACAACTTCGGTCTCAATAATCTGGGTCATGGGGGCTCCTTAGCAGCGACTGAGGCGAGTGTATCAACTTGTCTAGACAAATACTAGGGCTGATCCAAGTGCGATGTTTCATTGATGCTCACCAGCACAAAACGGCCGTCGGGCCACACCTGAACCCGTGAAATGGAGGTATACCCCGGATTGAAAAAGAAGCGGCGAGGGCTTTCAAGCACTCCTGCCAGAAAACTATTTGAGGCGCCTCCATGACTAACAGCCACAATGCGCTCACCTTGATGCGCCAGACCTATATCGCGAACAACTTCCAACATGTTTGCCTGAAGTTCTTCATGGTTGTGCTCCGGCATAAAACCTTCCTCGAAGCGCCCTTCACGAAATGAACGCACGCGTTCGGGGTCGGGAAGATTCTCTATCCCCGCGTAGTGGGTTGCGCTGGATTTCCATTCTTGAAGTCGCTCATCAATGACGACATCATGACCGAGAATCCGCGCAAGTGGGCCGGCCGTTTCAATGGCGCGCTTGAGCTGGCTTGAATAGATCGCGGTAATTCCTTTGTCCGCAAGATAGGCGCCAACAAGCTCCGCCTGTTCACGACCAGCTTCACCCAGTCCAGGATCCTTTGTGCCGTCTGGCTCCGGGAGTGCATGGCGAACAAGAAGTACTTCACATGATTCACTCATCAACGAGGGCACTCATCAAACAGTTGAACCGAAGTCACCAGATGTTGGGAAGTCATCAGATGATGGAAATTGCAGACTGAGCATTTCGAAATACTCCATCAATCCATGGTGACCAAGTTCGCGACCGATGCCCGAGGTTTTGAATCCACCGAAAGGTGCATTGGCGTTGAACCGACCACCGTTGACAGCGACTTGGCCCGTACGCAACCGCTTAGCAACACTCACCGCGGTCGGAATATCAGCAGCAAACACGGCACCAGAAAGCCCGAATTCACTGTCATTGGCGAATTCGATTCCTTGCTCAAGACCGTCGTAGCCAATAATCGCTAGTACCGGTCCAAAGATTTCTTCTTGGGCAATGCGCGCCTTCGGACTGAGGCGACTGAAAACCGTTGGCTTAATGAAATAACCCTTATCAAGACCATCGGGGTGGCCAGGACCGCCAGCAATTAACTTGCCCTCCGTCATGCCGATCTCAATGTAATCTGCAACGACCTTGTGCTGGCCCGCCGATGCAACCGGCCCCAAGTCAACCGCGGCGTCCAGCGGATTACCAACAGTAAATGCATTTACGAGCGCCGCAACGCGCTCCTCAACTTCATCGATTATTTCATTGGGAACAATCAGACGAGTAGTGGCCGAACAGGTCTGCCCGTTATTGACGAAACAACCGCGAACCGCATTCGCGATAGCGACATCAAGATCGGCGCCTTCAACCAAAAGGAACGCAGATTTACCGCCAAGTTCCAGCGCAACTTTTTTAACGGTGGGGGCTGCAGCCTGCGAAACGCGAACACCAGCACCGGTAGAACCAGTGATGCTCACCATGTCGACCTCGGGGTGGGAGGAAAGAATTTCACCGATGAGTGCGCCTGGACCAGAAACGAGGTTGAAGACACCCTTGGGCAGGCCGAGACCGTCAATGATTTCAGCGAGGATGAAGTTGGAAAGTGGCGCCACCGAGCTTGGTTTCACCACCACGGTGCAACCAGCAGCAAGTGCCGGGCCGACCTTTGCGGCGAGTTGATACAGCGGATAATTCCAAGGAGTAATTGCTCCGACAACGCCTACGGGAACCCGGATAACAATCGAATTGCCGATCCGCTCTTCGGCGGGTAACTCGCGAGCTGCCTGCGCAATCGTTTCAAACACCGATGCTGCAAGACCCACTTGCACCCGGACCGAAATGGCCAGGGGCGTTCCCACTTCCTGGGACATGATTCGGGCTAGTTCATCTTCTCGCTCGCGTAGTCCCGCGGCTATTGCTGAAACAACATCGGCGCGCTCAGCGATCGGGACCTGCGACCAGCCGTCAAATGCGCGTCGGGCAGCCGCGATGGCGCGCTCAGCGTCATCAGCATTACCCGAAGGGACCGTCCCGATAACTTCACCGGTGGCAGCTTCAATCACCGTGATGGCTTCGCCTCCTAAGGGCGCCACCCACTCTCCATCGATGTATAGCGTGTTGCGCTCGATCACGGTTCCTCCATTGGCTTGCGTTTCGGGGTCTAGGTTTTTCAATTTTCCAGCATAGGTTATTCGAGGAGTTGGGCTCTCAAAGATTCAATGCTCTCATTGTGTACGTCGAGAGTAAGAACCCACTCATGTAGTCCACCATGCTCAACGAGAGTGCGGGACAAGAAGAGTTCCATGGCGCCTCGAGGTGAGCGCAGGAGATCATCAGTCTGGTTCATCATGGGATGGTTCTCAAAATCTTCACGGGTTCTCAACCAGCGGACAAGGGCAACAACTTCGTCACCGCTTAACGCAAAATCATCGGCGATGTCGTCGTCACTTACGCCCAGCAGCGATAACAAGACGGCAGCGACAAAGCCGGTACGGTCCTTGCCAGCCATGCAGAAAAAGATTGCCGGGAATGCCTCCCCCTGTGCCAAATGCTCAACAATGTCTCGCATCGTGGTTGCACCCAGCTCGAGCATCACGTTATAAATGTCGGCAAGGTGTTCCGCCGGATCGGCATTAATTTCGCCTGGGGCTCGTTGCCACTGTTGCGGAAGAATCGGTGCATGGATAGGGCCATCAATAAAAGCTGGGAGGGGGAAAGCGTCAAGCTCACTTCGATAGCGCAGATCAAAAACCGTCGTAGCGCCGAATTCATTCCACGCCTGTTCATCGGTGAGTCGATGTAAACTGGATGCGCGATAAAGCATTCCGGTACGCACCACGCGGCCATCTTGCGTCACCATGCCGCCTAGATCGCGGACGTTATAGACGCCACCAAGTTCCACACTTCGGTCAATTGTTTTGTCGATCATCCGGGGAACCCCGGGAAAGCCCGCTCATAGTCCGGTAACTCAGCCACTCCAGCTGCGCGCCCCGGCCAGCGCTTGCGCTCTTGATCACCGAGACCGCCCGCAGCCAGATCCGAAAGCGGCATCGAATACAAGCTGAGTACGTGACGCTTGGCGAATCTCCATCTACCTTCATCACGACGGTAGACATCTTGATAACGAATTGATGTGGACAGGGTCAGGTCCGAGCTACCCAACTCCGCATAAGCGATAACAGTTCCGGTTGCGTGATTCTCGTCAACGAGGTCAACCACTATCCCGTGCGGGTCATGCCAGGTGGCCGTGAAAGGTGCATGTTTGATTTTAAAATTTTCGATGATGGCGGCGCGGCCGGAAGTCGTGCTGTTTGCAGAACCAAATACTGCGTCAAGAGTAAAGAGCTCACCAAGAGCATCCCACTGAGCGTCGTCGAGCAAAGTTGCATAAGAAACAACCAGGTCATTGATGGCGAATCGATCTTCCAACCGCGAAATCCGCTGTTCTAATGTGTGCATCACCTGCGTGAGCGTACTGCAGGCAACTTGCAGGAATTAATGGCCGCCATTGACCCGAAGTGTCCCTGCGCACCCACTGCGCTATTCGCCCCGATAGCGTCTCGCCATGGGTGAAGTTCCACTGTATGAGCGCGTGCGCCAGTCAATTGCGCAAACACTCACCGATGGCACACTCTCCCCCGGCGACAAACTTCCCAGTGAGGCACGGCTGGCCGAGGAATTCGGTGTCAACCGGCTTACCGTCCGGCGAGCAATTGAGGAACTTGCCCGAGCCGGCGCGGTGGAGTCTCGACAGGGTTCCGGCACATTTGTGAGCGCCAGGATTATCCGGCTTCCGCTATCCCAGCAACTCTCCACGGACTCACTTGTTTCCCGGCTTACCAGCCAGATCGCCGAACAGGGTCTCACCTATGAAGACATCCTTCTGCGGGCCGTTAAATTGAAAAGCTCGCATCTGAATACGACCCTCGAACTGCCTTTGGGTCCGCTGTGGCGGGTAGACAATGCGTTGGTGGTTAATGGCGCTACCTGGATGTGGTCGAGTTCGTGGTTCCCTCGAGAACTGCTCACAGATCCCGCTGGAAACTGGGACCAGGTCACCGGCCTGTACGGCCAACTCAATGCAGCACTGGGTGAACCACGTCCGGTCTGGCGGGCAATCTCCGCGGACGCCGCAACCCTTGTTGACGCAGAGATCCTCGGCATTCGAGCCAGCTCGCCCGTGCTCGTGCGCGACGGTCTCACCGCGGGAGAAAACGGTGAGCCGATGCTTCGGGTATCGCGCCGGGCGCGCATGGACCGGGTGAGCTACGTACTGCGCTACGACCAGGATTGACCAAGATTGATCGAGTTATCGGGCCATCCACTCGTCTAAAATTTGGTGATAGTGCCGAATCCGATTCTCTTGGTACCGCGTAAGCCGCACGCCTGGTCCGCGCATTGACTTCAAACCTTCTTGGATGAATGGCATGTTGGCCATATCTTGGTCAAAGACCGGTCCGAGTAATCCGATTTCCGTGATGTCAGAGAAAGTCTCCCCCGGCTTTAGCCAACGTGGCTCTGCGGGCTTGGGGTGTGAACCGTCAGCCGGCTTTTGTGCCAGTAAAAATACTTCCGCAAGGCACTTGTCCGGGTCGTTGCCGTGCGGGCGGAAACGGTACACGGCGTTGGTCCGGGGTCCGGCGAAAACATAGAAGTTGGGGAATACGAAGTACTGAATTCCATCTAAGAGTTCTGAATCTGTCCAATGATCCTGTTCGCTGCCGAACTGTGCTGCAAGGGAGGTGCGCATTGCGGCGGCAAGTTCGCGACGGGCGGTTGAGTCCAAAGGAACACGTGGCGTGCCTTCATCTCCCACAGCCAAGTCGCGACCTTTACCCTGCGTGTAAAAAGCGCGCGTTTCATAGTAGGAGTCCAGTACTTCTTGTTCACTGATGTGGTTTGCGATCGTTGGGCTGGGCACCCCCTGCGGCACAATCTGGCGACTCCAGTTCTCGCCTTTGATCACGTCGTACTGGGTGTTTTCATCGCCGAGCCATTCCATCATTTGTGGGTGCGTGGCCAACGAGTGGAAGCCTTCAATGAATGCTTCGCCCGCGACTTTCCAGTTGCAATCGATGACGCCACCGAAGTGCGAATACACGACCCGGTCTTCGTAATTCCAACGATCCCAGTCGTTGAGCATGGAACCCATGAAACTCTCAAGTGGTTCAGCATCAGGATCTTGGTTGATGAAAACAAAACCGTTCCACACGGCAACCTTGGCTTCGGGCAACGGGAGGTTCGTGGGATCTATTTCTGGGAAGTCCCAAGCGCACGGGAGATTCTTGAGGGTGCCATCAATATTCCAACTGAAGCCGTGGAATGGGCAGCGCAGTTCACTTACCCGCCCACCTTCTTGGCGCAGTGCCCGACCACGATGCAGGCATACGTTGTAGAGCGCCTTAATGCTGCCGTCGGGTTGGCGCATAATGATGAGTTTGTCGTCAACGATGTCGTAGGTGATGTGATCGCCAGCATTGGGGATGTGATCCTCGCGGCACACAAATTGCCATACCTTACGCCACACTTTGTCGACTTCACGATCATGGAATTCGCGAGAAATATACCGATCAATATCCATGGGGGCAGTCCCGAGATCCTCATTAATGTCGTATCTAAGTGCCGCCGGGACTGGACGTGAGTCTTCATCGAGATATGACTGAACACTGGTCCCCGGGGATCGCGGGCTTGGTGGCTCAGTTGATTCACGCTGGGGAGATGCGAGTTCGGTCATGGCTGATGGACTCCTTGTTTACGGGTATCAGAATTATGTCCCCGATGTTATAGGACGTCAAATAAAGATGCTTACCCAACAAGGAAAGGGCCCGACCAAATTGGCCGGACCCTTTCCTTTACAGCGAGTGCTTGAGACTTACTTTACGCCCCAAATCTTCTTGAACTGATTTACATAGTCCTTGACGCCCAAGTAGTCACCCTCTGGAGTGAGGACCAACGACTTAGCATTTTGCTTGGTCAGGATCTGTGTTGGCAATTCGTTTGTGACGTATGGCATACCGATCGAGTTACGGGCCATGCTGTCCACGACACTCCAACCAACGATGGGGAGTGAGTAGCCGGTCCATGCTGATTCGGTGCCGTCCTTGAGTCCCTGGATATTTGCCTTACCAGCGGTCAAGCCACCGATTGCGATTGCAGGGTTGTTCAGAGCAGCAGAGACACCGGTGACCCAGCCACCGAGGTCGGAGACGAGCCAGTTGGTACCTGGGTTTGATGCAACAATGTTGACGGCTGCTTGGGGAACCTTACCCGCGAAGATGTCGGTCAACTGCTGATCATTTTCTTCGTATGTGCACTTGGTTGGGCACAGCTTCTTCAGGTTCTTAGCGTAAGAAACGTCGAAGCGACGAAGGATTGGGTACAAAGGAACCGTGATTCCCTGAGCCTTCACGTTGCCCTTTGTTGCTGCAACGGAGTAGGCAGCGATCATCTGGCCCCAAAGGTCAATTGTCTTTGGACCGGCAATGTGGGTGTCCTCCAGTGCTGATGTTGGCTTGCTCATGCATGCAGAGCAGATAACGACAACACCCTGCTTCTCAGCCTTGGTCAGAAGATCTGACAAAGTTGATGGCTCAATACCGGAGATGTGGATGTAGTTCGGGTTGAGTGACAGCGCCTGGCTGAAAAGTGAACGCTGGGTTTCAGGGCTGACTGCGCCAACGAGTTCTTTGTACTTCCAGCCGAGTGTCTTGGCAGCTGCACCAATGGCTTCATCGAGCACCTTGTTTTCATCGCCACCGTTTGAGAGGGCTACGACAAACTGACCCTTTGGTGGAACAGACTTCAAAGGTGTGGTGATCCCAATGCTTGTTGGGGTCTTGTTGTACTTAGCTACAATCGCGGCGGAAAGGGTGACACCCTTGTCCTGTGGATTTGCAGCAAAGGCTGCGGGTGCAATACCCGAAACCAAGAGGGCAGCGGATCCTATAAAAGCAACCGCTGTGGTTAGCTTGCGCATTGACGCTCTCTTCCATTAGTGGGGGTTGAACAACATTCGTCCGGAAGAATACCCACAAAATTCATTTATTGGTAGTCCATTATTCATTTCGTTATAATTGCGAGGATTTCCTAGTAAAAAACGGACATTTCACCCCAACAAAGACCGTAGAAACCCGATCTTGACTCCGAAACCAAATTTTTGGTAAAGGAATTACTTGACACCCCATAACGCGGTGAACAGTTCGCGGTAGTTGGCAATTCCCAGGTAATTGCCGTTCTCGTCGAGTACTGCATCAGCAATATTGGTGACATTAAGGAGTTGACTCGGCAGGAGTCCATCAGCTGGTGCATCACCCGCGAGCACCCGCGCGAACTGGTCAATAACCCGCCACGCCATCACTGGTACGGGCAGAGCCGTCCACGCCTGCAAGGCAGCAGCCGCTTCTGGGGTTGCATCCGTTGATCCACTTGCCGGTGGGACCGCACCCGATGCAGCGAGGTCGACCAAGGATGTGATGTCTCGAGCATTGGCACCACGGCCGATGAGAACCGTTGGTTCCAACACGAGTGCATCGGCCAAAGCCGCGGGGACATCGGCGGAAAGCTCCCCTGAGTCAAGGAGTGCCCAACGGCCCAGGCTCGTGCTCATGGTGTCCGCGATAAACGTGGGCACCATGCTCAGATCGGTCGTATCAACCTCAGATTCAATCGCGGAACAATCTCGACACAGGCCAGCCAGAGTGTTAACGAATTCGGCATTGAAAGTGACCAGTGCTGGCACGGGAAGTGTGAAAACCTCTATGCCGGCAACTTCTTCTGCCGCCTGATTGGCGACCACGTAACTCGCAAGTATTTGACCCCACAGGACATTTTGTGCGTCGCCATCAATGCTTGTGTTTTTGATGGCACCCGTTGGCTCGCCCGAGCATCCGGTACAAATCACGGCCACTCCTGCGGCCTCAGCGGCAGCGAGTTGGGTGGCTAAAACGTCAACGTATCTACCCGAGATCCGAATGCCCGCCGGATTGAGAGCCAGGGCTTCGTCGAATGCTGCCGGCGCCGATTCCACAGTTTCTGCTCCGAGAACCTCGGCGAATTCCCAGCCGATTGCCGCGGCAGCCTCGGCCATCGAGGTGTTCAGCAAGGTATCAAATTCGGAGCCGTCGGAGAGGCTGACAATGAGTGAACCAGCAGCCGGTGGGGCCGTCAGTGGGACATCCACGCCAATGGAGGTCGGTGCAAGAAATGCCGAAGCGAGGAGTTCGGGATCAACCGCGGGATCCGCAGCGGTTTCCTCACCGACCACCGCTTCACCCTCAACGAAGTTGGGGTCATCAGCTGGCATGGCGCAGGAAGCTAGAACCAAAGTGGCGGATAAGGCAACGACAACCGAAAGCATTGACCGACGCATGTGACTCTCTTTCAAAGATATAAACGACTGAAAGCCCAAAACTACATGCACGTCCAATAATCTGTCTCAGCGACTCGGTTTCAACTTGATCACATTGAGCACGACAGGCGGTCCCTTCATCACTTGCTATTGTTGTGGCTCATCCATCTACATCCCGGCCCACCTCTGGAGTGCAATGTCCTTCGAAAGTGCAATGTCCTTCGAACTACCCCTGGCAGCTCTTGACCCGGAAGAGATTGTCGATTTGCGCACCACCGTGCGCTCGGCTGCAACGGAGTCGGGGTATCCAACCGCGGTGCTTGAACTCGAAAAATCAGAGACTGGTCTAGACCTTGCGTTGTGGTCACTGCTCGCGCAGGACATCGGGCTCTCTGCGGTCGGGCTACCTGAGTCTGCCGGCGGCTTGGGCGGCCTTGCCGAAATTCTTGCGGTGGCAGAAGAACTAGGTGCCACGTTGGCGCCCGTTCCCTTTATTACCAGCACTGTTCTGTGCGGCCAAGTCTTGGCTGCAAGTGATGAAAGTTCAACTCCATATCTTGAGCGAATTGCGGCAGGTGAGATTGCGGCTCCCGCCTTTACCAATGCGCGCGGCCAATGGTCTGCGGGTGACATTTCATGTACGAGTGATGGTGAAAAAGTTTCGGGAACGGTCCGATTCGCGCCATTTGGTGCCAGTGCAACATTCTTTGTGGTTGCAGCCCGCACAGATTCAGGCATTGATGTATTTGTTGTTGAGGCTTCCGATGCGAACGTCAGCGCGTTGCCATCACTAGATTTCTCGCGGCCATCGGCAACCGTCACTTTCGATAGTTCCCCAGCAGTGCGACTGACGACCGGTGGAAATGGCGAGAGTGTAATCTCACACGCCGTTGACATAACACTGATGGCTGTTGCCGCTGATCAACTTGGCGGATCGCAGGCCTGTTTTGATATGACACTTGACTATATAAAGGTGCGCCGCCAATTTAATCGGGAGATCGGTAGCTTCCAAGCCATCAAACACCGGATGACCGATGCCCTGATGCTCGTTGAAATGCTGCGATCTGGGCTGGAAAAGGTGACATCGGGTGGCACGCAGGATCTTGCCGCGGATGCAGCGATGAATAAGTCCTGGGGGTCTGATTCTTACATTGCGATGACCGCCGAAGCAATTCAATTGCACGGTGGTATCGGTTTCACGTGGGAACACACCACGCACCTGTATTTCAGAAGGGCGCGCTACGACGCTGCGTTTCTCGGCGATGGTTCATTTCAGCGCGAGCGCCTCGCCAAAGTGCTGAACTGGTAAAAGCTCGATCAGGATTTTGCAAGTTGCGAAAACGGTGCCTTGTCGGTTCGGTGCTCAGCAGGGAGCCCGAGCACTCTTTCGGCGACAATATTGCGTTGCACCTCGTCGGTGCCACCTGCCAGTCGGTAACCAGGAGCACCAAGAACATGCTCACCCCAGGCAAACTCCCCCCACTCTCCAGTGTCCGCGACCAACGCGGATCCGAGCATGTTCGCAGCCGTGTTACCGATGCGCACGAGATTGTCCGATGCCAGAAGTTTTCCTAGAGATCCAGCTGGACCGGGATCCCCACCGGTTGCAGTAGCTCGAGCAACTTTGGTCACCATCGCTGCATGTAACCGGGTTCGGATCGTGATGTCGGCCAGTTCCTGACGAGTCACCGGGTCCGAACTCAACCCCAAATGCTGGGCGAGTGCAACAAGATCGGATGCGGTACCGCCTTTTCGTCGATGCCCCGATCCCGATGATGTCCGTTCAAAGCCAAGGGTGGTCTGCGCGACCTTCCAGCCCGCATCGACATCACCGATACGCATAGAGTCTGGGATCCGGGTTGCGTCAAACCACACTTCGTTGAAAGAAGCCGGGCCACTCATTTGACGAATGGGTCGAATCTCAACGCCCGGGGCATTCATGGGCACTAAAAATGCGGTGATGCCACCCTGTTTCACCGCATCAGGATTGGTGCGGGCCAGAATGAAACCGTACTCGGAAAATTGTGCGTTAGAACTCCAAATCTTTTGACCGGTGATCAACCAGTCATCCCCGTCACGAACCGCTTTGGTTGACAGGCCCGCAAGATCGGATCCCGCACCGGGCTCGCTGAACAGTTGGCAGCACAGCAATTCAGTGCTCAGGAATGCTTTTGCGAATTGCTCGCGTTGTTCGGGTGTACCGAAGATGCTAACGGCCGATCCGACAAGACCCGTGGTCACCGAGATGATTTCCGAGGAGGGGGGAACGGCAAATTTGCGTTCTTCTTGGGCAAAGGCAACGGAGTACACACTGGGCAGACCCGCGCCACCGAACTCAGCGGGGAGTGAAATGGCTCCGTATCCCGCTTCGAATCGTTGGCGTCGGTATTCCCTTACTCGCGTAAGGAATGCGACTTCTTCGTCGTGGCTCAATGCTAAGAAAATTTGCAGGCGTGGGTCACCTTCACCCCACACAAAAACTTCTTCTTGCGCCGGTTCAGCAATGGATGCAAGCCATGTGCGCACTTCGCTGCGCCAGGCGTCTAAATGTTGTTGGTCTATTTCGCTCACGGTCGTGCTCCTTCGTTGATCAGGACCGTACAGGCACTAATGCCCGGCGCTCCATAGACGTGGGTGAAACCAATACGCGGGGCTCCCGGAACTTGTTTACCGTCAGCGCGACCCTGCAACTGTCTCACGATCTCGTGTACTTGTCGCAAGCCAGAAGCGCCCACCGGCTCTCCGTTGGCGAGTAATCCACCGTCGGTGTTGAGAGGCAGCCGACCATCAATTTCGAATTCACCGTTGCGGTAAGCGGCTTCCTGCTCTCCATGGGCAACGAGTCCGGTCTCACCTAAGTGAATAACTTCGGCTCCGCTGTCAGTGTCTTGGAGCTGGGCTACCTGCACATCCGCGGGCGTAATGCCAGCAAGGTCAAATGCTGCTTTCGCCGCGTCAATTGAAGGACTCGTACGGTCACCGGGTGAGAGCCAGGGTGAGAAAACTTCGAACGATCCTGGTCGACGACCACGAAGCGCCACCGATGCCAGTCGAATCGGAGTTTCGCACAAGTCATAGGCCTTCGAGCCGCGAGCTAGAACAAGGGAAACCGCGCCAGCATCAGGTGCACAAAACATGAAACGCGTGAGGGGGTCATTGATCATGTCGGCATCCATCGCTTCATCAACGGAAACCGGCTTACGCCGCCACGCATACGGGTGTTCTTGCGCGTAATCAAATGCTTTTGCCGAGGCATAACCGAGGGTGCGCTGGCTTATTCCGTGTTCATGAAGGTAGCGCGCAATTTTCAGTGCAAAATATGAAGTAGTAACCATCATGCCTGTGGCTCCGTACCAATCACCCAGTCCATAGCGTGCGGGTGAAACATTGAAAGCGCCCCGAGCGTGATTGTCATAGCCGACAACGCAAGCAACATCGAGATCTTCAGCGATTAACCCGTTACGTGCTGTCATTAAAGCCACAGCACCTGTCGCGCATCCGTTCTTCACCGTCACGAACGGAAGTCCGGTGAGTCCCAATCGTGAGACTAGGTTGTCCGGCTTTGTCTCACCATTAGTGCCACCCACCGCGAACTCGATGTCGGACCAGGCAAGACCACAGTCGGCAAGCGCACCGCGCACTGCCGTCTCTGCAAGCTCGTTATCTTCGCCGTCAAATCTGCCGAACTCCGTCCGTGCTGCGCCGACAATAAAAATGTCATTCGTATTCACGCTCACGTCACAGCCTCGAAACCAAATGTGAAGACAGGTGCACCTTCATGCGTCCAGGCTTTAGCGAGCACCAAATTAACCTGCTCCCCAATCGTCCATTGGGTTTTTCCCACCAGCCAACCTTCGACAATCACGGGGCCAAGGTCTACATAGCCAATGGAAAAAGGTGCGAATTCATCGGTCCGAAATGGTGGCTTCGGTGCGAAGTGTTGGGTTGTCCAGGACCAGAGGGTTCCTTCGGTGGGCAAGCCCACTCTCGTGACGTCAAGGCTCGAACAGGTTGGGCAGGAATCCATGGCTGGGAAAACGTGTGCACCACATGCACCACACATGGATCCCGCTAAAACAACCGGATCCACGGATGTAAACAACGTCGAGTCAACAACTGCGATGCCCACAGGAATGCTCATGTATTCGCTTTCGGGATTAGGCCGAAAGGCGCACGAGCGCCTTGCCAAAGTTCGCCCCGGACAGTAAACCTTCAAGGCCCGCACCTGCGGCGCCAATACCTTCAACAATCGTCGCACGGTCGACCAACTGACCGCTTGCCAACCATCCACTGACTTTCGCTTCAAACTCCGGACGCAGATCCTCATAGTCGCGGACAATAAATCCCGTGATGGTAAGCCGTCGGAGTACTGCTTCAATGAGAACCGCGATGGATGGCTGCTCCTGAGTTCCAAAATTGGAAACTGCACCACACATGCTGATGCGCCCGCGAATCTTCATGTTATGCAGGGCCGATGCGAGTTGCTCGCCGCCCACATTGTCAAAAAACAAATCAATTCCTTCGGGTGCAAACTTGGATAACTCCGCCGCGAAATCCTCATCGCGATAATTGATTACCTCGTCGAAGCCGCACTCGGTTGTAAGCCACGTGCATTTATCTGCACCACCGGCGCTACCGATAACCCGTCCTGCGCCAAGCAACCTCGCGAACTGTCCAACCATGCTGCCCACGGCTCCACCGGCGCCGGTCACGAGAACCGTCTCACCCGCCGCCAGATGACCCACGGGAAGAAGTCCTGCGTAGGCGGTGAATCCGGTCTGGCCCATTGAACTCAACCAAGAGATCGTTGGCGCCAGTGAAAGGTCGCAAATTGTTGCTGTCGCGTCGTCAACGACCGCGTACTCGCGCCAGCCGAGGCGGTGACGAACAGTGGATCCGACGGGGAGAAGTTCTGAAGCGGACTCCTCCACTATTCCGATAGCAGAGCCATCAAGTGGGCCGCCGATCTCAAAATTGGTGGTGTACTGCTTCTCGCCCGGGTCCATGCGGCCACGGGTTGA
>CAMAVT010000004.1 GCA_945861775.1 Bifidobacterium breve
TCTCAGGAACTGGGCCTTCATAAGGGCAAAGGAAACAAATGCCCATGCCAACATCAATGCTGACACCCTGCGCAATTGCAAGTTCAGCGATCAGGCGGATCTCTTCGACATTCTCAGCAATACTCATATTCGAGTTCTTCTTGCTGTAAGTCTCTGAACCCACAATGAGTGCAGAGATTTTTGTGCAGCCAGCGTCGATTGCTCTTTGAGCTCCACGAAGATTGGGAACGAGTGCCCGGTATACAACACCATCTCTTTTTGGGAGGGAACGCACAACTTCATCGGCATCGGCGAGCATTGGGATGACTTTGGGATGTACGAAACCGGTAACTTCAATCTCCGGGACGCCGGCGTCGGCAATCTTTCCAATGAGTGCGATCTTTTCTTCAGTAGTTGGTACATGCCAACCCGATTCATGCACCATTGTTTGCAATCCATCACGCATTAGTACCTCTACGATGCGGGCTTCCGGTTTACTCATTTCGTTTCCTTTCGTGGGTGATGATCAGTGAGATTGTGAAGCCATTCGCCTTCGACCACCATGGTTGCGACCCCAGTGGGAAACCAGGCAAAATCTATTAATGCTGATTCTGGAAGAAGGGACGCTATCTGCGCTGGAAGGAATTCAAGCGTGCTGCCAAGGAAGACCACTGCGGCACATTCCATCACTGCCTCACGGGCAATAACGAGACGACCGTCTTGGGCTATTTCGCGAGTTTTCATCCATAGTTCGCGCTGGCGCTCCGGCCAAGGGTCGAGGTCTCGCCAGAGCCCGGGGGTAATGACCGCTCCGTGTGAGTCAAAAATGTCTTGCTCAATGTCGCTATGAACAGGCCCGAGTGGTGACTGCATTACGGACCGGTGGGGCCTGGTGTCGGCTCCCATCAGGGAGATACTGAATAAAAGGTTAATTGGGTTGGCGTCTCTATACCGCTCGATTACATCAGTAACACCGGAGTTAATTGGCCCTTCACTCAATGAAGTCCCAGATAAGGGAATATTCGCTGCACTTTGTGCCGTTCGGACGAAATCCGCACTGTCAGCCAGCTCTACGACTTGACCAAGATGCTCAACCGCTAACGCAAATGCATCGGGATACATGGCCAGCCGGCGGTAGATGGTCGGGACGAAATTGGATGCAAGAAGGTCTCGAATATGTTTATATGCAACCTCGAACTCAGCGGTGGCATTCACTTCGGCTAACTCTTCAGTTCTCATTTATCGGTGCTCATTATGCTCATTTAACAGCCTGCGCATGTGCGATCTCGGCTTCCGAAAGTCCTAGGAGTTCCGTCAGCACTTCGGTTGTGTGTGCTCCCAGTGCCGGACCGGGCCAGTTAATTCGCCCCGGTGTCCGGGAAGCGCGGGGAACCACGCCCTGCATTTTAATGGTGCCAAGAACAGGGTGAGGTACATCAACGATTGAATTGCGTGCGATGAAGTGGGGGTCAGAAAGCATGTCCGGGGCTCGAAATATGGACCCAGACGGTACGCCAGCTTCTGCGAGAGTTTCAATAATTGACTTGGATGGCAGACTGCTGGTCCACGTTGCAACAAGTTCGTCGAGTTCTTCGTGGTTTTGTCCGCGAGCGATGTGAGTGTCGAACTTGGAATCCACGGCCAGTTCGGGTGATCCCATGGCTGCAGCCATCCGCTGAAAAACACTGTCCTGGTTTCCGGCAATAATTACCTCCAGTCCATCGGACGTTGGGTAGACATTCGATGGAGCCACGCCGGGAAGGGTGGCACCGGTGCGCTCACGAACATGACCCGAGACGTCGTAGTCCGTAATTAAAGACTCCATGAATGTTAAGACTGATTCGTACAGGGCTACATCGAGCACCTGTCCTTCGCCGGAGTTCTTGCGCTCGAGCAAGGCGGCTACCGCCCCGAGCGCCCCGAGCGCCCCTGACATGGCATCGCCAATCGCGATTCCCGTTCGCACTGGAGGCCGGTCCGGATCGCCAACTACTGCTCGGAGCCCACCCATTGCTTCACCGACCACCCCGAACCCGGCTCGGTCTGAATATGGCCCCGTTTGACCGAAACCACTAACTCGAACCATCACAATGCCGGGGTTTGTTTCCTTTAAAGTTTCATAGGAAAGTCCCCATCGTTCAAGGGTCCCGGGTCGAAAGTTTTCGATGACAACGTCTGATATCTCAACTAGTCGTAAGAATGCCTCGCGTCCTGCACTGGAGCGCACATTAATGGCCACGGATTTCTTGTTGCGGCCGATAACCGACCACCACAATGATTCACCTTCAGGCGTGAGTTTCCCCCACCGACGCATGGGGTCTCCCTCGCCCGGAAGTTCAATTTTGATGATCTCGGCGCCAAGATCCCCGAGGAGTTGTCCGGCGAATGGCCCGGCAATAAGTTGCCCAAGCTCAATAACGCGGTATCCGGCCAGCGGCCCGAAACTTGACGGCGCCGGGCTGACGGATGAATTCATTACTTCCTAGTTGCAGCATGGAATTGGGGTATTGACTAATCGGAAGCATATGGATCGGAAGTCCCACTGTCAATCACTTTGTATACCTTTTAAGGGGTCTTCCCAAGTCTATACGCTTAATTTTCATTAAATTTGGAGTCACAAACCATAATTCGAATACAATTCAGCATGCCCCCAATATCCTTCCTCCGAATTGTTGGGACCACCACCAGTGCTTCCGCGGTCGGCTCGATCCCGGTGTTTTTGCTGGGAGCTATGGGACCCTTTGTCCGGGCTGACCTTGGATTTAGTGAGGCGCAATTGGGAATAGTTGTTTCCATGTTTTGGCTTTTCATGGCCGCCGGTGGCATCTCTGGTGGACGGTTAGGTCAGCGACTCGGATCAACTACGTCGATTCGCATCGGCGTCGCCTCTTCGATGCTCGTAATTGGAGCCCTAGCCTTGGCCCCAAATTGGACCGCGTTGCTTGTTCTGATGTCGTTGGCTGGACTGGCTAACGCGCTTACCCAACCGGCGGTTGACCTTGCGCTTTTCGAAGTGGTCCCGCAGGAACGACTCGGCCTCGCATTCGGCTTTAAGCAAACGGCATTCCCGGGTGCAGCCCTGGTGGCTGGACTCAGTATCCCCATTTTGGCGAGCACGATTGGTTGGCGATGGGCGTTTGTTGCGTGTGCGGCAATTGGCATTCCCGCTCTCGTCGGCATTCCACGGCTTGCCCCGGGTCATAAGCGCAATTCGGCAGCTCGCGCTGCCGCCGAACAAAAGCTTGCTGGCGTTTTCGTATTCGCAGCCGTGTTTATGTTGGCAATGATCGCAGTCTCGGCGACGGGTGCTTTTTATGTTGAGTCGGCAATTGCTGGAGGTAGCACCCCGAATGCTGCAGGGGTCTACCTCGCGGTTGGTAGTGCATGTGGAATTTTGGGTCGTTTCGTGTTCGCTTGGCAGCTTGGTCGAGTCAGTCGCCCCCTCATCGCAACGGCCTTCATCATGATCGTTGGCGGCGCGGGAGTGATTTCATTCGCTTTGGTCCCACCGGGGTGGCCCCTGTTTTTGGCGACTCTCATCGCTATTGGTGCGGGGTGGGGCTGGAATGGCCTACTGACCCTCGCCGTGGTGAGCACATATCCGCAAGCGCCCGCTCGCGCATCCGGTTACATCGTTTTGGGAGCCGGGGCGGGCGGAGTGTTGGGTCCGGTGCTGTTCGGATTTGCCGTTCAGAGGGTTGGTTTTTCGCCAGCTTGGGTTGCCGTCAGTCTCTGTTTCTTTGCCGCTGCTACTTTACTGTTTGTCGTTGTTCGACGTCGCAATCAGATCAGTCCACTTCCGGCCTAGGAATCTACTGGCTTAGACACAGCAATATCGGTCGTCCGGCGAAGTTCGTCCATGATCGCGGATTTGGAGGCAGTCACGTGGAGTCTCATAATGCTTTCGGCCCAGTCCGCATCTTTAATTCTAAATGCCTCGAGCAATTCACGGTGGTGTGAGTTGCTGCGCTGATAGCCAAGTGGTGCGTAGTTGTGTACTGCTCGGAGGATCACGGGGAGTGCAACCAAAATATGGCGCGCAGGCTGGGCGTACTCGGCATCTGCAACCTCTGCTATCCGGCCGTGGAAGCGACCGTTTAGTTCGGTGAAAGCAGCGACCGTGTTGGGGTCACCAGCTTTGCCTTCCTTGGTAATGGCTTCCATCTGGTCGCACAGTTCAGTAAGTTCATCGACGACATCTGGTGTAATGCGCGTTGCCGCACGTCGAGTGATGAAGCATTCGACCAAGATTCGCAGGTCATACATTCCTTCGATATCAAAATTCTGCCAGTCCACAACTCGAGCACCTCGGTGCGGAATAACTTCGATGAGACCCTCGGACTGAAGTCGTCGCAGACTTTCACGAATGGGTGTGCGGCTGAGTCCATATTGAGCGGCGAGATCAGTTTCTGTTAGTCGGCTACCACCGACTAAGACGCCTGACACAATATCGTTTCGCATCAATTGATAAGCGTTGCCGGCTGCGCCGCTTAATTGCGTTGTCATTCTTGAAATCCTAACTGAAAGTGATTTTTAGTCCTTAGTGGATGGAATTTCTTTTCCGGGCTGAGAAAGAATACGCTTCCAATCAATTTCCTGCATTTCAAGCCGTGATCCACCGCGAGTAAAATGTCCGTATGCGGGGCTCGCCGTAATGCCTTTCGCCAACTCAACAGTGTCACCGTATTTTTCGAGATTAATCCCCGTGCTAATTCCCATATATTGGAGCATTGCCACAAGATCTTCAGTAGGCGTGTTACCTAAAACATCGGAGTCACCGGGAAGCCAGAGGTCACCACCAAGGCCACAAAATGCTCCTTCGACCCAGTCAACACCGGCTTGCATAGCGGCTAATGTATTGGCCAAGGCAAAGCCGCCTCGAGTGTGCAGGTGTACTCCCACTTTCAAGTTTGGTCGATGCGACTTGATTCGACGAATAGCGTCAAATACCTGTCGCGGGTCTGCCAGGCCAGCCGAGTCGGCAACGTAAATGCTCGTTGCTCCGGCGGAGACAATCTGGTCAACGAAGGCATCGAGCCTTTCAGGATCGACCAAGCCAGTGCCATATGCGAAGAATGACATGACGATCGCAACGGTCACCGGTGTATCTCCCGCCGCACTGAGAATATTGTCGAGCTCATCCCACATCTCCGGGTGCGTCCGCCGTTGATTGATCATGGTTATCTCAGGATCAGTGCAGGTGAGAGCAACAATCTCGTTGACCCCTGAGTCAATTGCGCGACGGGCCCCATGAGCGTTGGGTACGAGGCCTCGATAGTGGAAACCCTCTTGTCGGGGGACAACCGCGAGGAGCGCTTCGGCGTCCGCGAGCTGCGGGAGCACTTTTGGGTGAGCGAACGAAGCTACCTCAATCTCGGTAACTCCCGACTCAAGCAGGCTTTCAACGAGCTGGAGTTTCTCTGATGTTGGAATTGTTTTACGTACCGATTGCAACCCGTCGCGCATTCCGACTTCGACGACTCGCATTGATCGGGGCAAATACATGTCCTGGATTTGCTTCGGGCTGTCCGTAGTGGTTGTCACAGGCTTTCACTTGATGGATCCACACCACCATCTTAGTGAGATTGTGTACAGAAATGTGTCAAATTGAATGGCCGTATTGGACTTTAGTTTTTCATTCTTAGAGTGAAAACGCTATGAGAAATTGGGTAAATATCGAAAGTCCGTTGACAGCCCAGTTCATGTTGCATACAGTTTGAACACATTTAGGCAAGGAGTCGTGGGTGACCGGCAATGGAACGAACTGTTTAGAGCGATGGGAAGCGGCTCATGCTCGCTTCCTTGCTTTGGACGGGCAAGTCCAGTCGGTTATCACCTGGCTCGACGACTCACGTGAGCGTGCGATAGAGCTTGATGCCATTGCTGCTAACGGAGGTTCGGCCGGGCCGCTGCATGGTTTGCTCCTCGGTCTCAAGGACAACATCGACACGAAGGGCGCACCCACCACCGCGGGTGCTCGCTTTCTTTCTGACAATATGCCGATCGCGGATGCGCACTGCGTCGAACTCGCGTCTGCCCAGGGTGCGGTGGTTCTAGCGAAACTCAACATGGCGGAGCTGGCTTGGGGTGCTACCACGCAAAACTCAACATATGGCGCTTGTCGCAACCCTTGGAATTTGGATCGTATCCCTGGGGGTTCAAGCGGTGGGTCAGGTGCGGCACTCGCGGCTAGATTCTGCGAGGCGTCACTGGGTACGGACACGGGAGCATCGGTGCGCGTTCCGGCGGCTGTTAACGGTGTAGTTGGTCTACGTCCCACCTATGGCTCGATATCCACCCGTGGCGTATTTCCCGTGTCATACACCCAGGACACGGTTGGCCCCATGGCTTCGAGCGCTTTTGACGTAGCCCGGCTGACAGAAGCCCTGATGGTCCATGATCCCCTTGATCCATATTCCCTGGATGGAATCACAGTGTTGCCAACCGCTCTAATCGGCCAACCATTGGCTGGATTGAGGGTAGGTATTCCCAGCGAATTTTTCTTTGATGATCTTGATCCCATGATTGCTCAGCGGGTTGATTCCTTCGTTGAGTGGTTGAAAGTGCAGGGCGTGATTATCGTCCCCGTATCAGATTTTGATCAGGCTTCGGCATTTGAGCATTGGACACGGATCGTTCAATGTGAGGGAGCAGAATTTCACAAAGAGCGTTTGCGTGCGCACCCCGAAGATTTCTCACCAGATGTATTTGCTCGGGTGGCCGCAGGGCTCGACATCCCGGCCACCGAACTTGCACGCTCGCTGGATTGGCGCCAAAGGTATCGCCATGGTCTCAACCAGATTTTCACCGATATCGACATAATCTTGACCCCGGTAGTTTCCATTGATGTTCCTGCAGCTGAGGGCTTTGACTCGAGAGCTCAAACCCAGATGCTAGGTCGAATTACCTATCCTTGGGCGTTACATGAAGGGCCCACCATGAGTCTTCCCATTGGTTTCCACGCTGTCTCTGGGTTGCCGGTGAGTGTCGCCCTGTCGGCCGGTCAATGGTGTGAGGCAAAACTTTTTCAGGTGGCAACCGCCTACCAGCGAGAAACGGATTGGCACGAGCAACTTCCGCCCCTTTTAAACACATCTAAGGAATTGGTATGAGCAAGTACCCAGGGCTTGATCCTCGCGAGTTGAAACCGGCCACAATGGAAAAAGGCGCTCTCGATGGACTCCGTGTACTTGATGTTGCAACCATGATGGCTGGTCCTTGGGCGGCCACCTACCTTGCTGACTTCGGTGCAGATGTTGTCAAGGTCGAGTTACCGGTCAAAGGTGATCCAGTTCGAGCGTGGGGAAGCCAAGTTGAAGGCACCGCGCTGGCTTGGAAAGGGTTGTCTCGTAACAAAAGACTGATAACGCTTGCCCTGAATACTGTTGAAGGCCAGCAGATGCTACTGAGGCTCGTAAAAGAATTCGATGTCCTCGTTGAAAATTACCGACCCGGTGTTATGGAACGATGGGGTTTATCGCCAGAAAAGTTACTTGAAGCGAACCCCAGACTTATTATTTTGCGTACTTCCGGTTACGGGCAAGATGGACCTTACGCACCAAAACCAGGATTCGGAACCCTCGCCGAGGCATTCTCTGGGCTCTCCTACATCACAGGTGCAGAGGACCGGCCTCCAGTTCTTTCCGGATACCCACTCGCCGATGGAGTTACCGCCCTCGCCGGAGCCATGGCGATTCTTGCGGCCGTCTACTGGCGAGATGTCAATGGCGGGACCGGTCAAGTCATCGACAACGCAATTATTGAAGCGAATTATCGACTCATTGATTACACGATGCTCGACTATGAAAAGCTCGGGATTGTTCGGGAGCGGACAGGGAACCGTTTAGGTGACCTTGCGCCACGCAATAGTTATGAGACGGCGGATGGCGGTTGGGTTGCAATCTCTGGTGGCACCCAAGGCATTGTTGAGCGACTATTCCACTGCATTAATCGCCCCGAACTTATTGATGATCCGAGATTTGAAAATAATGCGTCGAGAATCAAGAATGTTCACGCTCTCGACGAAGCTATCGCGGCCTGGATGATTCAACACACCGAAGAACACATTTTGAGGGTATTTGATGAACAGGGAGTTTCGGGGGCGCCCGTGAATAATGTGGCGCAGATCGCCGACAATGAACATTTTCGGGCCCGAAATCTATTACTGAGTATCGATGATCCGGAACTTGGCCTCACGAGCACGGTGCATGTCCATCCTCGAATGTCGGCAACTCCAGGTGGAGTTAAGTTCCTTGGTGGCACGATTGGTCGTGACAATGAGTCATTTTATTTGGAAGAAATCGGATTAAGCCGTGAAGAATTCGATGCACTCATGGCGGCAGGTGCAATTTGATCAAGAATTTTCAATCTCAGTCAATCACTATCCAGAAAAGGAGCAACAAAAATGTATGACCTTCTGATCAAGAATGGCCTAGTCGCCAACGAATACGGCGTTTACGCCCTCGACGTGGCAGTAAAAGATGAAAAAGTTGTTGCCCTGACCCTGCACGGTCAACTGGAAGACGCTAGTGCGCACAAAGTTATTGACGCCACAGACAAGTATGTCCTTCCCGGAGGTATTGATAGCCACGTCCACTACGACCTATCTATCTCAGATGCTATGACGGCGCAATCTGCTGAAGCTGGCTCGCGAGCCGGAATTTGGGGCGGGACGACAACGTATATCGATTTCTCAATGACGGCTGGCGATGATTCGTTGATAACCTCAATCGAGGGCAAGCTAGAAAAGACACGCGCACAGAACCCGCACTCTGACTATGCACTTCATGCGATTATGTCGGGAGATTGGCCACTGCAGACCGCTGGCGAAATAGAGGAAGCAATTAGCGGCGGTATCATCTCCTTCAAGTTTTTCACCGCTTTCAAAGGTAGTCCAACCATCGGCGGAATGATGTCAGATGACGGACGCATTTATTCCGCCATGCTTGAGACTGAGAAGCACGGCGGTATCGTAATGGTTCACTGTGAAGACGAGTGCATCATTGACTTCAACATTCGCAAGCTTTATGCGGCTGGCCGACAAGAGTTCTGGAACATCGGCGAAGCCCGTCCACCATTGGCGGAAGAAGCTGCAGTCCGCAGAATGCTTTTGTTGGCAAAGCGAACGGAGTCGCCCCTTTACATCGTGCATGTCAGCGCGAAGGATTCGTTGGAGGCTATTACCGAGGCTCGCGCAGATGGCGTTAACGTGTTTGCAGAGGCTCTGCACCCCAACCTTCTCTTTGACCCTTCACTTTACAAGCAAGATGAGGGGCAACGTTACATGAACTACCCGCCAAATAAGCCGATAGAGACTCGCGATGAACTGTGGGCTGGCTGTATCGATGGGCGAATCCACACTCTGGCGAGCGATGACTTCACAATCCCCCTTGACCGCAAACTTGCGGGAGATACCATCGACAATGTCACCGGTGGAACAAATAGTGTTGAAACCCGCATGTCTATTTTTTGGTCCGAAGGTGTTGCGAAGCGGAACCTATCGGTACAACAATTCGTGAATTTGACTGCAGCAGGTCCAGCTAAGTTGTTCGGTATTTATGGCACAAAGGGAGTTATTCGCCCCGGTGCTGATGCCGACATCATCATCATGGACCCAAATGTGGATCACACCTACGATCAGGAAGAAAACCTGCACTCCGACTGCGACTACAGCAACTGGGATGGCTGGACAGTTAAGGGAATGCCGGTCACCACGATTTTGCGCGGTAACGTGCTAGTCGACGGTGGCAAGTGGGTTGGTCCCACGGGCATAGGAAAGTTTATTCCCGGAAAATCGCCCGAGAAGGTGTAGTGAAATCTTCTGCCGAGCAAACCCTTGCTGACTATGCAGCCATGGGGATGCAAGCGCGAACCGGGTTTGGATCTAACCCATGCGTTCTGGTCATTGATTTTCAGTACGGGATGACCGATCCTGATTGTCCGCTGGGGTCAGCCGAAATAGATGCGCCGATCGAGGTCGCCAAAAAAGTTCTGGCGGCTGCCCGAAATGCTGACGTTCCCATCATCTATGCACGGGTCGCGTTTAGGGAAGACCTCGTTGACGGTGGGCTGTTCGTGGAAAAAGTTCCTTCGCTTTCCTGGCTAAAGTTGGGAAGCCGGTGGGTGGACATTGATGACCGTGTCCGCCCATCACCGAAGGACTACATTCTCACCAAACGCCATAGCAGCGCCTTTATCGGGACCGAGTTGCCCCAAGTTCTTCAGACGATGGGAATTGACACGATCATCTCGGTGGGCTGTTCGACTTCGGGTTGCGTTCGCCAGACCGCGGTTGATGCAAATGCGTATGGGTACAGATCCGTGGTGGTACGTGATGCAGTGGGAGACCGTAGTCCAATCCAGCACGAGGCCAACCTGGTTGACCTTGATGGCAAATATGCCGATGTGGTTTCAAGTGAAGAAGTAATCAGTTATTTGGAAAATATCCACGCACTGACCGCAGAATAAAAAGGAGCATAAAATGAAGGCGATCTTGTTTGATGATTTCGGAGGCCCCGAAGTACTTCGATACGGTGATATTCCCGATCCAGTGGCCGGCCCGGGCGAGGTTCTCGTGAAATTGAAGGCTGCAGGGCTAAATCACGTTGACATCGATATCCGCGACGGCGTCTCGCGTTTTGATTTCGCCATGCCGCATATTCTCGGTATCGAGGGCGCAGGTGTCGTGGCGGCGCTAGGTAGCGGAGTTACTGGACTTGCAGTCGGTGATCGCGTCGCCGTGTCCTACATTCGAACCTGCGATCAGTGCGAGTGGTGTAACCGCGGTCAAGACAATCTTTGTGAAAATCGGCGTCTCTTCGGGGAACACATCCCGGGTACATATGCCCAGTACATGCTGGCGCCGGCCAGCCATTGCATGGCTTTGCCTGATCAAGTTAGTTTCGCAGATGCGGCAGCTTCACTGGTTGCATTTGGAACAGCATGGCACGGGCTCGTTGCTCGAGGCGGGCTTATTCTCGGCGACACTGTGCTTATTCATTCTGTTGGTAGCGGAGTAGCTTCGGCCGCGTTGCAGATCTGTAAGGCTGCTGGAGCCACAGTCATTGCAACTGCAAGAACCGATGAAAAGCTGGAACGGGCAACCGAGGATGGCGCCGATTTCGTCATCAACTACACAAAGACGAATGTCAATGATTCCGTCATGGAATTTACTAAGGGACGCGGTGTCGACATAGTCTTCGATGTTGTTGGCGGTACAGCCTTTCAACAGTCGATGTTTGTCATGCGTCCATATGGTCGGCTCATAAGTATTGGTGCGCACGCCGGTGAGGTTGTCGATTTCGACATTATTGAATTCTTTCGCCGTCACATTTCCTACATCTCCTCACATACACAGACGCGAGATGAATTACGCCATGTACTTGACCTAATCGCGCGAGGAACTCTTTCACCACGCATCCATTCCACTTATCCATTGGAGTCGGCGGCTGATGCGCATCGTGAAATGTCGAGTCGGACAGCGTACGGGAAGATAATCTTGGAAATTCCAGAGTGATCGAAACCAATGATCGTACGTGGTACACGCGAGTTGGGAGAGAGTCATGCGCGATTTTGAGGTGAGTATCGACGTAGCGATAGTCGGTGGACGGATTGTTACCGATAGCTGGTCAGGTGAAGGAACCGTAGTGGTCAGTGGTGGCCGAGTTCTGGCTGTTCTAGATCCATCGGTATCTATAGAGTCCATTGGCGCGGCTCGGGTCATTGATGCGTCCGGAAAACTCGTAATGCCGGGTGGAGTGGATCCGCACTGCCACCTTGCAATCCCGCTGGGAGCATTTGTCACCCTTGACTCATTTGCGAGTGCTTCCTCTGCTGCGATAGCCGGTGGAACCACCACGATCGTCGACTTCGCGATACCAGCGATTGGCGAAGATCCGATTACAGCTCTCGACAATAAGAAGGAAATGGCACAAGAGTCCCGATGTGACTACTCCTTTCACGGATGTCTTAACTCCAAACCTGACGATGTAAAACATGTGATCGAATCCTTTGCGGAACGAGGCGTGCGAACGGTCAAACTCTTCACCACGTATCGCGGCGAACTTATGGTTGATGTCAACACCATCGAGGACGTCATGGTTGCACTGAAAACTGTCGGTGGCCTCACCTACGTTCATGCGGAGGAAAACTCTGCTATCGAGGCCGCTCAAGAGGAAGCGGCGACAGCCGGGTGTATTGATGCGCGACACATGGCGGGCAGCCGGCCTCCTGAGGCGGAAGATGAAGCAGTGCGTCAGGTTCTCAGCATCGCTGAGCGGGTGGATGCTCCCGTGTACTTCGTCCATCAGTCAACACCCGGTGCCGTGGGTCTTGTACTTGCGGCCCGCCAGCGAGGAGTTAGTGCATTTTCCGAATCGTGCCCTCACTACTTGACGCTGGACGATTCCTGTTACGAAGGTCCTAACCCAGAACGGTATGTATGTTGTCCACCCATTAGAGGTGCAGGGACGGTTGCACAGCTGGTCGAGTTGGCAAATCAAAGGCTGATTGACACGGTAGGTAGCGACCACTGTTGCTACAGCGCTGTTCAGAAGAGTCAAAGCGCTCACGATGTTCGATTGATGCCAAATGGGTTGCCCGGTGTTGAAACACGACTACCGATAATCTGGAGTTCACTCGTACATAACGGCGGCTTGTCTGCAGAAGGTTTCGTCGCTCTCGTCAGTTCAAATCCGGCTCGACTTAATGGGCTCTATCCTCGCAAGGGAACGATCGAGCCAGGTTCAGATGCCGACATCGTCATTTTTGATCCTTCGGAGTCGCGAGTGGTAACAATCAATGACCTACACATGGACACGGATTACACACCCTATGAAGGGCGAACCGTCACCGGCTGGCCGACCGATGTTCTGTTGCGGGGAGTACTGGTCATGGAATCCGGGGAACTCGTTGACCGCGGCCCCATGGGAGAGTTCATTCCGGCTGAAATGATCGGCGGGCGTTGATGGATTACCACTTCACCAATGACTCAGGTATTTACATGCAATTTTGCTAAAAACGACGGAGGCCCCCAATGGCTAGGCAACTAAAAATCGCATTAATTCCAGGAGACGGAATCGGAGGCGATGTAGTCCGGGAAGCCACCAAAGTACTCGATGTGGTTGCGGGACTTGCTGACTTGACCATTGATTACACGTCATATGACCTTGGGGCTGCCAGGTATTTGGCAACGGGAGAGCTGCTCCCTGATTCTGTTGTGGCTGATCTTAAAAAAAGTGATGCAATTCTCTTTGGTGCAATTGGCGACCCTTCTGTCGCACCAGGAATTCTCGAACGCGGCATTATTCTTCAATTGCGTTTCGTGATGGATTACTACCTAAATCTAAGGCCGGTGAGGTTGTTCCCCGGCGTCCGAGGCATTCTGGCTGACAAGAGTTCACAGGAAATAGACATGGTTGTGTGTCGCGAAGGAACAGAAGGCCCTTATGCGGGGGCGGGGGGAACTCTTCGCATGGGCACATCCGGTGAAGTAGTTACTGAGGTCGCTATTCATACTCACTTTGCTGTAGAGCGAATAATTCGTGATGCTTTTGAACGTGCAACAAAACGGCGCAATAAAGTGACGCTCGTCGCCAAAACGAATGTCCTCGTTCACTCGGGGAGCCTCTGGATGCGCACGTTTGAAGCAGTATCAACGGAATTCCCAGGTGTTGAGACAGACTATTGTCATGTGGACGCCGCTGCGATGTACATGCTGACGACTCCAGAGCGGTTTGACTTAGTTGTCACCGATAACCTTTTCGGCGATATTCTTACTGATATTGGCGCAGCGATCAGTGGGGGAATTGGTTTGGCCGCAAGCGGCAATATTGACCCAAGCGGAAAAAATCCGAGTATGTTCGAGCCCGTTCATGGTTCTGCACCGGACATTGCAGGTAAGGGAATAGCGGACCCAACGGCGGCGGTTCTCTCCATGGCTATGTTGCTCGAGCACGTTGGTGAAGACGAAGCTGCGGGCTGGGTTCAGTCAGCCGTGGCAGAAGATCTTCTTACTCGAAGTGGGCAACAACGGGGGACGCGAGAAATTGGTGATGCATTGGCAGATTTAGCTTCACGCGGTCAGATGAAGGCGTAACCACCCGTGAAAATCCGAGCAGGGGTTCTTATCAAATCCGACGCTTCTGCCCCCTACCTCACGAGTCGTCCGCTTGAAATTCTTGAATTAGATCTTGAGGGTCCGGCAGAGGGAGAGTTGCTGATTCGTATTCGGGCGGCTGGGGTTTGCCACTCGGACCTCTCGGTCGTGAACGGAACGAGACCACGCCCACTCCCTATGGCGTTAGGCCATGAGTGTGCAGGTGTTGTCCTGGAATCCCGAGCCGATGATGTGAATGTCGGTGACCACGTTGTCCTCACATTCGTACCTCGTTGTAGCAGCTGTTCCGCATGCATGAGTGGTCGACCGGCGTTATGCAAGGAAGCTAAACGGGCCAACGGTGCTGGCGAATTACTCCGTGGTGGCCATCGACTGAGTCGTGACGGAGTGCCAATCAATCACCATCTAGGAGTTTCCGCTTTTGCGGACCATGCGGTAGTTGATCGTGGCTCAGTTGTTGTGGTGCCGAAAGATATTCCATTTGACGTTGCAGCTCTTTTTGGTTGTGCGGTGCTTACGGGAGCCGGAGCCATTTTTAATACTGCTCGTGTGCAACCCGGTCAAACAGTTGCTGTTTGGGGTCTTGGCGGAGTGGGAATGGCGGCCGTAATGGCGGCTGGGGCAGCGGGGGCTGGAGAGGTGATCGCCATTGATCCTGATGCTGGGAAAAGGGAACTTGCGTTACAAGTAGGTGCAACGACTGCACTGCCACCTGAAGGATTCACACGTGAACTTTTCCCCGACGGTGTGGATGTGGCAATTGAAGCCGTGGGAAGCTCCAAAGTTCTCGCGACAGCTTTCGAGTCGACGACGCCGGGCGGTATGACCGTATCGGTTGGGCTTCCCCATCCAACCGAACTCATGTCGATTTCACCGCTTCAGCTGGTCGCAGAGTCTCGAACTCTGGCAGGGTCATATCTTGGGTCCGCCGATCCAGAACGTGATATCCCGATAATGATCGATTTATGGCGTGCAGGTCGGCTGCCCGTTGAGAAGCTACGTTCACGGGACGTTCCACTTGATGACATCAATTTGGCGATGGATGAGTTGGCTGCGGGTCGTGTGATTCGACAGTTGATTATTTTCGACTAAAGGCAAGTAGCATCGCCGCTAAGGGATGTCATATGAAACTAGGGAGAATTTGAATGTCAACGGAAAAGATGAGTCTGGAACGAAGCGCATTCCCGATTACTCGTTCCATTCAGACCCGATGGTCAGACAATGACCATTACGGCCACGTTAACAATGCCGTCTATTACATGTACTTGGACACAGCTGTTAATGGCTGGCTAATGGAGTCCACTGGATTGGACACAAGAGAATTACCATCTATCGGCATAGTGGTTTCGAGTCGCTGCGAGTACTTGGTGCCTGTTGGTTTTCCTGATCGACTTGAAGTTGGCCTGGCCACGTCACGCGTGGGAAATAGCAGCGTCACGTATCAGTTGGCAGTCTTCCGGGAACCCGATGAAACTCTTTGCGCTGTAGCGGAGTTCGTCCACGTATACGTCGATCGCACGACAAGGCGACCAACCTCCATCCCGGAGTCAGTGCGATCCTCTGTTTCAATTTTGCCCACCATGTCTCTGTTCAATTAGCGTTGGGTCACAACCGATGAATTTCACAGGAAACCAACCAAAGTGAAGACCTCTGATCAATCAATTCTTGTAGCACCCGACTCATTCAAGGGAACATTCACATCGGTTCAGGTCGCCCAATACATTGCTGCGGGTATCCGCGAAGAAGGATTG
The DNA here is from genome assembly GCA_945861775.1 of Bifidobacterium breve. Classification (GTDB taxonomy): domain Bacteria; phylum Actinomycetota; class Actinomycetes; order S36-B12; family S36-B12; genus UBA4592. The sequence goes on from CAMAVT010000004.1 coordinate 15,847, forward strand.
ACGGCAATTGAGTGCCCTCTGGCTGACGGTGGAGAAGGGACACTGGACGTACTTCTGCTCGCACTCAATGGCGAGGAACAATTTCAATCCGTACAGGGTCCACTTGGTCAAGAGGTAGTTGCCCGTTGGGGCTGGGTTCCCGACCAACGACTTGCGATCATCGAAGTTGCGCAAGCTTGTGGACTGCATCTCAGCGGTGGCAATCCCACCGATGCCTTGCATGCATCAACGGTAGGTGTTGGCGAACTTGTGATCACGGCATCCAAATTCGGTGCCGAGAAAATCATCGTGGCAACAGGCGGGAGCGCTACAACCGATGGCGGGCAAGGTGCAATTGATGCACTGCAAGGCTACGAAGAAGTATTAGCGGGGATCAGTATTGAAGTGTTGTCTGACGTCACCGTTAAATTCGAAGACGCCGCAAAAGTTTTTGCTCCACAAAAGGGCGCAGATCCAGCAACGGTTGAGCTGCTCAACGAGCGACTCGATTCCGTTGCAAATCTTTATGTGAAACGGTACGGGCGTGACCCAAGAGGTCTGGAGCAAACCGGTGCGGCAGGGGGACTTTCCGGAGCTTTGTGGGCCGCATTAGGTGCACAATTGTTTTCCGGTGCAGATTACGTTCTCAATCTCGTCGGCTTTGATGAACTCGCGAACAAAGCAGACGCGGTTGTGCTTGGCGAAGGAAGACTAGATGCACAGTCATCTCTGGGAAAAATTGTCGGTGTCGCAGCCCGTCGCGTTCACGACCGACCGGTCCTTGCGGTCGTGGGATCAAGCGCACTCGACCTTACAGAAAGCAACACCTTGGGACTGTCTCACGTCTGGGTGGCATCCAGTGCGAGTGAATTACGCGACAGCGGGAAAGCCCTCAGTCGGTGGCTCGCCCCAAATGTGACAAAGTAGGGAACAGGATTTCCGATTAATTCGTTACTCTGGGTCGTAACCATTAAATTCTGGAGGAGAAGCGCTCATGAATATTGTCTCGGTGGAAGTCAAGAATGACTTGATTAGTGGCTACCTGTCCCACCCCGAATCGGGGAGTGGCCCCGCCGTGTTGGTTATTCAGGAGTGGTGGGGTGTGGTGCCGCACATCCGCTCGGTCGTTGATCGATTGGCGCAAGCAGGGTTTGTTGCCCTAGCGGTTGATCACTACAAGGGTGTTGAAACAACCGAGCCTGATGAAGCCCAGAAATTAATGATGGGGCTGAAGGTCGCCGCGGCCGGCGCAGAGATTGCGGCAGGTGCCGAATTCCTTCTTTCCCTTGATGTGGTTAATAGCTCAAATGTGGGGACGGTTGGGTTCTGCATGGGTGGTGGGCTGTCGCTGCTCGCACCCACGGTGAGTGAATCCATAACTGCTGCGGTCGCGTTTTATCCTGCAATGCCGTGGCCGGACTACCACCCGGATTGGTCCAAATTCGCAGGGAAAACAGTCATGATTCACAAAGCCGAATCTGATGAAGCGCATGCTGGTCCACGTATCGCGGAGTATCAGCAGGCGATTGAGTCTGAGGGAGGCGAAGTAATTATCTTTGACTACCCGAATTCTGATCATGCATTTTTCAACGACGACCGACCAGAAGTTTTCAATGCTAAATACTCACAGTTAGCGTGGCAACGCAGCGTTGAATTCTTCAATCAACGATTGAGGTAATCGTTAATCACCTCGGGGTGAATGAGAGAGATATGAGTTAGGCCAAGGTATTGATTGCGCGGAGAACCGCATTCACTTTCGAAATTTCATGGGTGCGCAATAGGTTCACTCCGCCAAGGCTTGCGATCACGGCGAAGAAACTTTCCGCGGTTCGGAACTCGTCTTCGAACAGGTCAAATGCGTGGGGGAGGGCCTGACAGATCGGATATCCCAATTCCCGCAATCGAAATGAATTAAGAATCACATTGGTTTGGTGACGAACTCGGGTTAATGGGTCAACTAGGTTTCCATAATAGAAACCCATACCGGGATCAATCACAATGTTTTTCACTCCATGTCCAAGTGCAGTGTCGATTCGCTTGGCGAAATATTCCTGTAGCCGTGGAATCGGATCTTGGTCTAATTCAAGGTCGGTAATTTCCCTGACATTGGCACCACCGACGTAACATAAAATTACGGTTGCATTGAACTCACTTGCAAGATCAAGGATCTCTTCTTCATGTTCAGTGCCGGTGAAATTCAGAACACTGGCACCGGCGTTTAAACAGGCCTTGACGACCTCAGGTTCATAGGTTTCTGCTGAAACAGGAATTGAATCAGAAGCGAGTTGCTCAATGACGGGCACGAGTTGTTTGATCTGGTCGCGTGCGCTGACCCGTGAAGCTTTGGCGGTACTTGATTCGGCTCCGATATCGATTAGGTCAGCACCTTGGGCGAAGTAGACACGAGACTTACGGATCGCCGCTTCGGTACTAATTGCGATGCTTTCACGGTAGGTCGAGTCTCGTGAAAGGTTCACGGTCGCCATAAGTGCCGCTTGCTCAATCGGTTTGCCATTAACTATCAGTGGCGCTACGGGTGCATTAAGTGCCTGTGAATGCTGTAGATACAGGTTGCTCAGTGCCTCTAGGGAAATCATCTGGTAAGTCTAAGCAAGAATGAGAAATTGTCTTTGTGGGATTCCAAACTAGTGCTTTATGAATCGAAAGTCTGAGACGAGCCGACCTTCATCAAGGGCCCGTTGCTCGTAGCGGGTAAGTGCTCGATCCGGTCTGTTTGTTTCCCCGCCCTTCCATTGCATTTGATTGTCGGGTTGGGCAAACAACTCGGTGATTGCTTGTGAGTAGTGGGCCCAGTCTGTGGCAATGTGCCAAAAACCACCGAGTGCGATGCGCGAATGCATCAGATCCAGGATGCTTTGCTGAACGATCCGGCGTTTGTGGTGGCGGGCTTTTTGCCAGGGGTCTGGGAACAATGTGTAAACCCCGGCCAGGGAATTAGACGCGATCATATTTTCCAGAACAGCGATCGCATCGGTTTCCATTACCCGAACGTTCGTGATTTCTTGGGTGTGAAGTTCAGAGAGTAAGTCACCGACGCCCGGTGTGTGGACATCGATCGCTAGGAACGCTGCTTGCGGTTCGGCTTTCGCAAAGTGCAGGGTTGACACCCCGTTACCAAAACCAATGTCAAGATAGAGGGCAGTTGCTGGGCTTGGCCAATTAAGAAGCGCGGCCTCATAGACAATTGTTAAATCTTTGGGGTTGTCCACCGCGAATTGCTGTGACTTAGTGATCCGGCTCCTGCGGGGTTTAAACGTTCGGATCCCGCGTCGCAGTGATTGGGTTTCTGGGAATTCCTCTATGTAGTCATCCAAGTGAATCAACTAGCAGTTCAACCGGACTATTGATTCGATACTTGCGGTCAGACTCAATGCGCCAGCTTGACCCTTCACCGACACTTCGAAAGTCCCACGCACGCGCGTGATTCTCACCGGGGCCGCTACTTGTCAAAGCAGTGTTCTCATCAATGCCAATTATTTTCTGTCCATCGATAAGCAATGGCTTGAGAACAAAGTCAGGGATGAAACGAGAATAGCGATCAAAATGCGGAATGACCCGTGCATTGAAAATCAACCCAAGCCCCGATTCGCCGCCTTCCTTTGGGTGACGGAAATTAGGTACGTATCCGCACAGCGCCATGGCTCCCGCACTGCAACCTGCGATTGATGCCCCGCCACGCCACTGTTCCAGAATGGTTTTCCAAGCGAGGGTGTCGCGCAGGGTTTGCGCAAGAAAATGGGGGTTCCCACCGGAAAGGTAAATCAATCCCGCGCCGGCAATCGCCTCAACGATTTTTGGGTCGCCTGCATCTTTTCGATTTTTAATATCGATGACAACCTGCTGTGCATCAAGTCGTTGGGCGGCTTCCTTGCCCAGTTGATGCCAACGCGCGAGTGAGCGTTCACCTTCGGGTGCTGCTGCTGTCGCAATCTGAACGTAGGTGCGTGGGCGATCCTCTAGTAGCCAGGCTTCTAGATCCTGCATGACCGGGAGGTATTCACCACTTCCAACGAGTGCAATTTTCCCACTCATGTTTTCCCACTCATAGGTAAAGCCCCACTGGTGCGGAGTTACGCGCTGGGATCCTCGCTTTCACAGAATGCAGAGTAAGCCCGGGGACCGTAGGCCGTTGCAGTGCCGCCGGCAATTTCACCCATGGCTGCTGTGCGAGGTTCGCCACACAACGCCCCAGCAGGGATACCCCTGCGGGTATGTACTCGAGAGAGTAGTCTTTCCGCATGAACCTTGAACCGGAGATCAACACCGAGGTGCTTACCCGACTAAAGCGTGCGAGGGGTCAACTCGATGGTGTGATCAACATGATTGAGACGGGTCGGGGTTGCACCGAGGTTGTTACCCAGCTCGCGGCAGTGTCTAAAGCCTTGGACCGGGCCGGTTTCAAAGTCGTCGCGGCTGGGATGCAGGAATGTTTTGAAAAAGGCGATGCTGCGCCGATGACCCGGGAGCAGCTCGAAAAGTTGTTCCTCTCATTGGCCTAATATTCGTTAGCCCACAGGGGTAACCCCCCCTTTTTGTGCCTTTTGTCACAAGTGCCGTAGATCACCCTCGGATCGGTGGCGGAATCGGTCGTGAAGGTGCATGCTTGGGCAACGTAAAAATCTGCTCGCCCACCATCGCAAGGAAGTGATCCCATGGCCGCTCGTCTCGATTTCGATTCAGCACCCACCCAAAATAAGCAACTCCTCGAGTGGGTTGACGAGATGGCCACCCTGTTGGAGCCTGACGCGATTGAGTGGAGTGACGGCTCTGAAGCCGAGTGGACGCGTTTGACCAACCAAATGGTTGATTCGGGAACCATGACCAGGCTCAATGAAGATCTGCGCCCCAATTCATTCCTCGCCCGTTCAAACCCAAGTGACGTGGCTCGGGTTGAAAGCAGCACGTATATATGTTCCCAACGCGAAGTTGATGCAGGTCCCACCAATAACTGGATGGAACCGACGGACATGCGTTCAACCTTGAATGGCTTAATGAAGGGTGCAATGCGCGGGCGCACTATGTATGTCATTCCATTTTCGATGGGACCACTCGGCTCCCGAATTGCCCAACTCGGCGTTGAAATTACTGACTCTCCCTACGTTGTTGTGAACATGAAACTCATGACACGCATGGGTCAGGCAGCACTGGACGAAATTGGCGAGTTCGGTGAATTCGTTCCGGCCGTGCACTCGGTCGGTTACCCACTCGTGGACGCAGCAGGCAATGCAATCCCTGACGTTGCTTGGCCATGCAATGACACCAAGTACATCGTTCATTTTCCTGAGACCCGTGAGATTTGGTCCTACGGCTCCGGTTACGGCGGCAACGCATTGCTCGGCAAGAAGTGCTTTGCATTGCGTATTGCTTCGGCCATGGCCCGCGATGAAGGCTGGATGGCCGAACACATGTTGGTCTTGAAACTGACATCACCAGCAAACGACGTTAAGTACATTACGGCTGCATTCCCTTCCGCGTGCGGAAAAACAAACCTTGCAATGCTTGAACCGACAATTCCGGGTTGGAAAGTAGAAACAATCGGAGACGACATTGCCTGGATGCGATTTGGGGAAGATGGTCGTCTCTATGCGATCAACCCAGAAGCTGGATTCTTTGGTGTTGCACCCGGAACGGGCATGAGCACGAACGCAAATGCTGTTCGCTCACTTGTCGGTAACTCGATTTTCACCAACGTAGCGCTAACCGATGACGGTGATATCTGGTGGGAAGGCTTCACCGATGAAGTACCCGCTCACCTCATCGACTGGAAGGGCAATGACTGGACGCCTGCTTCGGCAGATCCCTCAAGCCACCCCAATGCGCGATTCACAGTTCCTGCAGGCCAATGCCCATCGATTGCCCCTAACTGGGAAGACCCAACGGGTGTCCCGATTGATGCAATCCTCTTCGGTGGCCGCCGCGCAACCAACGTTCCATTGGTCTCTGAAGCATTTGACTGGGCCCACGGCGTCTTTGTTGGCTCATCCGTGTCCAGCGAGCAGACTGCCGCTGCCGAAGGAACCGTTGGCGCCCTGCGTCGGGATCCTTTTGCAATGCTGCCATTCTGTGGCTACAACATGGCCGACTACTGGGGTCACTGGCTCAAGATCGGTGGTTTCACCAGCGCGGATAAATTGCCACGTATTTACTCCGTGAACTGGTTCCGCAAGGACACCGACGGAAAATTCATTTGGCCCGGATTCGGCGAAAACGCACGGGTTCTCGAATGGATCGTTAATCGACTCAGTGGCAAGGCCGAAGCGGTTGACACTCCCATTGGTCGGATCCCAGCAGCTGGTGCACTGAACACCGATGGCCTTAACCTGTCAGAGGAAAAGCTCGCTGAGCTCTTTGCCGTCAATGCGCAGTCGTGGTTGGCCGAAACCGATTTAACCCAAGAGTATTACGCGGAGTTCGGTGATCGGGTTCCTGCCGAACTCAACAACCAACTCCAAGGGTTACGCGATCGGTTAAAGAGCGCCTAACTGCTCAAGCGAGGGTTGCAACGAGAATTGATTTAATCGTGTGCATGCGGTTCTCTGCTTGATCGAATGCGATGTTTGCGGGGGATTCGAATACCTCGTGCGTGATTTCAATTCCGCCGTGGAGATTGAAATCCTGGGCAATTTGCGCGCCAATCACAGTCTTGGTGTCGTGGTAGGCAGGTAGGCAATGCATCGCCTTCGCGTTGCTTCCGGCTAGGTCAAGCACCCTTTTATTTATTTGGTAAGGCTTGAGTAGCTCAATGCGCTCCTGCCACACGTCTTTGGATTCACCCATGGATACCCAAACGTCGGTGTGCACAAATTCTGCGCCCACTACCCCTTCGGCAATGTCTTCGGTGAGAGTGATTTTTGCGCCACTTTCCTGAGCCTTTGCGAGTGCTTGATCAATAACGCTTTGATCCGGCCACAACACTTTTGGAGCCACAATCCTGGTATCAGCGCCCATGAGTGCACCCATGACTAACAGTGAATTTCCCATATTGTTTCGCGCGTCACCGAGGTAGCAATAGGACAGCGTTTCCTGGGGATTGCTCTGGTGCTCGCGCATCGTGAGGAAGTCAGCCAGCATTTGGGTGGGGTGCCATTGGTCGGTTAACCCGTTGTAGACCGGCACCGATGAGTTCTGGGCAAGTTCTTCCACCATGGCTTGCTCGCTACCCCGAAATTCAATTGCGTCAAAAATTCGACTCAAGACGCGAGCCGTATCAGCGGGGGATTCCTTGTGACCTATTTGGCTTGATGCTCCGTCAAGAAAGGTGGTGTTCCCACCTTGATCAGCCATAGCGACACTGAATGAGATTCGGGTGCGAGTTGACGTCTTTTCAAAGATCGCAGCCAAGTTCTTGCGCTGGAGTAATGCGGGTTCACTGCCCTGCTTGCGCAACTGCTTCAGGCGGGCTGCCAAATCAAGTAACGAATTTAATTCGACTGCCGTGAAATCGAGCTCACGTAAAAAGTCCCGCCCGGAAAGCCCGAGTGAACGGACGTATTCAGCCGTAAGTTCTGCATCCATCTACCAAGTCTAGGAGCAGGTATTAACTCGCCGTGGAATGGTAGATCCCTAATGCTTCATCAGAGATTGCATCATTGACTAATCCTTTTGCCGCAGCGATGCCGCTTCCCAGCACACTCGTGAGGTGTGACCCTCTTGGTTGATCAATTTTGCGGTAAATGGCTTCGCGTTCGACTTCACTTAGACCGCCCCACACGCCATATGGTTCACGGGCCCGGATTGCATAGTCGGCGCATTCCAGTCGGACCGGGCACGGAGCACATACTCGTTTAGCAGACTGATCCCGCCGAGAACGTGAAGAACCGCGTTCATTTTGTGGGTGGAAGAACAGCAGCGGATCAACAGTGCGGCAGCGACCATCTTCCTGCCAGTGCCATTTAGAATCTAGCGGTACCTGTGCGAGCGGTTGCTGTGGCATGTGTCTTCAATCCCCTCTCATGTCCTGCGTTGTACACCAATATAGGGCGTATTTGAGAGTGCTCTAGGCGGGACTTTAGTCCCCTATTCTGCGATTTTGTCGTGAATGTCCGGTTCATTTGATATTGCAATTTCCTGGCGAACGGCTTCCATGTCCACGTCGCGAATAGCTGCGATTAAGTTGTCTAAACTTTCTTGGGGGAGTGCACCGGCTTGCGAATAAAGGACAACGCCGTCGCGGATCGCCATGAGGGTTGGGATAGATGAGATGTCAAAACCCCCAGCCAAACCTCGTTCAGCCTCGGTGTCCACCTTGGCGAAAACAATGTCGGGATTAGACGCTGAGGCTTTTTCATATACGGGTGCAAAATTGCGACACGGTCCACACCATGCAGCCCAAAAGTCAACGAAGACGATTGGATTTCCTTTGATGGTGTCAGAGAAGCTGGATTCTGTGAGATCAACGGTAGCCATGTACATACCCTAGGGGGTATAAGAAAAAAATGCAAATTCCACATCCCTGCTCGTTTTTTTGGTCAGGAAAGTAGACTTGCGCCATGAGTACCCCACTTGCAACCCCTCTCGACGCACCCGAGTTAGAAGAACTCGGTAGCGTCCTCACCGAAGAGCGAACCTCGAATTTTGACGACGGGGACCATGAGAAGTTTGCCCACTATGTTGAAAAGAACAAGATCGTCGAAAGTGCGGTCACGGGCTCGCCGGTAAAGGCGTTGTGCGGAAAGAAATGGACACCCAATCGGGATCCTTCCAAGTTCCCCATTTGCCCGGATTGCGAAAAGATACACAAGTCTCTCCCCAAGGGTGGTGAATAGAGGGGCTAGGCATAGCACCGGCCAAACAAGTGAGAGACTTTGGTCGCGCAAACCAGCGTGCCAATTAACCAACTATTTTTGATGGGACTGAAGATAAATGCAGAGAAAATCAATTCGTCTAGCGAGCGTTGCCTCACTAGCAGTAGCAGGCCTTTTGCTAGCGGCTTGTTCCTCAAGCGATGACACTGCCACTGAAACGGCGGCCACCGAAACCTCCATGGAAGAAAGCGCCGTTGAAAGCGCCGCAACAGATGAGTGTGCCGCGGAGAACCTCACGACTATCAGTCCAGGAATGCTGACAATTGGCACCGATACACCGGCATACCCACCGTACTTCGTCGATGACGATCCAACAAACGGTGAAGGCTTTGAATCCGCAGTTGCCTACGCCGTGGCCGCCCAGTTGGGCTTTGCACCCACCGATGTCAAATGGGAAGTTGTTCCTTTCAATACCTCATACGCACCGGGTGACAAGAATTTCGACTTTGACATAAATCAAATCTCAATTACCCCGGAACGCTCTGAGGTTGTTGATTTCTCTGATGGCTACTACACCGTGAACCAGGCCGTCGTAGCATTCAATGATTCACCCATCGCTGGAGCAAAGACGATTGCTGAACTCAAGGATGCCAAACTTGGCGCTCAGGTGGGTACCACCAGCCTTGATTTCGTGACCGAAGTCGTCCAACCAACCAATGAGCCTTATGTTTTCAATGATACGAATGACGCTAAGAGCGCATTGCAAAACGGACAGATCGATGGAATCGTTGTTGACCTTCCCACTGCCTACTACGTAACCGCTGCAGAATTTGACAACAGCAAGATTGTCGGTCAATTCGCGGCAACCGCCGGTGGCGAAGAGTTTGGCTTGCTGTTCCAAAAAGGCAATCCACTCGTGACCTGTGTCAACAAGGCACTCACCACATTGAAGGACTCGGGCGAACTGCAAGAGATCCAAGATGCCTGGTTGGCCGGAACAACTGCCCCGTACTTCACGGAATAAAAAATCGTCGCGCGAATTACTGCGATTAATTAATTTCGATTAATACGTGAATACTCCCGTTCCTGGCGCAGACACGGTCTACATAGACCCACTGCGCCAGGAACGTTCGCGTAAAAAGGCTCGCCGCGATGCAGCCATTGGAATTGCAAGTTTGCTTGGCTTCGTCATTGTCATCGTCTTATTGGTCGGCCGGAGTTCAGGTTGGGAAGCGGTTCAAAAAACTTTTTTTGATGGCGACCAGTTTGTTGAGTCATTCCCTGGTCTTTTGCAGGCCTTCTGGCTTAACGTCCGAATTTTCCTCATAGCCGAGCCGCTTATCCTGATTGTTGGCTTGTTGGTTGCGCTCGCGCGCACCGTCAAATCACCGATTTTTTTGCCGGTTCGAGTACTGGCGACCCTTTACGTTGATATTTTCCGCGGGGTCCCCACAATTTTGATCATCTTTCTTTTGGGGTTTGGCATGCCAGCCTTGCAACTCCCGGGTGTTCCCAGTGATGCAATTTTCTGGGGAACAGCGGCACTTGTGCTTTCCTATGGCGCTTACGTGGCTGAAGTATTTCGGGCTGGAATCGGATCGGTTCACCCGAGTCAGACCATGGCTGCTCGCTCACTAGGGCTTTCTTCATTCCAAACCAATCGTTTTGTTGTACTGCCACAAGCTGTGCGCAATGTGACCCCACCGCTGCTTAATGACTTTATTTCACTGCAGAAAGATACGGCTCTTGTCGCGGTTCTGGGACCAATTGAAATCTTGCGCCGAGCCCAAATAGATACTTCCTCAAACTTCAACTACACACCCTACGTTGGTGCCGCGCTCATCTTTATTGCACTGACCATTCCCATGACTCGTTTTGCCGACTGGATTCAGGTCCGTTCGGCCCGCAAGAGGCAGGCAGGGGGCGTTTCGTGAGCTTTGAGTTTAAATCCGAATCTGAACCCGAATCGTTTATCAGGGTTGACGGTGTGTGGAAATCCTTTGATACGCATCCTGTTTTGCGGGGAATTTCACTCGATGTTGCGGCGCACTCCGCAACGGTACTGATTGGGGCATCAGGTTCAGGAAAGTCGACTCTGCTTCGCTGTATCAATGCTTTGGAGACGGTGGATGCCGGAAGCATTGTGGTCGATTCTGAACTTGATGTAACAGCGTTTAACGCAGACCTTGATGCAATCAGACGGCGGATTGGCATTGTCTTTCAGTCCTATAACCTTTTCCCACACATGAAAGTTTTGGAAAACATCACTCTTGGTCCAACTCGCGTGCTCAAAAGATCCAAGAAGGAATCGATTGAGGCAGCGATGCAGTTACTCACACGATTTGGGCTCGAAGCCAAGGCGCATGATTACCCCGACCGGTTATCAGGTGGCCAATCTCAGCGGGTGGCCATTGTGCGTGCCCTCGCGATGGAACCGGAAATAATGTTGTTCGACGAGATCACCTCGGCACTGGACCCGATGCTCGTTGGGGAAGTCCTTGACACTGTCCGTGAGTTACGCGAGGGCGGATTAACAATTGTTATGGCGACCCACGAAATGTCTTTTGCCAAAGAGATCGCCGACCAGGTGTGTTTCCTGCGAGATGGCGTGGTGTGGGAGTCTGGCTCGGCAGAACAGATATTTGAGGCCCCGCAGAGGGCTGAAACCCAGAGTTTCCTTCACAGAGTGAACTAATTCGGACAATCACGGCATGGCACGCCCGGATTTTAGGGATTTAGGAATAATGTATAGCCGTTTGCTGCATGGCCTAAATGAGGCACAAATATGGAGGTAATAAATGACATCCCAAGTTGAAATGGAAGCCAACGAAAATATGTTGGTCGCCCTCGGTCGTAGCTGGGGAGTTCTTCTCCTTGGTGGAATTATTTCCCTCGCCGTCGGCATCATGGCGCTGGTGTGGCCTGGAGCGACAATCATCGTGGTTGCAATCTTGTTCGCAATTTACTTGATCATCTCAGGCATTTTTGAGATTATCCGATCATTCGCCCATGGACTCACCGGTGGCACACGTGTTCTCCTTTTGATCACCGGTGTGCTTTCGATCATCTTGGGTATTTTTGCTATCCGCAGTGCGATCAACGCCGCAGAATTGCTGGCAATCTTTATTGGTATCGCATTCCTGTTCCGCGGATTTGCAAGCCTGTTCATGGGATTTGATTCCAAAGAAGGCCGCGGATGGAATATTTTCTTTGGCCTGATCATGCTGATCGGTGGAGTCGTAATTTTGACCCAGCCACTGATTTCACTTGCGACTCTCGCATTGATCGTTGGTATTTGGCTGGTCCTTATTGGTATCTACGAGATCATTGCTGCATTCATGCTGCGCAGCAAGCTCAAGAAGCTCGTCTAGCACCAGAAAAATATTTAGTTTAATTGAATATATTTACACAACAAAGTGCCCCTCAATACCGAGGGGCACTTTGATTTTCCCCTGGGCAGTGGTTAGGTGGGGGCGTGACAAAGGAAACCTCCCAGACCCTTGATCGAGGATTAAGTGTGCTCGAGGTTTTGGCCGAGTACCCGGAAGGGTTGAGTGTCACCGAACTCAGCCATAAGCTCGATGTTGGTCGAACTGTCGTTTATCGGCTCGTGGTCACACTGGAAGCCCATTCGCTATTGCGCAGGTCATCTGATGGAAAATGTCGACTTGGCCTGGGGCTTCTAGCACTTGCCCGAGTGATCCAGCCACTCGTGCGTGAAGCATCGGGACCGGCATTGCGCATGTTGGCGGAGGCGCTCGGTTGCACGGCATACCTCATGATTGCCGATGCAAATGATGGCTTAGTCGTCTTGGTCTCTGAACCAAATAGAAGTGATATGCACGTCTCAATGCGGATCGGCACCCGATCACCACTTGAGGGAAGCGCAGGCGGCCGGGCAATTTTGGCCGCTCGAACTGCCGCAGGTCGACAACTTGACCCACCCTGGGTTCTGGCAAATCTAGAGGGCGGGACCCACGGCCTGGCCGTCCCGCTGACGGGGGTAGCCGTCCTTGAAGCCAGTGTGGGAGTCATTTCCTCTCGGGAATTCTCGGAACCTGAATTTGGCGCTCGAATAGCGCGGACGGCCCAAGAAATATCTCGATTGTTAACCTAGACACGCCGAGTGAGGCGTCGGTTTGTTCAATTGGGAGCAATAACGCACAATAAGACGTGCCTTCCCCTAGATCACGCCCATTCGTCCGCGCACTAGCTTTTCTCCTCGCAGCAGCTCTGGGCCTGAGCCTCACGACATCTGCTTTTGCAGATTCGCCACCGAGTCGAATTGTCAGCGGCTGGATTCCCTACTGGATGTCGAGTCAAGGTGCACCGCAGGGGATTAACACGGCAACGGCCAACGGGGATCTCTTTGTTGACGTTTCACCATTTTGGTACTCCGCAACCAAAGGCGGCCCCAATGGCGTGAAAGTTGGATTTAACTCCAACTTCGGCAGTGCGGCCGCTAACTCAGTCTGGGCTCTGAATCAACTTAGGGCTGCTGGAATCCCCGTGATCCCTTCCATCACTGATGCAACGGGCAAAAACACAATGGCGAGCTTGCTCGCGGACCCGGTAAGGCGAAGCGCGCACGTGGCTGAAATCGTGAACATCGTCACGTCAAATAATTATGACGGAATCGATCTGGACTACGAAGTTTTCGCATTCACTGATGGAAGTGCGAGCTGGGATAAAACCCAACCAAACTGGACGGCTTTTATTGCTGAACTGGGTGCAGCGCTAAAAGCCCAAGGCAAGCAGCTGGTCGTCACAATCCCGCCGCCATGTTCAATGAGTTCAAATTGCAGCGCTCGCACCGGGTATTACGTCTACAACATGATTGGCATTGCGCCATTTGTTGATCGAATCCGGATCATGGCGTACGACTATTCACTCTCGGGCCCGCTCGCACCGTATAACTGGGTACGAGCGATTGTTGCTTACTCGGTTTCGGTTGTTGACCCGGCGAAAATCCAAATCGGTGTCCCCACCTATGGCCGTTTCTGGACCGAGAAAAAGGCAAATGGAGCGTACAACCTTTCGGGTGTGTGCCCAAGCAGTTCAAGTAGCGGAGCCGAGAAAGCCGCATACAACTCATTAACCGCCAAGGGCTCCATGACCGACGCCACCATCCCGGCTTTCATCGCCAAACAGGGTGGTGCGGCTGTCTGGGATGACACGAGCAAAGAATATTCATTCGGATACAACAAAGTCCTCAACTGGACTGATTCCAGTGGCGCCGCACAAACCTGTACCGCCCCCAAGATTTTGAGGTTTGGTGGACCAGAAGGAGTTCTGGCCAGAACCCAGCTCGTTGGTGAATTCGGAATCAACGCTGCGGCTTATTGGACAATCGGTGGAGATAATCCAGCACAGTGGCCGCTGATTCGCGGTTACGCACAATCACTTGCACCAGTTATTCCCGCAGTAACCGTCGTTGCCCCACCAACCGTTGTTTTTGATCAAGCAAATTCCGTGACGGCAACTGCCGCATTCAACGGTGCTCCAATTGTTAACGCCACCGCTGTTTTGCAAAGATCCGATGCAGGTGTCTGGGTTGACGCAGCATCGGGTGTGACCGGGCCTGACGGCGTGGTGGTTATCCCCTTCGCTTCCCAAACCAGCGCAACTTTTCGCATTGTGGTTCGGGCAACAGAATCAACCCCTGAAGCTGTTTCAGAAGAGTTCCCGATCGTGGTCACCTCAACCGTCTCCGCCCGATCAAAAGCGAAAAGTGTTAGCCGGGGCGACACCATCAAGGTGCCCACCGTGGTCAGGCCCGCGGTTGCCAAGCAACAAGTGGTTTTGCAATTGCAACGTGGTGCACAATGGAAAAAGATCACGGCAACCACAACGAAAGCCAATGGGCGAGTAATCATAAAAACAAAAGCAAACCTGCCTAAAGGCAAGTACACCTTTCGAGTGTTAGCGAAAGCAAAGTCTGGGATTGGTGCTGGGATCTCCGGCAACTTCGTAATTCGAATTAAGTGACCGGCAGGTCAAACCAACGCAGTTGATCAAAGTCTTCGCTAAATCCACTGACGCCGGAGAGGAGTTCTGGCTCGGGTAGTGAGTGCAGCAATGTGTGGGCACTCTGCAAGTAATCGGTGAGGGCGCTTTCCGGTGCGATATCGTGATGAATCGGATAGGTCAATTCGCCAGATTCGCTGTAGGCCAACATTGAGAGTCGAAGTGGGGGTTCTACTGCGCCATCACGGTGATGCCAGCGCCCCGAGACCGCATCAAATCGGTATTGGGGAAGCAAAGACCAACCGTGATCGGCGATCAGACGCACGGCTTTGACTATGTATTCAAAGACAGGGTCGGAGATGAAGTAGTTGAAGTTGACACGTACCCAGCCAGGCTTGATGCCTTCGCAACCTTGACTGATTTCGCGTTCATATTCGTGCGAGGTATCTAAATCAATCCCCAATAATCGATGTCCGTAGGGGCCTGCGCAACTGCACCCGCCACGGGACTGGATTCCAAAGAGGTCATTGAGAACCGCAACCACGAAGTTGTGGTGAAGGTATTTGCCGTCTTGGTGCTTGATTACAAATGAGACGATGCTCAGACGGTCTGCGTCTAGGTTTCCCAAGATTTGGATATTTGGGTGCGGCGCCCAACCAAGGATTGCTCGGCGCACGAGGTCATTTTCATGTGCGCGAATCACATCAACACCAACCGCCTCTTTCAGCTGGAATACAAGACCGGCCCGGATTGATTCAATGATCGCTGGGGTTCCACCTTCCTCACGGTGCTCAACATCTTCGAGGTACATGTGCTCCGTTTGATTTACATAGGCGACAGTCCCACCACCCACACTCTCCGGCACCGTGTTGCGCAGCAGTTCTTTGCGAACAATTAACACACCGGGGGTTCCTGGTCCACCAATAAATTTGTGGGGGGATAAAAAGATTGCATCTTTATACGCCGAAGGGTGTGAGTCACAACGTGGATTCATCTCGATATCGACGTACGGTGCAGCAGCTGCGTAATCCCAAAAAGCTAATGCTCCGTACTTGTGAACAAGTTGGGTTATGGCGTGGGTGTCAGTGATGATCCCGGTGACATTGCTGGCCGCGCTAAATGAAGCAATCCGCAACGGCCTATCTTGATAGGCGATGAGTTCGGCTTCAAGTTGGGTCGTATCAATCTGTCCGTTGGCGTCTTCGCGGATCGTGACTACGTCTGCGATTGATTCACGCCACGGAAGTTCATTGCTGTGGTGTTCGAAAGGACCGATGAAAACGACGGGTCGTTCCGCCGCGGGTATGTGGTCAGAAAGGTGATACTTGGCGTCAAGGTCTGCGGGCAGACGCAGATTCATAATTCCAATGATTTTATTGATTGTTGCCGTTGACCCAGAACCGCAGAAAATAATCGCGGTGTCTTCATCACCGTTCACCGCGGATTTGATAATCGCCCTGGCATCCTCTCGCAGGCGTGTTGTTTGTAGCCCAGTACCGCTGGACTCTGTGTGGGTATTTGCATAGCGGGGGAGTACTTCACCACGAATAAAGTCTTCAATGAAGGTGACACTGCGCCCACTCGCCGTGTAATCGGCGTAGGTGACGCGTCTTGGCCCGAATGGACCCCACATCAACTGGTCGTCGCCGATCACGCAATCACGGATCCGGGCCAGGATTGCCGGTTCGGGCAAGCCGGGCTCTGCTGGTGGGACCGTGAACTCGGCGTCTTCGACAAACATGTTGCAACCTTAGTTGACAAATGCGGCCCATGTCAGAATGTCGCTGTGACCGCCACCCCGTTGGATACCCTCCCCGAGTTAGACCTTGAGAGTGAGCTTGACCGTCCGTGGTCAACAACGGTGTGGGATGACCCGATTAACCTCATGACATACGTGACTTACGTGTTCATGGACTATTTCGAGTTCAGCAAGGAAAAGGCCGACTACCTCATGTTGCTGGTCCACACCGAAGGCAAGGCGACCGTGTCAACGGGTAGTCGGGAAGCCATGGAAAAAGATGTTGCGGCAATGCACACCTACGGCCTGTGGGCCACCCTGGCTAAGGATTAAGGCCACATGGAGATCAACCCCGATGGCGAAAATGTGGTGATCCTGATTGAGCCATTCGAAGCCAAGATTCTGAGTGATTTGGCCCATCAATTGCTCGACATAACCGCACCCAATAGTGAGGTGGTGGCCAATGAAGACCCACTGGCGGCGCTCATTGGGATTGACTCGCAGGCGGCGAAACCAACCGACCCAATCTCAAACAGGCTTTTTCCTGATGCCTACCCCGATGACCCCGAAGCGTCAATGGAGTTCCGCAGGTTTACCGAGCGTTCATTGCGAGAAACCAATGTGAACCGGGCCAAAAGCGTCTTGGCCGACCTTGAAGGACAATCGACACTCACCCTGCACTCGGATCAATGGAAAGAGTGGGTGGGCTTTCTCAACAGTTTGCGTCTGGCTTTGGGAACCCGGCTCGAGGTGGAGCAAGACACCTGGACGCAGGAACGATCCGAGTCCGATCCGCTTTATCAGATTTTTGAACTCTATAACTGGCTCACCTGGATGCAGGAATCACTTATTTCAATCGGTTACTTTCGCGAAAAGCGGTGACCGGATCGGCAATAAGCACCGATCGGCCACCGCTTGGGTGTTAAGTAAAAATGTGAAATTACGCGCTTTGACGGAACCACATGGTGGCTTTTGCGCCACTGACCAGAATCAGAATAATGAAGCTGACCAGGATCGTGTACCAGCCGTAAGGCAGGGTGAAGATTGCAAACACGATATTGATTACGGCAAGCATCTGGATAATGAACTGAGCGGTTGTTGATCCGATCATGATCATTTTGATCAACCACAGGTACATGAGGCCCAAGAGCACCATGATGCCACCGTTGATGATCAGCCAGAATCCACCGACCTCGCGGGTGGTGCCGGCTGGGTCGGTGAAGGTGGGATTGTCTCCAAAGATTGAGAACATGATCAAAATACCGAATGTGATGTTCAAGATTGCGGCGACAGCAACAAGCACTGCTACTAACGTGACCCCAAATGGTCGACGAATAGTTCCAACTTCAGTCATTAATGCTCCTTTTGAGTGTGAATTGGTCCCCAACCGGAGACACCTGCACTTTATCGCCCACGGGGGCGAATTCCCGTGACATTTTGTTTGTAGGCTGGTCACACTATGGAACAACCGATAGGTGTATTTGACTCGGGTTTCGGCGGTTTAACCGTTGCCCGCGCGATAATCGATCAACTACCCCATGAATCGATCCGTTACATCGGTGACACGGCTCGTGGGCCCTATGGCCCCCGCCCGCTTGCGGAGGTTCGTTCTTTCGCACTGGAACTCCTGGACCAACTTGTTGACTCCGGTGTCAAAGCGCTTGTGATTGCCTGTAACACGGCGAGTGCGGCAATGCTGCGTGATGCACGTGAGCGTTACTCAATTCCCGTTGTCGAAGTAATCCACCCAGCCGCGAGGCGTGCTGCTGCAGCAACCCGTAATGGCAGTGTCGCTGTTATTGGCACTCAAACGACTATCAATTCAAAGGCGTACGACGACGCATTTGAAGCAGCAACCAATGTCAGACTTACTAGTGTTGCCTGCCCACAATTCGTTGAACTCGTTGAAGCGGGAATCACAACCGGTGATCAAGCGCTGAGCGTCGCGCACGAATACCTTGATGCGATCCGTGATTCCGACGTTGACACCGTGGTCCTGGGTTGCACCCATTACCCACTTCTCGTTGGCCCAATTTCCTATGTCCTCGGTGAAAAAGTCACCCTGGTGAGCAGTGCCGAGGAGACAGCAAAAGACCTCTACCGAGTTCTGCAGGAGAACAGCGCGCTTGCCTCCATTGATGGACCACCACCAACCTATGAATTCCAAGTAACGGGTGACCCGAAACATTTTAAAGAATTTGGTCGTCGATTCCTTGGCCCAGAAGTCAATGCGGTTGACACCATTAATTTGCCCGGGTTGTCCGACCATTAACCTTGGCTCCATGACACGATCCGATGGCAGAGCCGCAGACCAACTTCGAGCAGTAACTTTTGAGCGGGGCTGGTCAGAGCACGCTGAAGGTTCAACCCTGGTCAGCTTTGGCCGTACCAAGGTCCTGTGCACCGCGTCATTCACTTCAGGTGTCCCACGCTGGCTTAAGGGAGAGGGAACCGGCTGGGTTACCGCCGAGTACAGCATGCTCCCGCGCGCAACCAATACCCGTAATCAGCGCGAATCGGTCAAGGGCAAGCAATCCGGCCGCACCCAAGAGATTTCTCGACTCATTGGCCGCAGCCTGCGGGCAGCCGTTGACATGAAAGCCCTAGGAGAGAATTCAATTTTGATCGACTGTGACGTCCTCCAAGCTGATGGCGGAACCCGAACCGCTGCGATCACCGGGGCATATCTCGCACTCGTTGACTCGATCACCTGGGCCAAAGAACAAGGCCTTGTGACCAAGGATCCGATTATTGATTCTGTCGCAGCGGTGAGTGTTGGAATTGTTGAAGGCGAAGCACGCCTTGACCTGCATTACGACGACGACGTCAACGCCGACACGGACATGAATGTCGTGATGACCGGCAGTGGAAAATTTATTGAAGTTCAGGGCACCGCTGAAGGCGAAGCATTTGACCGCGACCTACTCAACCAACTCCTTGACCTGGCCGCCCAAGGCTGCCTTGATCTCACCACATTGCAAGTCAAGGCACTCGCTTAAATATGTCGCAGAAAATAGTCATTGCTTCGCGCAATGATCATAAAATCGAAGAGATGCGCCGAATTCTTGAACAAGCGGGTTTCGATTGGGAATTGGTGGGGACCGCGCAATTCCCGGGTCTGCCAGACATTGAAGAAACGGGCTCCACATTCGCCGCAAACGCAATGCTCAAGGCTCGAGGCGTCAGCGAGTTCACCGGGCTACCCGCTATTGGAGATGACTCAGGTCTATGTGTTGATGCTCTCAACGGCATGCCAGGAATCCTGTCGGCCCGCTGGTCGGGCACCCATGGCAATGACCGGGCGAACCTTGAACTACTACTCGCTCAAATCTCCGATGTCCCCGCAGATCGCCGAAATGCAAGCTTTGTCTGCGCCGCAGCCTATGTGCACCCCGACGGTACCGAGTTCGTTGTTGAGGCCGCGATGAACGGTTCACTCATTGATTCAGTACGCGGAGACAATGGCTTCGGCTACGACCCAATCTTTATTCCACAAGGCCACCAGGTCACGTCCGCCCAAATGTCATCGGAAGAAAAAGACGCGATAAGTCACCGGGGTAAAGCACTCGCGGCTCTGGTTGCCGCGCTCCAGGACGTGACACTCTCAAATCCCATGATTGACAAATAATCCCACGTATTTGATAATCGTGGGATGAAAGATGAAATGGGAGCATCTGTTCCCCCAGCCGTCTGGACCGTCCGACTTGATTCTCGCCGCCGCCCCACATTTCCTGAAGGGGTGATGAAAGCAGCGGGGCTTGAGCCTGGTTCAGAGCTTCGGATCCACGTGGCAGAGCAAGGCTGCATAGTCATTGAGACTCCGGAACATGTGCGAATTCGAGCAAAATCCAGGATCAAGACCCGAGGATCCGGGCGCGAGGTAGCAGACTTCCTAGCCGAAAGGGCTGCAGAATCGAAGTTGGAATGAGTCAACCAATTTTGTTGGATGCATCATGCGTCCTTGCATGGGCTTTCGGTGAGTCAGGCGCACAGTTAGTAGAGGCCGTGTTACCAACCGCGTACATCACTTCTGTCAATTTGACCGAAGTTGTCGACAGGCTTGAGCGACGGGGAGATGAAGGAATTGAGTTTGCAACGGACCTCATTGCATGGGGTCTCGCAGTTGTTCCTTTCGGTTGGCCCCACATGAGTTCACTAGGACTCATCCATGACGCACAAACACGTGTCAGCACACGAAAGAGACTGTCACTCGGTGATAGGTGTTGTTTGGCCTATGGGATGTACCAAGAAATGAAAATCTGGACCACAGATAGTGAATGGTTGGCATTGGATTTAGCAGCGGACATCGAGATTATTCGGGACTAGTTTCATACCCTTCAAGTGGCGGAGTTACCTAACGCGTTTAGACTTTTGTCACAATGCCGTGCCAACATCTGCCTACGCTCTGTATGCGTCAGAACAGGTGGATGCAAGGGTGAATTCGAGAAAGGGTTTATCAAACGTGCGACTTCGACCAGTGCTCGTTCGTTTCCTGACACCCTTGATTTCGATTTCAGTTCTAGCAGGTTTGGTTACCTGGACCCAGCCAGCTCAGGCAGCCAGTGGAAATCTAGTTTTCGCAACATTCAATGTTTGTAAAGTGGATTGTGCGGCACCAGCGCCACCTTGGGACATCAGGCGAGATCGGGTGGCACGTGTCATAGGTGAATCCGGAGCCGACGTAGTAGGTCTCCAGGAGGCAACAAACAATCCGACCACCACGGCTAAGACCCAAGTTGCAGATATTCAATCGATGGTGGCTCCCGCTGGGTTTGTTTCACCAGTCTTCACCGTCGATTCGAATGAATGCCGTAGGCCACGCGATGCCCAAGGTGAACTCGCCGGTCCGTCGCCGTGCGACAACTCCGCAGTCTTGCTTTATCGCGCCGCAACGGTTGAGCAGATCACCACACCAAACGGCCTGCCATCGGCCGGCATCGTGCAGGTGGGGTCGATCGCACCCGGTCTCGATCCGGCATCAGCAGCGCGGTCGGTGGCCTGGGCATACCTGCGAGGTAAGAATGGCGCTGGACCATTTCTAGCAATCTCCTTGCACCTTGATTCAAACAAAGAGGCCATTGCCGAAAACTCGCGCATTGCAGTGGGCCAATCACTCAGTGGTTGGGTGAATTTGATGAACAGCGTTCATGGCATGAGTGGTACCCCCACGATTTTGATGGCAGACCTCAACTCCTATGCGAAGCGGCAACCAAACGGCGCTCAAAAGGGACTCACTAGCGCGGGGTGGATTGACGCCCACTCGGCACGATCGCGTCGCAATATTCAGTACTCAACGATCAATTACAACCCACTGTTGGGGGAGGGCGCCCAGGGGTTCCCCGCAGTGCCTTACCGGTTTCAGAAGTCCAGAAAAAATCCAAAAGGTGAAGCCACCCGAATCGACTACATCATGGGCTACGGCACGGGGCTGAAGGTGATTGACTACGAGGTTGTCGTTTATCTAAATGGCAGGGCGTTCAACACTGATTACCAAGCATCTGATCATCAAATGGTCAAAGCTACTTTCGCCTTTTCCTGACCTACCAACTCGGTGTGGTCAGGTAATCATTTCTCTTCGTTAAGTAGGAAAGATGTAAAGAAGGCTTTAAGCGCACTCCTGTTATTCCTCTAAATACCTTGATGGTTCCCAAACGCGACCCCGCTGGTATCAGCCGCTTTTGTCCACAAGTGGATAAAAGTAAAACCTTCATCAAGAACCTTTTTGTTGCCTGTGCCGGAGCTGGAATAGTGGGTTCAGTTAGCTTGGTTAACTTAGTTAACTCTGCGTGCTGTGGC
Organism: Bifidobacterium breve; assembly: GCA_945861775.1. GTDB lineage: Bacteria > Actinomycetota > Actinomycetes > S36-B12 > S36-B12 > UBA4592. Next base: position 38,092 of record CAMAVT010000004.1, read on the forward strand.
CGAGACGGTCACGTCTAGCATCGAGCCGATTATCAGTGAGGGCATCTTGTCGACACCGAGGTCGGCGCGGGCAACGTGGCCTGAGGCTTCAAATGTTGCGATGTCGCCGTCGATTGCGATCTTGGTAATTGTGAGTTGGACCGGGGTGGTGCGGCCTTTCATCGTGATCGAGCCTGTTGCCGTGCCGCCTGCAGCACTCGACGCCGCGTAACTGGCCTGGAATTGGATTTCTGGGTATTTGGCCGCGTCGAGGAAGTCGGGACTGACGACGTGCTTATTGCGCTTGGCCATTTTGCTCGTATACGACGAGGCGTCGACGGTGACCTCGACGGTGACAACTTGTCCTTCGGCGATCTCAATGGAAGCTGAGGTAACGGTCAGTGTCGCGGGAACCGTGAACGCCAGCATCATTTTTGTGCTGACGGCGAGGGTTGTCGCTGAGGTATCGAGTACCCATGTGCCCGTTGGTAGTTCCAGCGCGTTCTTCATAGTTTCTCCTCATGCAGAATAAATAGTTGGCAGTTCAAAAATGTAGTTGAACATTCAACATGTTAGGCGAAAATAATTGAAATGCCAACTAGCCATGGCCGGTTATGTGACCAACCTTCGCCAAGCGAAGCACTCACTTTGTGTCGTTGCGCTCAGAGACGTGCGCGCAAGGCCTTCCACGGCGAAGACCCGATGGAGAACGGTTTGGTCTGAAAATTGCTACATATACAAATAAAGACATATCTACATGGGGTGATGAGGTTGCCGGATTCATCCGATTTGGGTTTAACTCACCCATTCGGTCACCATAAATTGGTCACTTGCTCTGGGTGCGGGAGGCGGGACTTGAACCCGCACGTCCGAAGACATTCGC
>CAMAVT010000005.1 GCA_945861775.1 Bifidobacterium breve
TTACCCGAGTCATCGTTACCAGGTTCGTCATCACCAAATTCGGACGCAGGGTCCGCTGACCCCTCGACAGACTTAATCCAATTTTCATCTACTTCTACGGCTTCGACCTCTTCCTCGGTCACCTCGAAAGATCCGTTTCCATCTTCATCGACAATAAGTTCGGCGTTGATCTCAGTGACGGAGCCGTTTTCTGATTCATCGGGAAGGTCGAACTCTCCGATGATTTCTCCATCTTGCTCATCCATGAAGTTAACGGCTGTCCCACCATCAGCATCGCGGGGATCAACGTTCATGCTGACGCCGTCAGGTACGGGGAAGTTGGCGCTGTTGACTCCGTTGGCGACATTTACTTTGGAGTTGGTGACACCGTCAAAATTGATTTTTACCTCACCGTAGAGACCGACGTCGAAGGAGACGGACTCGGATTCATCTGAATCAGTAATCGCTCGGAGTGTGACTCGCGGACTTCCGGGATCATCGATGGACATCGTTACTGGAATCGGTTCTGATTGATCTTCGTTTGGGACAAGCGTCGCCTTGAATTCTCCCACCCGATCGCGATCGATGATTACGGAAACCCAGTTGCCATTAAATACGGGGGAGGCACTCGTTGCCATTGGTACGGCGCCAAGGGTTGATCGCACGTAGACACCGGCCGGCAGAACAGCACTGGGATCCCCGATGTCATAGTCCGCGCCATTAATGGTGAGGCGCACTCCCAAACGGGAGTCAGGATTAGGCGAGGTGATCAATAACTGCGAGCTCTTTCCGCCGTTTTTCTTGTCTTCGAATGGAGCGGGGAAGGGGGTCAGCAGACGGCTTTCCATTGGCGTGAGTTCGATTGTTCCTATTCCGCCCTCATAGCCACCGGTCGGCGCTTCCGGATTGGTCGTACCCATGGCGTAGGACCATGTCTCTGACTCAGGATCAATCATGATGCGCTGCACGGTGCCGGGGTAGTTGTTGTCGTAAACGTGAATCGCCTTCAAGTCGCCTTCGTTGGTAACCGCTATGGGAGTGACCGCGTGACCGCCATCAGGGGAGTAGATGCCCAGGGTGTAGCCGGCCCCGTTCAGGAGTCCTTCTGCGAGGGTAGCGGCGATCTCTGATGGTTGGTAGGAGTGAGTTTCCTGATATGCCTGTTGCACGGGCGCGACGAACTGGGTGGCCCACCAGTATTCGATTGTGCTGGAAACAGCTGGGTTGTCCTGGGTCAACTCGAATGTGGATGCCGCATCGGGGTCGAAGTCCGAAGGGTCTAAATAACCGCCATGAATCAACTCTGCCGTGACGGCCATTCCCTCGCATTTTCCGTTGGAGAGCGCCTCATTCATTTGCTCGACCCACTGTTGGGCTCCCGGATAGAGTACGCATTCGCCGCCGGAACCACTCGCGCAGACCTTCTGGCGGCCGAACAACGCAATCAATTCGTCGGCACCAAGGTCACCGGGTGTACCCCAGTTCGCGAAGCTGAAACCGTCAACTGCGGGGTCGAACCCGCCGTAGGTGCAGGATTCGGAATCCTGTCCTGTGCAGTCGGGAATGGGAAAGCTGTCGGTAAATTCGACAGCACCGATATCACCGAGTTCAGACTGATCCGCTGACTCTTGGGTACTCGACCCGCATGCGGTGAGGACTAGGGCCAACACGGCCATTAGGGCGACTCGCGTGGTTATGGGCTTCACGTTCATTTACATAGATTAACACGCTTTTTTGACCATTGAATTCAACTTTTCCATCACGGCTTGAGTTGGAGCGCACACCTGGGAATGAACTCTTTAGAGATGAAGTAGCGAATCATGGGACGACTAGCTCGTCCTATTCCGCTAAGAAGTAGCCGCCACCGAACGAGAGATAAGAACCGTGAGCATCAAAATTGCGAGAAGAACCTGCATGGCCATGATGAGTTTGGTGGGTCGTGACATCACAGCTTCAGATGTTGGTCCGTAGGTGGAGTTAACGTTGAGTGAGATGAATAGGTAGTCAAGTAGGTTCGGCGTGGGCGGGGGGTAACCGTCACGAGCGGGCCAGACAAATGCGCCACCAGGAGTGGACAGGTCAAGGAAGACATAAACGAACATGAATACGGTGACGCTCATCGCGTACAGCGCACCGACATCCCAGAGGCTGCCCAGCCCAATTCCCGAAGCGAAATGAGCTGTGCTCAACATCGAGAAGACGTTAGCGATGACTTGAACTACCGAGAATGTTAGGTAGATCGCGGCTATGGGAAAAAGGGCTCGAGGATATGGCTTGAGCAGGCAGACGACAATTCCGATAGACGTAAAAATAAATAAAATGGTGCTCGCTGTTTCCAACACGCGTACAACATCGGCCGTTGTCCCGGTTACCGCACCGCTCATTTCTAGGCGGCGCGATAGCAAGGCATCCATTAACCAGATCGTCACTGTGCTGGCGATTACCGTGTAGCGGCCATGCCCGTGGGTGAGTCGCTCACGCAGACGATCAGCCGGTCCAGGTGTTGGCGAAACATCGGCGGGATCGATGGAGGATTCAGTTGAGGACATAGATGGAAGTATAAATGTAGAAAGCGAGTGGAAGTCCGCTAATAGATTCACTGAGGGCATCGTGATTCGTGAGTCACCCAGACTTGAAGCGTTATCCTTTCCCCATGCCCACAATCCCAGGTACTTTGCTTCACCACGAAACAATCCCAACCAGTGTTCCGGGTGCTCGCGCATGGCGGGTTCGCTATGCATCATGTGATGTGAACGGAAAACCCACAGAATCAACCGGTCTGGTTATTGCCCCAATTGCAGAAGGCGCTGATCGATTTGTTCTAACGTGGGCTCACGGCACAACTGGATTGGGTGATGCCGCATGTCCTTCTTCGCAGCCGGATCCTGCTCGAGAACTCACCGTTTATTTCTCACCTGAGTCCACCCAATCAATTGATTACGGGGTCCCAGGTCTTCAGGGTTTCATTGATGCGGGCTGGGTGGTGTGCGCTACCGATTACCAGGGACTTGGCACTCCGGGCATGCACCAATATATGGTGAGTCGCACGAACGCTAAAGACGCAATAAATATTGTGCACGCTGCTCGGGAACTCAACATTGGTGCAGGTACAACGGTGGGTTGCATGGGTTGGTCCCAAGGTGGTGGCACGGCAGCCGCGGTTGCTGAACTAGATTCAACTGATTACAAAGATCTCACTTTGATTGGGACTGTTCCTATGTCCCCGGGGGTTGCAATAATTAGTTTGCAGCACCCCACTGGCTTGGCTGCGACACTTGCTGGCAATTCAGGTCCACCAGATGGCCACCTCGTCATGACTTTCGCCGGTTATTCCGCAGCCGATGAAACCTTGAAACTCTCCGACATCTTGAGCCCCTTAGGTGTTTCTATTATTGAAGGCGCCTACAACACGCAGCCGGTGCACCATCTCAGTGACACAGTGAGTCGCTTGTATCGACTCAAAGGCCCGATCCTGCAGATTAATAGTGATGCAATGCCCGCATGGAAAGCCGCATTTACAGCTGGGTCAGCAACATTGAATAAGCCGGTCTGTCCTGTTTTTGTGTGCATGGATACTTTCGATGGTGGAACTGTCGTCCCGGTTGAGTGGCAAGAGGCATATGTTGCCGACGTCACCGCCTTGGGCGCAACTGTCATAACGAAGAGTTATCCCAATGACGACCACTTCAGCTTGCCCACTAGTTGCGTAGCTGATGCGCGGCAATGGCTCACCTCATTGTTGTGATCTTTGGTAATCCGCGTTCATAGTGAGCGTTCCGCAAGGACATGAGTGTAACTTCAGTCATTAAACCTGCTGTCTAAAATCTTGTCTGGAATTTTCAGTGACTGCCCCATGGGTAACGAAATTATCAAATACGATGCGATTCTTGATCTAATGAATGTTTATTAATGGGAGCATCTATGTCACGACGTGTCGTAATTCGCCGCCGGGCCATCACCGGCACCGTTGCTTTTTCCGTGGCATTGTTTCTTGTCGTTACCTTGACAGGTTCGGTGCAGGCTTGCGTGAGAATTCTTTGGAATGACAACCGCATCGGTGTGCTGGTCAGCCGGAGTATGGACTGGGTTGGTTCTTCGCAACCCAAAGTGGTCGCGCTGCCCAGTGGCATGAAACGGGACGGGGGCAAGGTTGGCCCCATTCAGTACGTGACCGTCAATCCTGCCACGTGGACTTCAAAGTATGGATCCGTCGGAGTCACGGCCATGGGAATCGGGACGTCGGGGGGCTTGAACGAGAAGGGCCTCAGTGTGAATGCCCTGTGGCTCAAAGCAACTGATTACGGTCCGCGGAATGCCGGGGTGCCTGGTGTCCAGTCCGCCATGTGGGCTCAGTACGTTCTCGATAATGCCGCAAATGTCGAAGAGGCAATAGCGCTGCAATCCCGCATTCAACCGGTTGAGGTGACCACGCCCCAAACGGTCATTCCCCTCGGGTTGACCGTCGAAGACTCAACGGGGGATTCCGCGGTTATTCAATACATTAAAGGTGAGCTCATCATTCATCACGGGCGCCAATACACCGTGGTTTCAAACGATCCCGCATATGACGAATCGCTGGCACTGCTGGACGAGTACAACTTCAACGGAGCGACTCGCAACATGGTCATTCCCGGAAACACGAACTCTGAGGATCGTTTCATTAGGGCATCCTTTTATCGCCACTTTCTGAGCCAGACGAATCCTAAAAATACTCGCCAGGCGGTAACGGCGCTGCTGTCAGTGGCACGCAATGTCTCGGACCCGGTGGGTGCGCCGCAAGATGAGCCAGGTTCAGTGGGGGAGACGGACTATCGCACGGTTGCTGACTTGACCAATCTGAGCTACTACTTTGAATCGAAGGGGAGCTTGGGGGTGCAGTGGGTTGAGCTCTCCGACCTTGACTTCGAAAAGGGTGCCCCCGTTTTGGTATTCGATCCTCTCCGAAACAGAACGCCGGGAAGCATCAGCGAAAAAATGAAGCCCGCACGGGGATCTGTCTTCTCTGGCTGGAATGTGGGGGGCCGCAACTAGTTGCGTCGGGCAGATACTTCCCCTGCACTCCAGCCCACGGAGAGTTCCTGTTCGGGTGTGTCGGTGAACCGGACTAGTCCCGTTCCGTCTGGCCGAATCAAGTAGATGTCATAACTGCCTTCGTGGTTACTGCCGAAAGCGATCCATTCTCCGTTCGGGGACCACGCCGGGGTCACGGCCCCCCGCATCTTCGGGAAGATGCCGCCGGGGGCGAACTCGGGAGTATCAGATGGGATTTTGGTGATCTGGCGCTGGTTTGATCCATCGGCATTCATCACGACCAGTTGTCCAATGCCATCGACGATGGTCTGTGTAACTATCTGACTGCCGTCCGGTGACCAGCTCCGACTCTCGCGGTTGTTCAAGTCGGTAGTGATCCTGGTGCCAGTGCCACCGGCGGCAGGCATGACCCACAGGTCCTGTTGGTTTTCCGGATCAAACTCGTCGATGTCGCTCGCGTAGAGCAGGGTGGTGCCGTCAGGGGAGTACTTGGGTCCAACGTGTTGGAACGGTGGATCAGTGAAAGTCAGTTGTTGCACATCAGAGCCGTCGGCAGCCATCGTGTAGATCTCGTAGTTACCGTCTGCGTCACTGGTAAACGCGATGCGTTGTGAATCGGGTGAGATGCTCGGGACAAGGCTCCAGTCTGAGCCCACGTTGAGCACGGTGACACTTCCGTCTGCAGGGTTTACGCGCTCGATCGAAGATCTGTCAGAGGTCACTTGCGAATATGCGATGAATGAACCATCGGGTGAAGTGATGCTGTGTGCCTGAACGCCGGCCGCACTTGTCACCTCGACCTCGCCGTCTGATGCAGAGTTGCTGACGACGAGGTGTCCGTTCTTCCCGTCGTAACGAGTGAATGTCATGGTGCCGGGTCCAGCATCAGGAGATGTTGTGGCACAGCCGGCTAGGACCGTGGACGTGAAAAGGAGGGTGACCGTAAGAGTGGCGGCGCGAGTGATCACCCGGCAGTGCCGTGCAGACAGCATTCGCAAATTATAAAGCATCTGTATTCCGTTGTTTCCGCTTCTGGTTCACCGAGTGGGAACCACCCGATAGGCCCTTGTCCCGATGGTGAGAACAACCAGGCTCAGACCCAATGCGACGAGCAAAACCTGAGCATCCCAGTAAACCGCGATAAATGTGCCGAGGATCGCCCCGATCGAAATCAGTACATATCTCCCAGCCACCACGATGGAACTAAACCGTCCGCGATAAGCCTCGCTGACCTGCTGCTGAATGATGGCTGCCGTCAGACCTTGCGCGTACGTGCTCATCAGCGACCCAATAATGACTATCGCGGGGAGTAGCAAGGCCTGTCGTATTAACCAATTATCTTGCAAGGCAACAGCACCTACCAATTGAGTGAGTGCGAGACCTAGCACGGAAAGAATCAGGAGCAGGCGCGGGTTTCCCCGAAATCCAAGCACCGTTAAGAGCACTCGACCAGCCAGAACACCCAACATTCCTGCAGCGATGCTCAAGCTCGCCAATTCGGGGATATCTAGGTCAATCAGGACGAGATTCACCAATTGCGTTGGAATAATCACCGCCAGAAAAAGATCAATGAGCAGAATGGATCGAGGTGAATCACGACTTCGAAGATAAGCGCTAAATGCCCCTGGGTTTAGGTCGTTAGGCGGCGGAGTGGGGCGCATGACAACTGGGTTCATAATTTTCCACACGAATACATTGGCCACAAGAATGAGAACCGCCATCACGAACAGCGTTGTTTGCGGATTCGGCATGGCACCGGCGATCAATGCACCAACAACCCCGCCGATACCCAGTCGCAAAATGTTTACGATTTCCGTGGCGCCTTCCGCTCCAGGCCGAACAAAACTGGCTTGGGTTTTCAAGAACGCGATGCTGCCCATTGAGAGTGCGATTCCATCGGCGACAGCCGCGGCAACGGCCAGCCACGGCGGCACCCCACCGAGAATAATTGCTAGCCCGGTCACCGTCATGACCAGAGCCGCAAAGCTCGTCGCCAACACGACGAATGGACGCGGATCCCGCCGATCCATAACGCGTCCGAAGTATGGACCGGTCGCGGCAACCGTTAACGCAGTCGCGGCTGCCGTCAGTCCTAAACCCCACTCGGAATCAAATGTGTCATCGAGATATTGCCAGCGCGCCACCTCGCGCGCACCCAAACTGGTTGCAGCAATCAACAACACACCCATGAATGCAAAAATTCGAGGCGTTGGCGTTAATTGGGAATAGACAGATGATCGAGGGAGTGACGTGACACTCGCCATGTTCACCCTCCCTTCAGCCTAAGCCACAGCATAGGGGTGTGGATCCGAATCGGGTACCTATACGGGGAAAGCGTGATCTTCCACCTAATGCACCAGATCTAATGCACCAGATCAGAGAGGGACCTGCTTTTTTCCCGTGATGATTGCAAGGACTCGCTCGAGTGGGCCTTGACTAAACTTTTTCATCCATAACCAAGCGAAGATTGAAAGGATTGCCCAGGAAGCGATGCTGGCGAGAACGACAGGGAACGCGCCCCACTGACCGAAATAGCCGAGTCCGTATCCGGCGAATAGGAGTGACAGCAAAGCTGATTCGCCGATGTACACCGATAGAGACATGCGTCCGGTGGGCGCCATGATCGACAAGAACTGCGGTTTGCGCGCGATCATGAGTGCGATGCTTCCGATATACCCAGCGGTAAGAATTGGTGCAGTGATGAAACCGAGGGCGAGGCCAGTGACTCCGGTGAGCGAGTAAGGGTTGTCATCGGCTGTTGCGCCGATCAGTAGTACGGCGGCAATCACCTGCAGGGGTAGACCGATTACCCAACCCCAAAGGGCCATGCGTCGCCACAAATGCATGTGTGCTTTTGGTTCCGCGAGGAGCCGGTGACGTGATGCGCGAAGCCCAAGAGTGAATGCTGCAAAGGCCATAGGACCTTGCAAAAATAGGACAGTTAGCACAGTATTTGGAAGCTCCTGGAGTCGCGCTAATGATGCTTGCGCAAAAGATCCGGTCGTCAAAGCACTTTCTAAGTTGCTCGGTGCTAAAAGTTCATCAGGCAAGGAAGTGAGAAGTGCGGCAATCGCCGTGATGAAAATCGCGGAGGTCACAATCGCTGCGATTGTCCACCTGCGAAGTGCACGATCTGAAGATCGAGAAATGGCCAGCAAAAGCAATCCCAAGATTGAATAGGTGATCAAGATGTCGCCAACAAAAAAGAAAACCGCATGTGCGAGGCCGAACAGGAATAATCCAAAGAGTCGGCGGAGATACCGACGTCGATTCGGAGTTGAGTTATCGCGCAGGATGAACGCTGCGCTGTAGCCGAACAAAAATGAGAACAGTAGGTAGAACTTGCCTTCCGCGAAAGTCACGACAAGTAGCGCTGTTATGAGATTCGCGGTGCCATCCACCGACGCTTGAGTGAACCCGCCTGTGCTTATGCCCAGGAAAGCAGCGTTCACCACAACTATCCCGAGCAGGGCGATACCTCGGAGTCGGTCGGGCAAGGCCTCGCGAGGAATTGTTCCATTCATGGGGTAAAAATAGTGTACAAATCAACACAGATTTCAACTTTTAAACATGGTGACCAAAAATGGTCGAATCCTCGATGCAGCCACCGATGTATGGGTGAAGCGATCAGATGCCATAATGCGAAAGCAACAATGTAGTTTTTGTTACACTTGTCGTTAAATGTCAATAAACTAGAAGTTGTCTCATACCAACTCGTTTGGAGCCACCGTGCAACCGTATCGATTCAGTGTCGAACGCAGTAACCGTCTGTCAGTGCTGCTCCATCTCGCCTTGGCCGTGCTTCTCGTGGGTGGTTGGGCCGCGGTGGCCTTAGGCCTGCCAGTTCAGGCAGTGTCAATTGTTGCTGAGGACGAGACGGAGGAAGCTCCGGCCGAGGAGACGGAAGAAGCTCCGGCCGAGGAAACGGAAGAAGCTCCGGCCGAGGAAGAAGAGGAAGCGGCTACAGAGGAAGAAGAGGAAGCGGCTACTGAGGAAGAAGAGGAAGCGGCTGCGGACGAAGAGGATGAGTTTGGTACGGAAGAGGATGAGGATGAGTTTGGCACGGATGAAGATGAGTTTGGTACCGAAGAAGACGCAGGTGTTGAAGACGCTGGTGTTGAAGACGCTGGTGTTGAAGAAGGAAACCCAGTTTCTGCTACTTGGTCCCTAAATATTTCTGCCAAAATAGGCGCTCAAGTTAGTGGCTCAGCGGTCGACGCACAGGCAAGTGGATTGCTACCGGGGAGTCGCGCCGTTGTGTTGGTGTTTTCTACCCCGCAAGTTATCGGTGAGGGTACAGCTGATGCCGATGGCAACTTGTCGATTTCTGCGACCTTGCCGGATGACCTACCACCTGGCGAACACACTGTTGTATTGCAGGCGGTTGACGCAACCGGTGCACCTACCGAAATAGCAACAGGTATTTCGATCTCAGAGGACGGCACGTTGGCTGCTGTCACCCCGGATGTTTCCACTGAGGGGTTGGAGATACCGGTAATTTCAAGTAATCCCAAAGTTCCTGCGTACCCAGCGGTGGAGCCACTTGATGCGCCAGCTGTGGTGGCCGCGATTTCTGTTGCGGCCCTGACTATCGCGACGGTCGCGGGGGTCGGCGCAGGCATGGGCGGCGGGAGTAGTCGTCCGGTTGACGTTGCAGGTGTTAGCAAAGGTCCAAGTGGAGAAGGCGTTGACATCGCCGTTCGCAGTCGAATCGACGATTTAGACGAAATCGATGCGCCGGATTTGCCGGTACGATCAGCGGCGGTACTAGCACTTGCCGGGGTAGGTGGCTCGGTGGCCAAATTCAGTCCACTTCTGAGCCGAACTTTGAACGATGCGGCGCCAGTTCGTGCTTTCGCCGGAGGGTTCAGTCTGATCTTGCCGTTGGCAGCGTTGCTGCTGGGTATTTTTGCCGCCATTAGTGTCGGTGGGCGGGCGGAGCCGGCGATCCTTGCACTGATGATCCCTCTTCTTGTAATTGGTGTCTTTGATGCGTTTGCTGGGTTGATCGGAGCGCTTGCATTTGCCGTGTCGGTAGCACTGGCCGGCGGAATCGTCAATGCATCCAGCGTGCGCACCTTGATCGGTGTTGGCTTGATCATGGTTGGCCCGGGGTTGATCGCCGGGAGTTTCCGCGATATTCGTCGCCGTTGGGCAACGGGGCCAGATGCGTCGTGGGAGCGCCTCACCGATCTATTTGTGGTTCCACTGATCGGCGCCTGGATCACCATTGCCGTAGTTTCGGCGTTACCCGACTTAGGTGCCATTGACTTCCCGATTGCCGAGCAAGCGAGACTCCTTGGATTGGTTGCGCTGATTGCCTTGGTTGCGAAAGTTCTGCTCGAGCAGGCCGCGGCCCGCAAGGTGCCGGCGCGGATGACGGCACTGACACCTACCGGTGTCTCGGAGCCGGGTACCACCCAACTGGTGTCATCGGCCTTGGTACGCACCGGGGCGTTCTTGTTTATCTCCGCGGCCTTCGTTGGCAATGTGTGGCAATTATGGGTTGCAGCCCTGTTATTCCTGCTGCCTTCGTTGCTTTCGATGCTCGCGCATCGTTTCAAGAATTTCCCGGCATTGTGGCAGGCGATTCCTGAAGGTGTGCCCTTATTCGCTGTCATGCTTGCGTTTGGTTTGGTTGTTACTGCCATCTTGAAAACTCTCTTAGGTAACGTTCCTAACCTTGCACAATTGACCTTTCTTTGGATGGCCGTACCAGGTTTTGCGCTCGCACTTCTCGGATTATTTGGGCAGGAACCCAAAGAAGGTGACACGCGCTGGTACAGCAGGCCGTCAATGACCAAGGTCTATCGAATTGGTGGCGTGGTTATGTTAATCATCGCGGTAGTCCTGGCTGTCGGTGTTTAGCTCAACTCGCTATCGGTAATGCACTATGCGAAAGACGAGTAGATCACGTACACCTGAGTGACAACAACGACCGCGGTTACGATTCCCGCGATCACCATCGCGGCCGTAGCTAGACCTGCACCCTCTGTCGGCGTTGACTTGGCTGCCGCACGCGACTTGGTGCCCATGATGAGGGCTAGGACAGGCACGGCTAACACGAAAAGTCCGATCAGGATCAGGACAACGACCGAAATGATTTTGACCCAGAGCGGATTAGCTGATTCGTAGGTGATCATCGCAACACCAAATAAAGCGGTGAACTCAATGAAGAGCAAGATCGGGGTAAGGATCACGCTGACCAAAGCCAGAACGAAAGAAGTAACAGGACTCTTCACACTAACCGCCTCCGAGTAGGTCGCTTAGGACCAAGGATAGTGCGGGGAAAGCCACCCTTTTACGTAATGCATAAATCCGGGCCGCAGGGAATCTAGCGGCTGCGTGAACTGACTAATGCTCTACCACTGGGTGGGGTAGATTCCGTCGGTTGCCACTGCCCATTGGTACCCATCCGGTGCAACGACGACGGGCAATGTGCTGCCGAGCAGTTCGTAGAGTCCTGGGTTTTTGTCCTGAGAGATGGCAGCCCCATTTGCAGGGACGAATATGGACGGAAGTGGCTGGGATGTAGTGAAAAGACGGAACTCGCCCGTATAGGTATCCTCATAGCTGTTGGTGTTGGCCCAGGCGGCCGGCCAAGTGGAAGGAATAGCGTAGGCCGTGAACCCCTTCCCCATATAGGAACTAATGGTCGTATCGATCCGCGCGCCAGCCCCGGTCATCTCGCCGCGGAAGTAGCCCCCGGTCACCGCAGAGAGGTAGATTTCACCCGGGAAGACAGTCTCGACGGGCACATTCGGGTAAATGCCAAGGATTGCCACCGAACACTGAAGGCACTGACCGTCCCCGTTCTTACCAGTACGCACACCTGCCCAAGGTCCGGTCACCCGGGGAAGCGCGAAGGTGGACCTTTCGTCCCCACCCCAACTGGCGCCAAGCAGAGAGAAGAGCGCCTGGTTGTCCCTGATAGACACATTTTGGCCCTCGGCTCGCGCGTATTGCTTTGGCATGTCCGAGATTGCGCCGAGTCCGATGCTCCCCATCCATGGGTCGGCCCCGGCTGTCGATGCGCCAACATTCCTGCAGGGGCAGCCGCGACTGTCAATCACACCTTTCGCCATCCGAGTTCGGCATGTCGTCGCTGATTGCAGGGAGGGATCCAGAGCATCGAATCCCGTCGATGCACCGGTGAGGTCCGTTCCCTTCCAGATCGCACCCGCGATGTTCGCGCCTGTGAGTCGGGCATTGGAAAGGTTGGCAGCGGAGAAATTCGTTCCGATGAGCTGCGCGCCGATCAGCGAGATTCCAGAAAGGTCTAGGCCGCTGAGATCCATCCCGGCGAGATCGGCACCGTCGCACATCGCACCGGGTTTCAATGGGCACTTCGTTGCCCCGGGGGACGCGATGGGCGAGGGAATGGCGGTCTCAGCCGATGACGAGGTCGAAACTGAAGGTGTCGCCGCAGGTGACGACGACTCAACGGTTGACGGAGCTACTGAATCGTCAATAGATTTCGACGGTATCGAACCCTTGACCGTCCCGCTCTCGGCACCGATTGGATTATTCACAGAAACCCCAGCTTCATTATTTCCGGAAGAAGTCCAGCTACATGCGGTGAGGACCAGTCCAGCGATCAAGACTTGGCTGAAGAGTGTTGCCTTCACACCTGCTCCTGTCCCAGCCAAATTGGCTGATTGAATAATTTGGAGGCGACACTGACCGTTGCGGTTCTTTCTTCGCAGTGTACTTGCTTGATCATCTAGATGTTGTAGCCTCATTAAGGATTAAGGGGAGTCCCATGCCAGTCAAAGGCGAGTACGAAGCAAGCACAGCTCAGGCGATGCCCCATTGAGCTGCACCTGTTTCAGTGATGTGGTGCGACTTATCCGGTGGAGTTATTCTCCGTTAACTCCAAACCCGTGAATATGAGCCGCGGGTCATATCCAGGGAGGCACTTTCGGCTCAGGGTCTAGCGGGCGATTTTTCTGTGACGACTGTTGCCCTCGCAATTGCGCCACGCCAAATAATTCGGCTGACTCGCTGCGGAAAAGTACAAGATGCCTTAGATTTGATCAAGCGTACTAAGGTTATAATTCAACTTCGAACAAAGGATTGTCCGTGAAGGTTATTCGGTTAAGTGCAGCATCGGTTTTAATCATTGGTCTTACAAGTCTTATCGGGCTCGCTGCCCCTGCACAAGCGTTGCAGCCTTCGGCGACGAATAAGCAAAATGCCGTGGCAAAACTCGTTTACGAGGCGTTCGAGGAAAGTTTGGCTGAGGATCCAAAGACATTCGAAGACATCTGCACGTTGTTCGAGATTAATCCCAAGTCAGTTCTGGGCTTGTTCATGGGACAAAAAGAGATAACGGACGCAACTAAAATGATCGGCGCCTCGAAGAAAGATTTTCGAGCGGGGATCAATATCGCACTCAAGAAGGTTTGCGCCTGACCTGAATTTCCTTGAAAGAAACTAGTACCTGATTCGTGGATCAAGAGCGGGCCAGGAAGTAGTTCGCCCTGTCATTTCAATTAATTGCTCATCGCTCACCCGAGAAAAACCATTATTTTGTGTCACAATGACAGAAATTGATGGGGGTTGTTGCGTCGGAAAAACTGACTTTTGGTGAAATCACTCAGAGGGAGCTTCGATGGCTTGGGGCTGGATCACTTCCCAGTCGTGGCCACATTGGGATCTTGACATTACTAGTGTTGAACTCTCAAATAGGAGAACTAAATCCTCACTATTGGGCTACGACGAATTGCAAGCGTGGAATCCTGAACACCCGCGCATGACGGTCGGATCGGTTGCGAGTGCAATCGCGCACCACTCGAAAAGCCCGATTCTGCTGGTGCGTGATCGGAGCGAGGACGAAGAAACAGTCTGAGGGTGCCTAGTTTCACAAGGCAATTCCAGTGAGAACAACGGAGGTTCGAATTCTTATGGGCTCGCTTCCCGCTAGGTCTACAAAAAAGTGGGAGTCGTCACCAGGTAATTCCCTGAACTCGTTTGTTGGCAAATTTTCAAATCTGTGAACGAAAGCTAAGTACTTTCGTAGATTAACGTGTCCCGCTTGACGGGAAGACCTAAGTGTTTGATTCGCATAGCGGGACATACACGGCAGACTTAGCAGATGGACGTTTTTGAACATGTGATCGCTGGCAAGGAAGTGCCCTCAATTGATGGCGCCACAATGCCAGATATTGACCCGTACACACAGGAGCAGTGGGCAACCGTTGCACTGGGTAGTGCAGCCGATGCGGACCTAGCTGTTGCAGCGGCGCGCGAGGCGTTTGACCATGGGCCTTGGCCACGGATGGGATATGAAAAGCGCCAGAAAATCTTGCACCGGCTGGCTGACTTGATGGATGAGCACGCCCAAGAATTGGCCCTTGCCGATACGCGGGATATGGGCAAGCCGGTAACTCAGGCGCTACATGACGTCGAGCGAAGTTCATGGAATGTCAGATTCTTTGCGGATCATGCCCGCTTAAGCATGGCCGACACATACCCGATGGATTCAGGTCATCACGCATACTCGGTCCACGACCCCGCTGGTGTTGTTGTTGCCATCGCGCCGTGGAATTTTCCATTAATGATGAGTACATGGAAAGTCGCCCCTGCGTTGGCGTGGGGCAACACCGTGGTGTTGAAACCGGCTGAGGACACACCCGCGTCAGCCACCATTTGGGCGAGGTTGGCGCTCGAAGCGGGCGTTCCCGAGGGTGTCTTAAACGTTGTTCACGGATTCGGACCGAATTCCGTTGGTGAGGCACTGACACGTAACCCGGCTGTCGATCGAATTACCTTCACTGGTGAATCCTCAACAGGGCGAATCATTAGCGCGGCAGCGGCCGCGAACCTTATTCCGGTCAGTTTGGAGTTGGGCGGTAAAGGTGCCAACATTGTTTTCGATGACGCGGAGATGGACAATGCCGTCAGATGGGCGGTGCAGGCAATTTTTCGAAACGCTGGTCAAGTCTGTTTGGCGGGCAGCCGGCTTTACGTTCAAAATGGAATTTACGATGAATTCATGCGAAGGTACAAAATAGCGGCGGAGTCCATGAAAGTCGGTGATCCGAAGGATCCCACAACGGAATTTGGGCCACTGGCAAGTTCTGTGCACCACGACAAAGTGACAAGTTACTTCGACACGATTGCGGTCGATGGCGGTCGAATCCTGACAGGCGGTTCTGGGAATGGTCTCTTTGTGAATCCGACGATTATTGTTGATGCCCCCGCAACGGCACGCGTTTGCACAGAGGAAATATTTGGCCCGGTTGTTGCCGTCCAGCGTTTCGATAACGAAGAAGATGTAGTTTCTGCTGCAAATGCAACGCCATATGGACTCAACGCCATGGTGTTCACGGAAAACTTAAGTCGAGCCCACCGGGTGGCGGAAAATTTGAAAGCAGGAACCGTGTGGGTGAACTGCTTTTTTATCCGTGATTTGCGCGCCCCATTCGGCGGTATTGGTGACTCAGGAGTGGGCCGCGAGGGCGGAAACTTTAGCCGCGAGTTTTTCACCGAGCCAAAAGCTGTAGTTATGCAAATTACACGTTGAGGTGTTCGGCGGCTTGATCGAATACCCTTCCAGGGTTTGTCACTTCAAGGAGAAGGCTCATTAATCCGGCTTCCGCGCCACCCTTCACGTATGTGGGGTTGTCGTCAATAAAAACAATCTCAGAAGCTGAAAGTCCCATTGCCTCAATTGCAATGTTGTAAGCACGAATGTCTGGTTTGCGGATCTCAATTTCTGACGAATCAATGATTATGTCAAACAGGGGGAACCACTCTTGTGATTCAACCCAGTTGCGACCTTGGAAGTCCATTAACTCGTTTGTGAGAATCCCTAAGCGAATCCCAGCATCCTTGACTCGATGAACCAGATCCAATGCTTCGGGTCGAATGATCTCCAGCCCCGGTGTTTGGAACATGGCGCGCATGATCGTTGGGTGACCGTCGAGAGGTGCACCGTTTGCCTGCGCTTTAGCCGCAAAGTCCAACCAATACTCCCTTTCGGTGGCCTCGCCTTCGAGGTACCGCGTCCAGCGTTGATCTTTATCAGGATCAAGTGGACCTCGGCCTACAACGGTGCCTGCGGGTAATCCGCGGGCAATTTCGTAGTCGTCCGCGATTTCCCACGCTGATTTAAAGAAGACGACACCGACATCAAGGAGTAGGCCTTTGGCATATTGGGAGTTGTTCACAGGGAAACCTCATCTCTTACGTCCTCGCCGCGAGCGCTTGCGAGTAAAATTTCACGCAGACTTTTTGCAGTGGTGGGTTCGGGCAGGTCAATTTCAATCCATCCAGCACGAACTTGAGTGGGATAGGTAGTAAGAACGGTATTAGGGTCACCTTGTTTTTGCCCTGTTGCTAGATCGAACCGCCAGAAGTGACCCGGGCAGGTGATACACCCTTCTTTGGCTACCCCGCCGCTCAATAACGTTCCATTGTGTGGGCACACGTTGGTTACAGCATGGAGTTCACCGTCTGTGCGCGAGACCAGAACATGGCGTGCGTCAACGCGGATACCAATAAATGAGTTGTCAGTTAATTCTGCATTCCGCAGGGCTTGGTGCCATGGCATTGCGCGAGCCTATGAAGGGCGTAACTCAGAAATGGGTTCGCCACCGATCGCCCATTCGTCTGCGGTGACTTCATAGATCGCCACCCGAATTCGCTGTGGATCCCCGCCAAGTGCGTCCGCAGCAGCTTCGGTGAGTTTACGCATGAGGTCATGCTTTTGTGCGATCGTTCGACCCTGAAGAATGGTCACCTGGATAAATGGCATTGGATACCTTTCGCTGGGATTAATTGTTTATCGAATCATGAGAGTGCGTGCTAAATGCAGGAAACTTCAATTGAACCGAGTTGATCAAATCGAGCGGTGATGCTGTCGCCGGGTTCAACGGCGACCGCTTCGGTCAGTGCGCCAGAAAGCACAATGTGCCCTGCCTTTAATCCTTCGCCGCGAGCCGCTAGTTTGCGAACCAACCACGCAACACTGGCTGCTGGGTGACCAAGGACTGCGGCACCAGAAGCAGTGGCAACCAACTTCCCGTTCTTTTCAAATGTGCAACCAAGTGTTCGAAGATCTAGTGAATCGATGCCCACAACCACGCCTCCGAGGGTGAATCCAGCGGAGGAGGAATTATCGGCCGCGACATCGGGCAATGTGAATGAATATCCGGCAAAACGTGAATCAAGGATGTCCACTGCAGCGAATACAAACTGAGTGGCCGCCAAAACGTGGACGGCTGAGATATGAATACCGGACAAATCTTCACCGAGAATAAATGCGATCTCTGGTTCGCAACGAGGCTGAATAAATTTATTGCAGACTAGTGGAGCGCCCGTGTCAATCTGCATGTCATTGGTGAGCCAACCGTATAGCGGTTCGGAAACATTCATTTGCTTTTGCTTTGCGACACTTGTCAATCCAAGTTTTGCACCAACAACAACATTGCCCTGATCGATTCTTGCCTGTACCACTTCAGCTTGAATGTCGTAGGCGGCATCAACCGTGAGATCGGGAAAGTCACCGGTTAACGCTGTGGTGGCGACTCGGTTTGCAGCGGCATCAATGAGGCGCTGAGCTTGGGGTGTGGGTGTTCTCGAGCTTGTCATTTCTTTTCTGCCTCCGCGTGCTTCTTTGCCAAATCAAGGGCAACATCGATAATCATGTCCTCTTGGCCACCAACAACCTTGCGCCGGCCAAGTTCAAGCAGGATTTCAGCTTGCGACACGTTGTAGCGTTCTGCTGCTCTCTGTGAGTGCAGAAGGAACGACCCGTATACCCCGGCGTATCCGAGTATGAGTCCAGCTCGGTCAATCACCTGTTGACGTGGCATAAGTGGCCGAACAATTTCCTCGGCGACATCCATGAGTGCCAATACATTTACTCCAGTAGTAATTCCATATTTGTCCGAAACGGCTGCCAGAATCTCAGTCGGACAGTTGCCAGCACCGGCACCTAACCCAGCAGAAGTACCATCGAGGTTGGTGGCGCCTTCTTCGTATGCTGCAATGGAATTTGCAACCGCCATGGATAGATTGTTGTGTGCGTGAACACCAACGGGTACGTCCAGTGCATTCACGAGCGCGTTGACTCGCCTACGAACATCTTCGGTGGTCATGGCGCCCGCAGAGTCCGCAAAATAGATCGCGTCAGCACCATACGACTGCATCTTGAGTGCTTCCTCAACAAGGCCTTCTGGACTGTTCATGTGTGCCATCATCATGAAACCAATTGTTTCCATGCCTAGTGACTTAGAAGTTTTTATGTGTTGCTCGCTAATGTCGGCCTCGGTACAGTGCGTCGCGATTCGTGCCATTCCGACACCGAGTTCTTTGACATCTCTGAGGTCATCCGCTAATCCGATACCGGGTAGAAGCAGGCAAGCGATTTTTGCGTTGGTTGTGGCTGCGCATGCCTGGGCAATAAGTTCCTTCTCGTCCACTTTGGAGAACCCGTAATTAAAACTAGATCCCCCAAGACCGTCGCCGTGAGCAATTTCGATTACTTGAACACCGGCGTGATCCAGGCCTTTGACGATCGCAATAACTTCTTCGGGGTTGTACTGGTGGCTGATTGCGTGTGAGCCATCACGCAGCGTCGAGTCAATTAACCGAAAGTCTGGTGTTGTCATGCGGTTGCCTCCCTACTGGCTCGTGAAATCGCAATCGCTTCACCGACACGCATGGCTGCGGCAGTCATGATGTCCAGATTCCCTGCATATTCGGGCAGGTAATCGCCTGCGCCTTCAACTTCAAGAAGAACGACAGCGCGATGCGGGACGACTCCACCGGGTGTGTGGAAGGGTCCCTCTTCAATCACCGGCTCATTCTTCAATCGATAACCCGGTACGTACTTGGAAACCTCCCCGGCCATTTCATGAATGGAGTTGAGGATGGCCGCGTGATCGGCGCCCTCCGGAATCCCCGCGAAGACAGTGTTGCGCATCATGATCGGGGGCTCGGCTGGATTGAGCACCATAATTGCCTTGCTTTTGGTAGCACCACCGATTTCGCGTAATGCGGTAGAGGTCGTCTTGGTGAATTCATCAATATTTTGTCGGGTTCCGGGACCGGCAGATTTTGATGCAACCGTAGAAATCATTTCGGCGTAAGGGAGTTCGTCGATTACCCGGCGAATCGCGTAAACCATCGGAGTTGTTGCCTGGCCGCCACAGGTCACCAAGTTGACATTTGGTGCATCTAAGTGTTCATAGAGATTCACGGGTGGAATGACCTTTGGGCCACGTGCGGCAGGGGTCAAATCAATTGCGGTAATTCCGGCCGCCGCGTACTGCTTGTAATGTCGAACATGAACGTAGGCACTGGTTGCATCAAAAATCATATCTATGTCGCTGGCATTTTCGAGAACCCAATCAGGCCCGGTGTGTGGTGCTTGAATCCCGTTTTTTCTTGCTCGGGCTAGACCGTCGCTGTCAGGATCGATCCCCACGAGTGCGACGAGATCTAGGACATCGCTACGGAGCATTTTCACCATCAGGTCGGTCCCAATATTGCCAGAACCTATGATCGCGCATCTCATAATTCAGTCTCTCCCTTGTCTGCTGGTTATTCAGATATTCTGAGTGTTAGTGAACCGAGGTGGGAAAATTCCGCTCTGAAGACATCGCCTGGTGCGATGGGGCACATTGCATGCAGTGCACCCGTCATGATCACGCTTCCAGCAGGGAGAGTGACCCCCAGTGGCGCCAGTGTGTTTGCTAGCCAAGCAACGGCATTTAGGGGACCACCAAGTGCCGCTGCGCCGGCACCGGTTGCAGTTATGTCTCCATTCTTTGTAAACAACATTCCAATAAGACGTGGATCACATTCATCAATAGGAATGACCGTGCTACTCAATGCGATTGCACCGCTGCTGGCCAAGTCGGCAACCGTGTCGGCAATTTTGATGCGCCAATCAATAATTCGAGAGTCAACAATCTCAATCGCTGCAATTAATCCAGCGGTTGCTTGATATGCCGTGGCTGCGGTGCAGTTGGGACCTGAAAGGTCGGCTCCCAAAACCACGGCTATTTCCGCTTCAACGCGAGGGGCAATGAAATCACTGACCGAGACCGTTGCTCCGTCACCGTAAATGGTCGACGCGAATATTGGCCCAAAATCCGGCTGGTCAACCCCTAGAAGATTTTGCATGGGTAAGGACGTCAGCCCCAACTTGTAGCCGGAAATTTTTTCACCCTTTGCAAGCAACATTGCCACAAGTTCTTGTTGTATGGCGTACCCGTCTGCAACACCCAGCTCTGGATCACTACCCGTAAATGGTTCTATCGGAGTGAGTGAAGTCCTGGCATCGAGTAGTTGCCGAGCCATATTTTTGGCCTGTTCTTCAGTGATTTTCACGATTGCCTTCCTTTGGGTTTTTCGTGGTAACCCAGTCGACGACTAATTGCCACGCCAGCCTCAACACAGGGGCGCGCGAATCTTTTCATAGAGTCACCGGAAACTCGTTGCAGTGGCCCAGCGACGGACACGGCCGCAATTACCTCACCCATACCGTTTCGAATCGGGGCCGCAACGGATGCGACACCCATTTCGGATTCGTTTATGTTTTCAGCCCACCCTCGCTTACGAATTTCACTTAGTTCAGCCCGCAATGAATTGAGTTGCGTAATTGTGTGTGGGGTGTGTGGCTTGAGTTTCCAATCCTTCAAAGTTGCTTCAAGCGTGTGTGGGGTTAACGCTGCCAATAACAGTTTTCCAGTACTCGTGCAGTGAGCATCATTTCGGTATCCAACGCGTCCAAACAGACGAAGAGTTTGTGGGCTCTCCCGTCTCTCGATATAAACGACTTCGCGCCCGTCAAGCACGGCCACCTGAACTGTTTCCTTTGTGGCATTGCGCAACTGATCGATCACGGGACTGCAGGCCTCATGTAAGTCGGCGTGCAATGCGACCGAGGCTCCGAGTTCGTACATGACTAAGCCGAGTCGGTAGGCACCCGTGTGGGGATCCTGATCTAAAATTCCCTCAGCGGCAAGGGTATTCACTAATCGATGAGCGGTGCTTTTGCCTATTCCCAACCGCCGAGAAAGTTCGGTTACACCAATATCTCGGTTCCCCTTGGAGTATTCCTTAAGTAGGCGCGCTGCATTTTGCACACTCGAAAGTGTGGAATGGGAGCGCCTTGCTGGTTCGGTCATTTCAATTTCCCCGCAATGCTTTGATGAGGGCTTTGCGCACTACCGTGAAATCTTGGGAGTCGATTTCGAGTTGAGGCAAGATCTCGCGTGCAAGTAACGTGTGAGCATTTGGTAAACCATTGACGAATGCTGAATTCATTTCAAAAACGAGTTCATTTCGGTGCGGTGACAATGCCAAGATTGTGTCAAAGTCTCGGATTGCCGCGGCGTGTGAATGCGCGAGACCGGTTCCGGCGTGATGGGCGTGATGCTCACTAAGCCCACCACCGGGGGGAATGCTGAGGTGGTAAACGGTTGAGCGAATACCGAGGGCATCTTGGATCCGCGCCGTCTCAGGAGAATCCAACTGTTGAGTAAGGCCAAGTTCAGGAATGACCGTTGGGTCAAAAAACCGCAGTTTCCACTGCAATTCGCCAACACTGTCATTAACGACCACCTCGTGTCCCCGTGGCGCAGGTAGGTTCTCCGTTGTGCCAATGATGTGAAGGTTTTGGGCGCCAACGGCTGCAACGGTGAATTCCGTTGTCGAATAAAGGGGGAGGCGACTGCGATCAGCAGGGGCAAGTGACTCCGAAGCCTCGAGATAAGCCTGATGTGTTGCCTTCACGTACGCAGCCATGGCAGCCCGCATGTCCTCGGGCGCTGGCGCACTGGATTCGGAATCAATCCTCATGGAAACGCACGCTAGCAGCAAGTGTTCCTACATATGGGACGGTGTGCTTCCATGCGGGACACTTTCCATCTACCTTCCCAATAGCACCGCAGTACGTGACATTGACAACATCGACCGCTGAGGAAGTGAACGTTCATGGGTTTACAGCGTTTGGCACACGTAGATGTCATCGTCACAGATCTGGATCTGGCGACCGCCTATTACACGGAAGTTATTGGGATGCTCGAAACCGAGCGTGATGCCAATTCCGTTTACTTGAAATGTTGGGATGAACCCAATCACCACTCACTTCGGCTTATTTATGGTCCCCGGGTTGGTTTCGAGCAAATGTCCTTCAAAGTGGATCGAGAGGATGATCTTGGCGAATTTGAAAACAAGGTCACCAAGTACGGGTACCCCGTGCGTCGGGTGTCAAAAGGTGATCATGTGGGTCAAGGAGAATCAATTCGATTTGAAACACCTTCGGGTCAGATCATGGAACTCGTCTACGACATTGAGCACGTTGGACGAGCAACCTCGTCAGTCAATCCGTCTTTGACGGTTGAAGGGCTTAAAGGAATTGCACCGCCACGGCTGGACCACGTGTTGGTGACGGCTGAAGAAGTGGGTGATTCCGCGAAATTTTTTGAGGACGTGTTTGGTTTCCGCACCACCGAGCAACTACTTGATGGCCAAGGCCACCAATCTGCAGTGTGGATGGAGGTCTCACATAGCCCTCATGATTTAGCAATTGTGACGGGCAAAAATGGTGGGCTGCATCATTTTGCGTGGTGGTTGGATGACTGGGATCACATCCGCCGTTCAGCTGATGTCCTGGCTTATAACGGTATTCAAATTGATGTTGGCCCAACCAGGCACGGCATTACTCGTGGAAACACAATCTATTTCTTCGACCCACTGGGAACTCGCAATGAAGTTTTTACCGGTGGATATCGCCCTGACCCTGATTTCCCCACCATCACCTGGACCGAAGATCAAATTGGGCGTGCAATTTTTTACTACGAAGGCGAACTAAACCAGCGATTCATGAACGTTCACACCTAAGACAGGACTCGGTACATGGCAATTTTGCGGTTATCGCACGTTGAGATTCGGGTTCCCGATCTCGAGTTAGCTACGGCTTATTACAGTGAAGTGGTTGGCATGTTCGAAACAGATCGCGAGGGCGATCGTGTTTACCTTAAGTGCTGGGATGAACATCAGCATCACTCGGTTGTTTTGCACAGCGCCCCGACTTACGGACTTGTTCGCATGGGCTGGAAGTTGGAATTTGCCCAAGATCTTGATTACTACCAAAGCAAATTGGAGGAGGCCGGTGTCGCCGTTCTCCGGGTGTCCCGAGATGGGGCAGGCCCAGGTGGTGGCGAGTCCATCCGCTTCGAGTTGCCTAGTGGCCACGAAATGGAATTAATGTATGGAATGGATCAAGTGGGTAATTTACTGCCGCTCACAAATCCACCACCCAAACCTTTAGGTCTTGTCGGAATCGCACCGCCTCGCATCGACCACATCTTTTTAACATGTGAAGACGTCGGCGGTAACACGAAATTCCTGCAAGAAGTCCTCGGTTTTCACTTGACCGAACAAGTAATGGGTGACGACGGCTTTCAAGTAGCCACCTGGTTGGAGCACTCAAACCAATCACACGACATCGCGCTCGTAACCGGACAAAACCGAGGACTTCACCATTTCGCTTATTACGTTGAGGACTGGAGTGCCATCCGTGATGCTGCTGACGTCCTCGCGTATCACGGTGTAAACATCGAGACGAATCCAACACGTCACGGAGCAACGCGCGGTCACTGCCTCTACTTCTTCGACCCCGCTGGAAATCGCAATGAAACTTTTACCGGTGGGTACTACGTAGACCACGACGAACCTCCCATCACATGGACAGAAGCTGAAATGGGACGTGCAATTTTCTACTACGACGGCGTTGTGAACCAAAAGTTCCTGACGGTGCACAGTTAGGAGATGCAGTGACCACATCAGAGTCAACCCATGACGTCAATAACCGTGAAGTTGACGGCCAAGTGCCGCAGTCAACGAGAGCGCCACTTCCGCGTATGGAGCGGACCGATCCTCCGGGCTACCTGCAGCGGTATCGGGAACGCGAGGCAGCCAACACGGTCACGCCTTCGGCTGAATCTCTGGATTTAGAACGAACTGAATCAACCCCGCTATATCTGCGCCGGTTCCGTGACCGGATAAGCGGTGCGAATGCACTGGAGCAGCGCTTGCCTTTATGGGAGGGGCAGGACCTAGGAGTCACCAACGCTTACTCGCAAATCACTAAGACCAAGGAAATAGTTCCTGAATCAGAGGAACAAATTGGAGCCACCCTCACCACGCAGGTGCACATTATCCGCCACGGTGAAACACAGGGATACTCAACCGAGAGTGGATTAACGCCGCTCGGCAGTTGGCAGGTTCACCGACGCGGCTTCGACATCAGCAAAGGAATCAAGCAGGGTGAACGTATCCGGATTGTTTGTGCGGATACGAATCGGGCTCGCCAAACCGCAGAAGGAATTCGAAAGGGACTTCTTGATGGCCTGACCATGTGGGACCGAACCGCCGAGATCAGTGAAGTCACGGCAATGGAAGAGTTTAGAAATTTTCAAGTGTGGACTCCGGAGGGCCTCCGCGATGTCACGGGTGCCTTCCGACTCTACAAAAAAGAAATGGAAAAGTACCAGCGCGTGGCTCAGGGCGACCGGCCAACGTGGCTGGTCGAAATGGATCGGTTCTGGAGCACTCAGGCGGGGGGCGCCGACCCCATCACATTGTGGATTCAAATCCCCATGCTGAATTTCGAGCCACCGTCCGCAACCGTCCGCAGATTTTGGGCTGGGATTCAACGGATTATGGCCGAATATCCCGGTGAACGGATCATCGTCGGCACGCATTCCGGCCCGATTCGGGTCTTCGCTATCAGTGCATTTGGTTACGACCCAGGGGAGCCGTACAACACGGAAGAAGTAATTGTCCGCATGATGTCAAAAAATTCCGCGTTTATTGCATATCGAAATCGAGTTCAGGAAGTAATGGTGCCGGATCTCGATCAACTCCCAGATTGGTGGGCAGGCCTGAGTGGCCGAGCTCTTCCAACAGTATTACGAGGGAAGGAGTAGAGAACCATGTCAGAAAATATCGTGTGGTTTGAAGGCTACTGGAAAGGGCTTAAAGGTGAAGTTGGTGGGAAGGGAGCCAGTCTCGGTGAGATGACGGGCGCTGGGTTACCAGTACCACCCGGTTTCACACTGACCTGTACCGCTTACCGAAAGAGTAAAGAGCAAAGTTCGCTTGACGAAGATATTGCCCGACTGCTTTACGAACTCGATACCGACGACACTGACATGGTTTCTGATCGTTGTAAGCAAATCAGGGCTGCATTTGGTGAGATGGCAATGGCTGATCAAGTTGAATCAGATTTACGTGAGGCCTATGCGGAACTGTGCCGCCAATCGAATTCGGAGGACGTACCCGTGGCGGTTCGATCCTCAGCGACAAGTGAAGATTCACCCGACGCTTCTTTTGCCGGAGAACACGATACCTTCCTATGGGTCAAGGGCGCGGACGCTGTCATCGATGCAGTCCGCAAGTGTTGGGCGAGTTTATTCACGGATAGGGCAACCTGCTACCGAGTCAAGATGGGATACGAGCACCGGTCAGTGGAAATGAGCGTCGTTATTCAAAAAATGGTGCGGCCAATTTCAGCAGGTGTGGCATTTACTCTGAATCCAATCAATGGTGACAGGTCACAAGTTTGTATTGACTCAGCCTGGGGTTTTGGTGAGGCGGTTGTTTCGGGTGAGGTAACCCCGGACAACTACTTGATTGACAAAGTCTTAATGGAAATTGGACAGCGAAAGATCTCCATTAAGGAAATGGAATTTAGTCTCAGTGACCACGAAACTGTGGAGAGAGCGGAACTAGATGAAGAACGCGCCAAGTCACCAAGTTTGACCGACGCGCAAATTCGTGCAATCGCGGTGCTTGCGAAAGCCGCAGAGAAGCACTATGCCTGCCCACAAGATATTGAGTGGGCCGTGGACGCAGACCTGGATGACGGCAAAAATGTCGTTTTACTTCAGGCTCGACCAGAAACTGTCTGGAGCAAGAAAACCTCAAGTGCAACAGGCAGTGTTCAATCCTCGGGAGATTTCATGGCAAGCATTGTCTCCACACTAATGAATCCACTTCACACCAAAAAATAATCGTATTTAGACGCGGTTACCGCGAGAGGAAATCACATGGCCAATCGTTTTCCAAGCCCATTCGACATTGAGACACCTGAAGGTGCCGAGGGCTGGCAAGAGATGTACATATATTCGTCGTTGTTCTCTGAGAATCGACGTGAATTCGAAGACTCAATGTTTTGGTTTCAGGACGGTGTTCACTGGCCAAATGTCATGACTCCCTGGGATGCAACGTTCTTTGAGTACGCCCTCGCGTCACTGTCTCAATACAACTCCCGTCATTTGCAGGTGCCACCCGCTGACGGCATTGCGTTCCGGATCCTCAATGGCTACGGCTACCTGAGCCCGGTCCCTGCTGACCCGGCAAAAATCGAAGAGCGCGTTGCAAACTTCACTGATCGTGCAGGCCACTACTTCATGAATTGGGATGATCTATATTCCAATTGGATGGTCAAGATCCGTGATCTCGTTGGTGAACTTGAGGCTATTGAGTTCGCAGCGTTACCCGATGTAGAAGATGCTGAGAGGGTAGTTAAGTCCGGTGCCGGTGTGGGTTCTGGGTATCAGATTCAGGAAAATTATGTGCGACTCACAAGTTTGGCACTCAAGCTGTGGAATTATCACTTTGAATTTCTTAATCTCGGATACGCGGCTTATCTTGATTTCTTTATGTTCTGCAAGACTGTATTCCCAAGCATCGCCGATCAGTCAATCGCAAAAATGGTTGCCGGAGTAGATGTGGATCTCTTCCGACCGGACGATGAACTCAAGCGTCTCGCTCGCAAAGCAGTTGATAGCGGCGTTGCTGAGGCATTTTCAGCAGGTGATGTTGACGCGACTTGTGAAATTCTGAAGTCAAGTGCTGATGGCCAAGCTTGGATTGCATCCTTTGAGGAATCAGCTGAGCCTTGGTTTAATTTTTCGACCGGTTCCGGTTTCTACCACCGCGACAAGATTTGGATCGAGAATATCGAGATCCCATTCGAGTTCATCCGTAGTTACATTCAAAATCTCAAAGATGGCAAAGATCTCAACCGACCGGTAGAAGCAATTCGTGTTGAACGAGATCGGATTGTTAATGAATACATGGGATATCTGTTAACGGATGAGGACCGCGAGACATTCCAAGGCAAACTTGGACTAGCGCGTACAGTTTTCCCCTACGTTGAGAACCATAATTTCTACGTCGAGCACTGGGCTCACTCGGTGATTTGGCGCAAGATGCGTGAACTTGGTGCGATTATGGTCAAGGAAGGTTTCTGGAGCGAACCCGATGACATCTTTTACCTCAAGCGCACTGAAGTTGAGGAAATGCTGTGGGACTACTTCGTGTCGTGGGCGACGCCGGAAGCGCCAGCGGGACCGGGGTACTGGCCACCGATCATTGCCGATCGTCGTCGAAAGTGTGCTGCACTTGCCAAATGGAAGCCCATTCCAGGGCTCGGTGTGCCACCGGAGGTTGTTACCGAACCATTCACGGTCATGCTGTGGGGAATCACCTCAGACAGTGTGAATGCTTGGCTCGGTGGTGGAGACCAGATTGAAGGTGAACTCCGAGGTATGGCCGCTTCCCCGGGTAATGTTGAGGGTCTTGCTCGAGTCATTTTCTCCCCCGAAGACATTAGCCAAATCCAAGAGGGCGAAATTCTGGTAGCTCCGGTGACAGCACCAAGTTGGGCGCCCATTTTTGGAAAAATTCAGGCGACGGTCACTGACTCTGGCGGAATGATGAGTCATGCGGCAATTGTCTGTCGTGAATACGGTCTTCCAGCGGTCACCGGAACGGGTTTCGCAACGGCCAAAATCCAAACGGGTATGCGTATTCGGGTGGATGGCAATAATGGCGTTGTCACAATTCTGGATTAACCGGTAGTACCGAATGGGGCTCCTCGGTTCCCGCGGGCGGGACAAAATACTTGCCGTTCGCAGGAGCCGGGGTGCACCATTAGGGTTGGATAGTAGTTGCCCTACAAGCATTTTTCATTTTTATCAGTTATATTTTCAGGGGAGGAATGACCATGTTGACCGTAGAGCAAAACGAGGAACTTACCTCAGTAGGCCCAGGCACACCCATGGGCGAACTCCTGCGTCGCTACTGGTACCCCATTGCATTTGAGCAGGACTTCGACTCCGTGCTTACCAAAACGGTTCGCTTGCTCGGTGAAAACTGGACTCTGTTTAAGACCCCAAAAAGCGGGCGTTACGGCATCGTTGCAGAGCACTGCCCGCACCGTCGAGCGTCACTGACTTACGGTGTGGTGCACGAGGACGGTATCCGCTGCGGTTACCACGGTTGGAAATTCGATTTTGATGGCCAGTGTGTGGAGCAGCCCGCTGAAACTGATAATCAGAATTTCCGCGACCGGGTGCAGCAGAAGGCGGGTAAGGCTCAGACATTAGCCGGAATGGTTTGGGTGTATGTCGGACCGGACCCGGCACCCGAACTCCCGCGCTTTGATGTCTTCGTAATGGACGGGATCAAGGATTGCGGCTACACCACCCTGCCGTGCAACTGGCTCCAGATTATGGAGAACTCGGTGGATCCGCACCATGTTGAGTGGCTACATGGTTACTACTTTGATTTTCTTGGTCAGACCGAGGGTTTTGACGCACCCAAAGCATTCCAAAAAAAGCACATGCGAACTGGTTTCGAAGAAATGGAATGGGGAATTCTCAAGCGCCGAGTTCTTGAAGGTGGCACAGAAGAAAATGATGACTGGAAAATCGGTCATCCACTTGTGTTCCCTTATTTCATGCGTGTTGGTGGAGCCGGAATCAATCAAATGCAAATCCGGGTCCCCATTGATGACACAACTACTTGGAAATTGTTTTTTTCCAATCACGCTCCCAATGGCATTGAAGCACCCAAGCAGGATCGTCCAGTCTTCTACGAGTATCTGTGGAAGGACGAGAACGGCCGCTTGATCACCGATTACATTGAAGGACAGGACATTATGGCTTGGGTTTCCCAAGGTCCCATCACGGATCGGAGTCAGGAGCATTTGGGTCGTTCCGACGGCGGTGTTGCCATGCTGCGCAAAATGTTCAAGGAGAACATGAAAAAGGTTGCCAACGGTGAGGATCCACTGGGAACTGTGCGTGAACCACACGAGCGGATCGATCTGCCGTGTGAGCGCGACAAGTTTGGTGCCGAGCGTGAATTCGCCCATGCATGGATCACCACCGGGTCAATGCGTTACAGCCCATTGAAGCAGCAGTTATTGGACTTGCATGAGGATGCATGGGCAGCCAGGGAAAGCGCCGGGACGAGTGCCTGACTTTGGTAAAGCTGCCATGACGGACGCACCTTTAACCCCAGACGAGCGGAAAGCAGATCTGGCGGCGTTGCCACCGGATCCATACCGACTGCCGCCCGTGGGTTCGTGGTTTGGACCAGACGCTGAGCGTCACCTGATTGATCGACCCAAGTTCTGCCCGATGTGTGCTGCTGATCTTGAAACGGGTGGCGGAATAACGACCGAGTATTGGGCTGGTGATCTTCGAGTATTTATGACGTGGTGTGGGGCATGTAGCTGGTTCGGTGAGGTTGTGCGATTCGACATGGTAACTATCGAGGAAGAAGAGCATTAGCGTTTCGGGTCTCGCTTGTAGTTAACGCACCAGTTGAAAGGTAGTTCTTTGTCAGCGTTAGTTTTTGATTTTGGCGGCCCAGTGCTGCTTACACCGTTTGAACTTCGAAAACAGGGTGAGCAAAGATTGGGTCTCCCACCAGGATCGTTTAATTGGGCTGGCCCATTTGACCCAGAATCAGATGCCGATTGGCAGGCGTTTCAAGCGGGCGAAATGAATGAACGCGAATATTGGAAGCTTCAGGTAGACAGATTCGCTGATCTGGTAGGACATCCTTCCTCCATGCCCGAAATGATGGCTCCGCTGTATGCCGGACCTGAAAGTGAACTAGTTCGACCAGGTGCGCTTGCACTGTTGAATGACGCGAGGGCCGCGGGTATTCCAGTGGGTATGTTGACCAACGATCTGACGGCATTCCATGACGCTGCGTGGATAGAGAGAATGGCCGTTATTAAGTTATTTGACGCAATGGTGGATGGCAAGCAGGACAGTGTTCATAAACCTGACCCGGAGGCGTATATCTTGATGTGTGCACGGCTAAATGTTCCGTTAGAAGGTACTGTTTTTATAGACGATCAACCCGTTAATGTGCGCAGCGCGCAGGCTCTAGGGATGACGGCCATTCACCTAGATCCACGTGACCCAGAACCCGGGTATCAAGCTGCTAGAGCAGCACTGTCTCTACCGCCCGTGCATTAGTCACGCTCGTTGGCATGAGCGGGTCTGATCAAGTTCACTACTTCACCGCGCACCAAGGTGTGATCGGCGAACCGAGTTGATAAACAGTTCGGGCTGCTCCCATGAACCGAAGTGACCGCCAGCGTCGAGAACTTCCCAGTCGACACTATTGAGTGAGCGCTTGGCCCATGACTGAGGCCAACGTCTGATGTCATTGGGGAAAATAGACACGGAAACGGGCACGGTCACAAACGGGGGATTTGGTTGGGAGGCTTTCTGCTTCGCCCATTCGAGGTAGAGCCGCATTGCCGAGCTGATAGTTCCGCTCGCCCAGTAAATCGTGGCATTGGCGAGTAGTTGGTCTCGAGTTAAGGCTGTTTCAACGTCGCCTTCGTAGACGGTGAATGAGCGACACATATCTACCATCCAGGACAGTAAGCCGGCGGGAGAGTCGTTTACGGCTACCGCCATTGTGTGTGGCCGGTATGTATTGGTGTTCACGTGATTAACTCGACCGGTGGCAACCGCGTGGTCCCAGTGGTCCAGCGAGGCTTGTTCAAACTCGTTGAGTTCTTCCACCTCTCCCGGCTGGGGTGGAAGCCCGGTGGGCATCGTTAAATGAAGTGCGGTGAGTGAAATTGCGCGTTCTGAGCGAGCGAGGTCAGTAAGAATGTTTGAGCCCCAGTCACCTCCGGCACCCGCGTACTGGGGGTAACCCAGACGCTGCATCAACACATCCATTGCACCAGAGATCCGTCGGACATCCCAACCGCGTGCATGCGTGGGCCCGGAAAATCCGTAGCCGGGAATCGAAGGACACACAACATGAAATGCAGGCGCACCGGGTGCACCGTGACTATCAGGGTCGCTGAGCGGACCGATTACATCGATGAACTCAATGACAGATCCGGGCCAGCCATGGACGAGAAGTAGCGGGGTTGCATCGGGGCGCGGGGAGCGCTGGTGAAATGCGTGAACATGTTGGTCATCAATTGTTGTGACAATCTGATTAAATGAATTAAATCTGTCCTGGACCGCGTACCAATCGAAATCTGATGCCCAGTACTCGCAGAGCTCCCGCAGGTAGGTGATGTCGGTGCCGTACTCCCAACCGGAACCTTGAATTCCGTCGAACCAACGGGTATTTTTGAGTCGATCCTGAAGGTCGGTGATCACTTCGCGGGGTACGTTCACTTGGGTGGGCTCAATGCCGTGGGTTTCCTGCGCTTGAGTCATGGTCGGACGGTATCAGCGCCAGGATAACTGTGAAGGTCAGTGGAGCCGTGAGGTTTCACACCTAAATTCCATTGCCTCAGACCCGTGTTTCCTCTACTGTGCTCGGATGACCGACACACTGCCGCAGGTTAACCCGCACTCGGAAGATTTCTACCAAAATCCGTTCCCCGCCTATGCGATGCTGCGGGCAGAGGCCCCGGTCTATGAAATCCCCGATCAACCTGGCCTGTTCTTTGTCACAACGTGGGTGCTGGTTCGCGAGGCATTGATGGACCCCGTTCGCTTTTCCAATGTTTTGCCACCCGCCCGGCGCACCGAACCACCCGCCGAGGTGGTCGAAGAAATCGAATCAATTCGAGCTCAGGGGTACCCGTACACCCCGGCACTGGGGACGAACGATCCACCTAATCACACGCGCTACCGCAAGATGGTCAACCGTGCGTTCACTGTTCGGGCACTTGCCTGGATGGAACCACTTGTGGACGAGGTAGCCGATCAGTTGGCCGCTGCACTGCCGGACAACGAGATCGTTGACGGGATGGAACAAATCACGATCCCCTTACCCGTGTGGGCGATTATGCGAATTCTTGGAATCGATGATCGTTACCGTGCTGATCTGCGTCGGTGGTCGGACTCATCAAATGCTTCAATGGGTGGAAAACTCACGGCCGAGCGCTGGCTTGAAGTTGAGCGAGACATTTTGGAATTCCAGCAGGTGATCTGCGAGATTCTCGATGAACGTCGCGCGAATCCGCAAGATGATTTGTTGTCAACCCTGGTGAAAGCCGAAGAGGGTGAAACACCACTTACCAATCAGGAGTTGGTGTGGCTGATCCGGGAGTTGATTGTTGCCGGCAACGAAACAACAATCCGTTCACTGGCTGACATTTTGTTGTATATCGACGAACTGAGAGTTGTTGAGCCGAACGTGTGGGACCGTTTGCGTGATGACGAAGTGTTTCGCCGCGGTGTCGTTGAAGAAGGAATCCGACTTGCGTCACCTGTGATGGGTCTGTTCCGCGTGACAACGTGTGACACTGAACTTGGCGGAACCGTGATTCCCAAGGGCAGCACCCTCTTCCTTTCTTACTCTTCCGCCAATCGAGATGACGCAACATTTAATAACCCTGATGTTTTTGATCCATTGCGCGAAAATGTGAAAGAACACCTCGCCTTTGGACACGGTATTCATGTGTGTGTTGGATCCGGACTTGCTCGAATCGAGTCCTCATCAGCTCTACGCGCGCTGGCAAATAATGTCACCGCACTTGAAGTTGTTGATCGTGATGCATTGACTTATGGCCCAAGTTACGCACTGCGTGGACTCACCGGACTGCCTATCCGTGTTCATCGCCGTACAAGTTAAGCCGTAAAAGTTAATGAGTCCCGAAGAGGTTGTCACCGCGCTTATTCGGGCATGTGAGGCGCGCGATCTCGATGCGGTCGAGGCTCTTGTCACCGACGACATCGAATATGACAATGTGCCGATCGGAAAAGTGTTCGGCCCCGAGGGAGTTCGACGCGTGCTCTCAGGCGGTGTCAGTGAAGCCGCATCGCAAGTGGAATGGGTGGTTCACCGACAAGTGGCATCGGGCAATACGGTGATGAATGAACGCACCGACCGATTTCTCGTTGATAACAGGTGGATTGAAATTCCTATCGCTGCAGTGTTTGAAGTCCGTGGTGACCGAGTGAGTTTGTGGCGTGACTATTTTGATCTGGAGTCCTATCGGGCTCAGCGACAATAGGACGATACCCTCACGCATTCATCTGTAATTTTTCCATCGACAATTAATCCGGAGGCACCCGTGTACGACTACACAAATCGCATGTTCCATATCGGACACCTTGTTCCCGATATTGATGCCGCCATGTTGGAGATGGGTGCAGGTCTGGGTTTGGAATGGACCGAAGTCGTTTCGCGGGAGGACCAGAGGGTTTGGACTCCCGAGCACGGACAACGACTGGTGCCATTGAAGTTTTGTTACTCAACCCAAGGCCCGCAACACGTTGAGTTGATTGAAGGTACGCAGGGAACTCCTTGGTGGTTCGGAGATGCGGAGAACAATCACCACGCCGGTGTCTGGGCGGATGTTCCGAGCCTGACCACAGATCTGATTTCGCGGGGCTGGACCCTGGTGTGTAGTCAAGTTTCACCGGATGAAGGTTTCGGGTCGTTCTCTTATGTTCGATCGCCATCCGGATTTCTCCTTGAACCGGTTGCTGAAGCGAATATGGAACGAATGCACCGGTGGTTCTCCGGTGGCGGGCTCTCATAAGTTCCCGCCATGGCAAACGCGACGCCTAATGGGCAGATCAGCGACGACTGGTGCATCGACAGCGCGAAACTGAGTGAGCGCTTCCCGATCTATTCGCGCTTTAATGCCAATGACGTATTGCCCGATCCAATTTCACCTTTAGGTGCCGATCTGATTTGGAATCAGCAGATCATGCCGGGATGCGCGAACGGCTATGCCGAATTGGGTGCGATAACTGCTGCTGAGGCACATCTTGACCCAGAGGCGTACCCCGCAGCGGCATTTCGATACGGGCATATGTACGTCAGTGTTACGACAGCCCGACTGATGGGTATCCGTGCTGGACTTGGTTGGGAGGCGATTGACGCGGCATTCTTTGGCAGCCACCCTGATGCGCCACCGCATGAAATGCACCCAACCGATGGTGACCCCGCGTTGTCGGCTCGGTTGGCTGCGCGTACCGAGTGGACGTTAACCACGACTTCGTTTCCCGAGTTAGAGGAAGACACCCGGATCGCAGATCGGTTACGCGCCCAGCGCCCGGACTTCAGTGAAATGTCGAATGCGGCCCTGGTGGCTTATGCCCGAAGTCTGGCTCCCTATGAACGCATGACGTGGCGCGGAGAGGTAATTGCCAGCGCTCAATCTGCGGTCGGACCGGCCGTTATCGGTTCTGTTTTGCCCGCTGACTCAGGTATTTCACCGTTCAACCTGGTGGGTCCGCCAGGTGATGTTGTGTCGGCTGCTCCTTCTTATGCGTTGTGGGATTTGTCCCGCATTGTTCGCAATGACACCGCGCTTAGTGCACTTTTTGATGCTGGCATCGTGGGCATAGTGCCTGTGCTTAAAGACAAGCACCCCGACTTTCACCAGAAACTGCAGGTCTTCTTGCGCGAGTTCGGTTACCGCGGTCCATCAGAGTGGGACTTGGGAGCGGACTCGTGGGAGACACGGCCTGAGTTGCCGTTGGGTCTTGTCGACCGGATGCGTCAACTCTCTGATGACCAATCACCAGCGTCGCGACGCGGTGAAGCAAGCGCGGCCGCTGAAGCATTAGTTGCCAGCATCGTTGAGAGCCTGGCCGGAAATGATGAAGCGTTAGGCACCTTGCGCATGGGTCTTGATTCAGCACGCAGGTTCGCTGGTTGGCGTGAATTAGGTAAGAGCAACTGCATCAAGGTAATCAATGAAGCCCGCGTAGCGCTGCTCGAAATGGGTCGTCGCCTAACAAGTGAAGGTCACTTCACCCATCCGCGACAAATATTTATGGCACTCGATGGTGAACTGGATCGACTCGTTCTTCAACCTGATCTCGTGACCCCCGCAATTGCTCAGCGTGAAGCGGACTGGAAGGAATACGCCGACCTAGACGTGCCGTTGTTCCTTGATGCGCGCGTACCCAGAGTTCCGATTGCGCAACTTAATCGGGTATCTAATGAGAAATTTTTTGTTGCTTCGGTGGGCGACACTTTGACCGGCATAGCCGCTGCCCCCGGCAAAGCAACGGGTCGGGCTCGAATCATCACTGACACCGCGGAGATTGCAGCTTTTGAGCCCGGTGATGTACTTGTTGCCCCGCAGACCGATCCGTCATGGACACCACTGTTTGTCGTAGCCAGCGCCGTTGTTGTGGGTGTAGGTGCACCAAATAGTCACGCGATGATCGTTAGCCGCGAACTCGGTATTCCGTGCGTTGCCAGCCTGGAGGGTGCAATCCACAAAATTCCCGAAGGGGCAATCATTACTGTTGACGGTTCCACTGGAAGCGTCACCATCGATTCACTTGCCTAATGTGATCATCGAAAAAGCAGAATTTCATGCAA
>CAMAVT010000006.1 GCA_945861775.1 Bifidobacterium breve
GCCGGTGTGATAATCACACCGGCCTTCACCATAAATAATCTTGTTACCGCTTGAGAAGTACCGGCCCATCGGTGCGTACCTTGCCGTTGGCAGGTATAGCTGAGCATTTTCCATCGAGTTGGCACATTTGCTTGTACTGCTTCTTTGCCTTGAATGTCTTACTGCCAGTCTCGGAGTAAATGACTTGATTGATTCCACCTTGCGCACTGAATTTGCAGGTCACTTTCCGGTTCACTTCTTTGCAACCTTGGTAGGTGGTGCCGACAATCCAATCCTGCAAGGTGTCCATGGCAACAGCGCCTGCAGCACCCTGGTTGTATTGAATTCCCCATAGGTCGTTGTATGGACCCCACTGGTACATGTAGACGCGGGAGATACCCAGACGAAGTGCATCGAGATAGGTGATCGCGGTCCAGTTTGCAGCTTGTGAGCCTTCGATATCCTGCTCGGGATTTTGTGGACCCGGACCACCGAGACCGTAGTTGTTTTCGGTATCCCACAGGGGCAAGTTAGGTGCACCTGCTGCTTTGAGGAAATCAATCCAAGCATTAGCGAGTATCTGGCGGTCGTTGGTGTTACCCAAGGAAGCCGGATAGGTGTGCGCCGCCCAAACATCTACCGGCCATCCGAGGGCTTCAAGCTCCCGAAGGTATGCGGGGTAGAACTTCTTGAACGGTCCACCAAGGCGGGTGCCGGTACTGGGCGCCACAATCGTGGCACTGGGATCGATACCTTTAATAATGTCGTAGGCGCGCTTGGTTAAATCGGCCAATTGGGCTGGGGTTCCCGTAAAAAAGGTGGACAAGTTTGCTTCATTCCACGGCTGGTAAATCTTGATCTTTCCTTTATAACGGGTGGCTACGGCGCGAACCCAGTTGTCCCAATCCGCCATATTTGTTGGGACGCCAGAAGCATCGGGTGCGGGAAGTGCAGTGGGGTTGCGCTGACTGGTGGCCCAAGCGGGGGTACCGGACAGAACCATGAGGATGTCAGTCATCCCATTCTTATTGGCATTTGCCACCGAGTTGTCGAGTGCAGTCCAATTAAAAACACCTTTGGAAGTCTCAATATTGGCCCAAGCAGTTGCATTGTCCCAGAGCCTGATGGACCCGAAATTAATGTTGGGCCAGACGCCATTCTGAGCATCTTTTACGTGTAACCCGAATAAGGAGTCTTTAATAACCGTGCCTTTGAGGTTATTGGCAGGGTTCCCAATCGGTGCCGCCTGAGCTGGCGTGGCCAGCGGGATGACAAGGGCTCCTGCAATGAGGCAAGCGAGTAGATTCCGAGTTCGTGTGCGCATGTCCCTAGTCTGTCATGCAGCCACAAAAATAGGTGGCAGGGGTGTTGGTTACCCCAAACGACTAAGGGCTACCACCGTTACGTCATCAGTGTGCCAACGTGGGGATATCTCACGAATATGGGCCACAAGCCGTTCCACAATTTCAGCGGGGTTCTGCCTCACCGGCGCATCAAGGCCCCGCAGAATCCGAATAATCGCTTGGGTTTCCACGGCAGCGCTGTGTGCACCCTGTCCCTCGAGGAAACCGTCGGTTACCCCAAGGACGAGATCTCCGGGGGAGAACTGGTGAGTGCGGACTTCCCACTCACCACCGAGGGAGGAGATGAGCGGACCGGTTGTATCCAGATTGAATAGTTCTTTGTCGTGAGTGATTCCTATGCCAGGTGGGTGACCGGCGTTGAGCCAATGCAATTCATTTGCTTCAACGTCAACCAAGATCAACAACGCGGTCACGAATGCATCATCGTTCTTCGTTGATTCGGCAGCAAGCTCAACGGCTTCGGTAAGGGTGAGGCCTCTTGAAAGTGCCGTGCGAATAATGGCGCGGACACGTAGTGCCACCACGCTAGCGCCAGGTCCGTGGCCCGAAACGTCGGCAATCATCAGGGCAACTTTGGTGTCACTGAGAGGGATGTAATCCCAGTAGTCACCGGCCAGCACACCTTCAGCGGTCGCGGCTAGTCCTGCGATTGCAACGCCCGGGCAGTGCAATGAACTATTGACCTGCATCTCACTTCTGATCGCGGCAACAAGGGGTGCGTCTTGGGATAGTCCCTTGCGGGCAGCCGATGCCTCATCAATCTCGCTAACAACTTGACGTCGCAGTGACTCTGCATCCTTTGCCAGTGATGCCAACTCAGGTGGACCCACTGGCTCGATTGGATGAGTGTGCATTGGGTCACGCGTTGAAAGTTGCAGGTCCTTGCGAATATCCATGAGTGGGAAAATTACCCAACGTTGGAAGTAGATGAAGTAAGAAACAAATCCGGCAACGAGTAATAGCCCGCCCAAAATTAGGAGAAATCCAAGTTTCCGGGCGCTTCCTGCAAGATCGTTACTTGTTTGTGTTTGCTGAGCATCAATTTCATTTTGTAGCGCTGTTGTTGCGGCAATCATCGAATCAAACGTTGACCATGCTCTTGCCTTGTTTGTGATGCGCGCCGCCCTCGCTTGCTTTGCATCGGCCATCGCTTCCAGTGTTGGCTCGGCATCAGCACTTACCCAGGCACGCTGCGCTGAGGCGGATGACTCCACGAGGGCGGTGAGCTCGGGATAATCGGCTCCCAGGAGCTCAAAGAGATTGTCGGTCATGACATTTGCTGTCGAAATGGAACTTTGGTACCCAGCCAAAGGAGTTTCATCTCCCGTTAGTACGTAGTCGGATAGATCACCAGAGGCAGCAGTTTGACCAAGCAATAGCGAATTGGCCATCTGCTCTGCAGGAGACAGGAGGTCATTGAGTTTTGACTGTGTACTCGAAACAGACACGAACGTGGTGATCACCAAAATGATTCCAAGGAGGATTACTCCAAGACCGGTGCCTGAAGCAATCAGCGCCCGCCTACGTAAAGTCATGGGGAAAGTTTACTGAACACAGTTATGCGAGGCACGGATTTCGCCGTTATGGGTCGTAGGCTTTGGGCATGAGCAACCGAATCCCAAAAGCAACCTATGAAAAAGCACTCCTAAAACTCCAGGCCGAGTTGGTGACACTTCAAGAGTGGACCAAGGTCGAAGGAAAGCGAATTGTGGTGATTTTTGAGGGACGTGATGCCGCGGGTAAAGGGTCCACAATTAAAAGGTTCACTCAGTATCTCAACCCCCGTCTCGCTCAAATTGTGGCACTTCCGACTCCATCGGAACGCGAAAAAGGTCAATGGTATTTCCAAAAGTATGTGAATCATCTTCCAACGCAGGGAGAAATTCGCTTTTTTGATCGTTCCTGGTACAACCGCGCCGGGGTTGAAAAAGTCATGGGTTACTGCACACCGGACGAGTACCGCAGATTCCTTCATCAAACGCCAATATTTGAACGGATGTTGATTGAAGATGGAATTATTTTGCGCAAGTACTGGTTCAGCATCAGCGATGCAGAACAAACCGCTCGTTTTGAATCTCGAATAAATGATCCAATGCGACGATGGAAGTTTTCATCTTCGGATTTGGAGTCAATCAAGAAATGGGAGGAGTACTCAAAAGCTAAAGATGAAATGTTTGTTCACACCGACATACCCGAGTCGCCATGGTTTGTTGTTGAAGCCGATGATAAGCGAGCAGCCAGGCTCAACTCGATTCACCATTTCTTGAGCACAATCAACTATTCGACTCCTGAAGTGAAGAAAATTACCCTGACGAAACGGCCAGCCGCATCTGACTATGTTCGCCCACCACGGGATACCAACCACTATGTCCCTGACTTTGCGAGCACGCTGTTGAAGAAAAAGGAAACATCCCCTAAATTGGTGCAGTGATAACTAATGGCCCCCGTCTTCGCCCGGACCTTGAGGCTTTGCCATCCTACAAAGCCGGTCAGCGCCCAGCGCCACGATCGGACATAACGACTTTCAAGATTTCGAGTAATGAGAGTCACTTTGCACCACTTGCCAGCGTTCAGGACGCGATCGTTGCCGCAGCAACAGAAATAAACCGGTACCCCGACCCTTTTTCAAGTGAGCTTGTTGCAGCCATAGCCCATCACTTTGGAGTTCCGTCCGAGCACATTGCATTGGGAACGGGAAGTGTCGCGCTGTGCGGCCAGATAATTCAGTCAGCCGCCGGACCCGGTGACGAGATCATGTACGCCTGGCGAAGTTTTGAGTCCTATCCAATTTGGACTGGGATTGCGGGAGCACAAAGTATCCAGATTCCACTTAAACCTGATGAAACCCACGACCTTGATGCAATGTTGCAAGCGATTACCTCAGAGACCCGGGTGATATTTGTTTGTTCACCAAATAATCCAACGGGTCAGATTGTTGATCCACGTGAGCTCGAACACTTCATAGCGGCGGTTCCGAACGAGATTGTGATTGTTCTTGATGAGGCTTATATTGAGTACGTCCCATTGGAAAAACGAAGCGACTCAATTCGCCTGTATCGCGAGAATTCGAATGTTGTTGTCCTTCGTACTTTTTCAAAGGCATATGGCCTTGCTGGATTACGTGTTGGTTTCACCATCTCACAGGAACCGATCACTAATGCCCTTCGTAAGACCGCTCTACCATTTGGAGTGTCTTCAATTGCGCAAGCTGCGGCTATCGCATCGATTAACGCTGAGAGTGAGTTATTCGAACGGGTTTCATGGGTCACAGAAGAACGAAACCGCGTTGCCAGCGAACTTACTGCAATGGGTTACCAATTAAATCCAAGTTACGCGAATTTCGTGTGGCTTCGACTTGGGACACATTCTGATGTATTGCATCAAGCTTTGGAGCAGTCAGGTTTATCTGTTCGACCTTTTCCAGGCGAAGGACTCCGCATCTCAATTGGTGAAACTGAGGCAAATAATCGGTTTATTGAGGTTGCTCGGCAAGTCGCAAGCGAGTCCGGCGCTCTCCGGTAACGACAAGTGCGACACCACCGACCACTATTGACAATCCAATAATTACATCGCTGGTAATAGCTTCATTGAGAATTACTAAACCAAGAATTACGGCAACCACCGGGTTGACATACGCGTAGGTTGAAACTAATGACATGGGTGCGTTATTCAGTAACCACACAAATGCGCTGTATGCCAATGCTGAGGCTACAACAAGAAACCACCAGCCGATCCACGACTCTGTAGTGATAACGCCAAAATCCCAGCGCTCCCCGATGAGTGCTCCGACTACAACGAGGAAAACACCTGCTGTTGCTAACTCGATGACGGCTGTTGTCATGGGTTCTTTTGGTTGTTCGTAACTTGTTGACCGATAACTAAAAAATCCCCATGAGAAACTACCGAATGCAATAGCGATGGACCAAATTGCAACTTCAGCGGTACTTGCACCACTTACCGATGTCGTTCCGCCGGGGAGCAGCATGAGAATTAGCCCGATGAGGCCGATGCCAACTCCGAGCGAAGTGAGACGGGATGGGCGATCACCCGCACGTAAGCGAAAGAAAATTATCCACAGAGGCATAACTGAAACGATGAGTGCTGCAATGCCCGACGGTACATACTGCTGTGCGAGGGTGAGAATACCGATTGATAGTCCGAGAATGGAAATTCCCATGAAAGCGGCGCCACGTGCCT
Organism: Bifidobacterium breve; assembly: GCA_945861775.1. Lineage (GTDB taxonomy): Bacteria > Actinomycetota > Actinomycetes > S36-B12 > S36-B12 > UBA4592. The sequence continues at coordinate 5,541 of CAMAVT010000006.1, forward strand.
GCGCCCGGGTCACATTAAAAGCGCTGGGGCCTTTAAAAAGTAGAACGATTGTTCCTAAAACTAGGGAAGCGGTAATAAAGCGTGACCCACTTCCGAGAAGGGGCTGCATTGATTTCACCATCAATGCGATGCCGGTATAGGTGGATCCCCAAATAATCCATAGCAAGATGAGGGGACCCATGATCGTGCGGATCGGAGCCTCGGTTACTCCTCGCACATCAGCTGCCACTGGCGAAGCATGTCACTAAGGACCAAGGTCCCTCTTTTTGAGGTCCGAAGCCGCACATCACACCACCAATAAGAGGCAAGTATTAGACAATGGATGTACTGGATCTCTCTCGGTGGCAATTTGGTATTACGACCGTCTATCACTTCTTTTTTGTTCCCATCACATTGGGACTGGTCTGGTTTGTAGCCGCATTCCAAACAATGTGGGTTGTGACAGGTCGGGAGAAGTACCTAAAGTTGACGAAATTCTTCGGGAAGTTGTTCCTCATCAACTTCGCCTTGGGAGTAGTGACCGGAATTGTGCAGGAATTCCAATTCGGCATGAACTGGTCCGACTATTCACGATTCGTTGGTGACGTATTTGGTGCACCACTTGCCATGGAAGGTCTACTTGCGTTCTTCCTGGAGTCAACATTCCTAGGACTGTGGATCTTTGGGTGGGATCGATTACCCAAGAAGGTGCATCTTGCAACTATTTGGGCTGCCGCTGTGGGAACCATGCTCTCGGCTTACTTCATCCTTGCGGCAAATGCCTGGATGCAGCATCCGGTTGGTTTCGAAGTTGATCAAGATACGGGCAGAGCTGTACTTAATGACATTGGGGCAGTTTTGTTCCAAAATACTGCCATCATCTCTTTCTTTCACACCATGTCGGCGAGTTTCCTCGTTGCGGGAACCGGCGTAGCAGCAGTTGGCGCTTGGTTCCTCATGAAAAACCGACAAATTGATATTTTTCGCCCAGCAATCAAAGTCGGTGCAGTGGTCACTTTGATTGCCGCGGTAGCCGTCAGCATCACGGGTGACATTGACTCCAAAATCATGGTGCAGCAGCAGCCCATGAAAATGGCGGCAGCCGAAGCACTCTATGAATCTACTACTCGCGCACCCTTCTCGGTTCTCACAGTTGGAGATGTCAGCGGAGAGAATGCCACTCCGATTCTTGAAATTCCTGGTCTGCTCTCCTATCTTTCCACCGGGAGTTTTGACGGCACGGTTGAAGGAATTAACGAACTGCAGGCACGGTATGAAACTGAATACGGTGCAGGTAATTACGTTCCCAATGTGCCCATTACTTATTGGGGATTCCGACTCATGATTGGTCTAGGTATGTTGGGCGCCGCTTGGTCACTGTGGGCCCTGTGGCGTTATCGCGGGGGACGCAATCCGCAGAAGGGTCGCCTGTTCGCCTTTTCAACCTTGTTCGTGATGTTGGGCCCACTTTTGGGAATCAGTGCGGGCTGGATTTTCACCGAAATGGGTCGACAACCGTGGGTGGTCTTTGGCCAACAGTTAACAGCTGATGGTGTATCTCCGTCGATCACTGCGACCGATGTGTGGATCAGCTTAATTGGATTCACATTGGTTTATGGAATTCTCGCGATCATTGAAGTGAAACTTATTCTGAAATACATCCGTGCAGGTGCACCCGAGACAGTGGTTGAAGACCCATTTAAAGATGCCCAATCCAACGACAAACTTTATTTCGCATACTGATTTTAACGAAAGAGGAAAAGATCATGGAATTCGTTAACGTTTGGTTCATACTCATTGCAGTGTTGTGGATTGGCTACTTTGTTCTCGACGGATTCGACCTCGGCGTTGGAATCCTGCTGCCAATTCTTGGCCGTGATGATTTACGTCGTCGCGTGATGATCAACGCAATCGGGCCTGTATGGGATGGCAACGAAGTGTGGCTTCTTGTTGCCGGTGGAGCAACTTTTGCGGCATTCCCATTGTGGTACGCAACAATGTTCAGCGGCTTCTATCTTGCATTCTTCGTACTTCTTCTAGCCTTGATCTTGCGGGGAGTTGCTTTTGAATACCGGTCCAAGGAAGATTCACAAAGCTGGCGCAATCGTTGGGACATCGCGATTTTCATTGGGTCAGCCCTCCCAGCGTTCCTTTTCGGCGTCGCATTTGGAAACGTGATTGGCGGTTCACCCATTGAGCCACTTCCTGGAACCGATGCTGCAAACGCTGCGAACTTCAACTATGCAGGAAATTTCTTTGACCTACTCAATCCATTCAGCATCGCAGTGGGTCTCATGACACTGCTGATTTTCACCACGCACGGAGCCATCTTCCTAGCCCTGAAAACTTCGGGTGAAGTTCGTGAATCAGCTCGTTCATTGATCTACAAGATTGGTCCACTCGCTGCAGTAGTTGCCGTAGTGGCGCTCCTATGGGCGCAGTCATTCTCCGAGCGAGTAGCCATCACTCTGCCCATGGTCTTGGTGGCAGCGCTCGCATGGCTTGGCGCGATCTGGCTCACCCGTGCGGGTCGTGACGGTTGGGCATTTGTGCTGAGTTCCACCACAATCCTGTTGGCTGTTGCAGCACTGTTCGTGGGGCTTTTCCCGAACGTAATGGTGAGTTCAATTGATTCCGCCTTTAATTTGACAATTGATAATGCATCAAGTGCGGGGTACACACTGACCGTAATGACGTGGGTGGCGGTAATCATGACCCCGATTGTTGTGATCTACCAAGGTTGGACGTACTGGGTGTTCCGCAAGCGGATCAGCACCTCGATGATCCCGGATCAACCCATGGCCGGACGCAGTGATGACCGTTTTGTTTCAACTAAGTGACACTTACACAAAATGAAACCCGTTGATCCCCGGCTATTTCATTATGCCCGGAGTACTCGGCGTTTCTTTATCATTTCTATTTTGTCTGGTTCACTAACAGCACTATTTGTCATCCTGCAAGCCTGGTTCTTGTCATCAATCCTGGTTGATGTAATTGGTAATGGGACCCCTTTAGGGAGTGTTTCCTTTGCCATCATGGCTTTGGTTCTCACCTTTGCCGCCCGAGCCATACTGATCTGGATCTCGGACACCGTAGCGACTCGATCAGCCGGGGTTGCCAAATCGGAATTGCGTCAAGCTGCCTTGTCCACACTCATTAATCAAGGAAACGCGGGAATGAGCGCCGGGGAAATAGCTGCCTTGGCAACTCGGGGAATTGACTCACTCGACAACTATTTCTCCCGGTATCTCCCACAACTGGTGTTAGCAGTCATCGTTCCCGTTTCAATTATCGTTGTGATTTTCACCCAGGATTTGATATCTGCACTGATTGTTGTCTTCACAATCCCACTGATTCCGATATTCATGATTCTGATCGGTATGTTCACCCAACAAAAAGTAGACAGGCAATGGCAAACCCTCAACAGGTTAAGTGGCCACTTTCTTGATTTGATCTCAGGTCTACCAACACTGAAAATATTTGGCCGAGCCCAAACACAAGTGAAGATCATTGAAAAAGTTGGATCGGAGTATCGATCCAGCACAATGGGCGTACTGCGCATTTCATTCCTTTCCTCTCTCGTTCTCGAACTTCTTGCCAGTCTCTCTGTCGCCCTCGTTGCCGTGTCCATTGGTTTGCGGCTCGCTGAAGGACAGATGGCATTTTCGATTGGTTTATTTGTTTTGATACTTGCACCCGAGGTGTATTTGCCTCTTCGCTTAATTGGGCAGCATTTCCACGCAGCCGCCGAAGGCTTGGGGGCGGCTGACAAATTGTTCGCACTCATTGAATCAGATCAACTCGATGCAGTTAGCGGAATAGATGTCGAGAGCCATGTTCCCATTCAAATAACCAATCTGGAGGTCGCTCATTTCGGTTCAGAGAACATTGCATTAAGTTCAACCACCTTTACGGCGCAGCCAGGAACCGTGACAGCGATCGTTGGAGCGTCGGGCAGTGGAAAGACAACATTGTTGCGTGCACTGCTGGGTGTTATCCCCATTCGTGGAGGCTCAATTCAACTGGGTCAAACCCCGATCGGCGAAGTGTCTTTGGACTCTTGGCACAAGAAAATCGGCTGGTTGCCGCAGGAGCCGCACCTATTTTCAAGCGACTTAGGTGGTTCACCAACTATCCGAGGTGTTGTTGATCTAAGCGGTGAAGCGAGTGACACCAAAATCTGGGAGATTTTGGAAAGTTCACATATTGCAGCCGAAATAAGGCCGATCGGACTTGATTACGAACTGAAATCAGGAGCAGGACTTTCGGGTGGTCAGCTTCAAAGACTCGCCCTCGCTCGTGCATTGATGGGTGACCCGAGTGTCCTCATTCTTGACGAACCTACCGCTGCGGTTGATGTGGCAAGTGAAATGCTGATCGCACAAACTTTGCGTGAGTTCGCAAACGAAAACGGCATTGTGATTCTGGTAGCGCACCGCCCAGGACTTTTGAGTATTGCCGATCAAATTGTGCGGGTCGGAAACCTTGAGTTGGTAGCTGAGATTTCAGGAGACATCGGGCTTCATAAGGACCTCAATGCAGTCGTCCCCAGCGGATCGAGGAACTGGTGATTTCAGCAACAGGAAAACTTTGGCGTGATGTCACTGCAGATCGTCGTGGACTTGTGGGTACCGCGATCCTTGGAGGGTTAGCTTCATTTAGCGCGGTTGCGTTACTGGGTGTTTCCGCATGGCTGATTGCGACAGCGGCAGGTATGCCACCGGTACTTACCTTGACCGTGGCTGCCGTCGCGGTTCGATTTTTTGCTCTATCACGCGCGCTGTTGCGTTATGTTGAGCGATTGTTGGGTCACAGTTCGGCCCTGCGTGGACTCACAAAATTGCGTGTAAGTGTTTACCTCAAACTTGAGCGGATCACTCCGATTGGTCTACGCAGTCTTTCCCGCGGTGAATATCTTTCAAGAATCGGCGCCGACGTTGACAGTGCACTGGACTGACCTCTGCGGGTCGTCCGTCCGTGGGTTCAAGCGCTGTTGGTAACGGTAGCGATCGCAGTTTTCACTTGGTGGGTTTTGCCACTGAATGGAATCTTGATCTCGATTCTCGGTTTGGTTTCGCTCGTGGTAGTGCCTGTTTTTGTGCGAATTATTGCTTCACGCACGGATACTCGGCTGGCACCGTCAAGGTCTCAAGTGGTTGACGCAGTCGTCGAAATTTCCGACAACACCGAACAGATTCTGGTAACGGGGTCAGGTCCAAGCGCACTTGCCGCATTGAAGCAAAGGGATGCAGAAGTAAATTCCCTGTTAAACCGACAAGCATGGTCAATTGGTTTGGGCAATGGTCTCGGCACGGTATTACAGGGATCAGCGGTAATCGGGGCTTTACTCATCGGTATTCCCGCGGTTACAGCGGGAACAATCGATCCAGTAATGCTGGCCGTTCTTGCACTTCTGCCACTTGCACTTTTTGAAGTGCTGGGAACGTTACCCGCGGCAGCAGTGAGTTGGCGCAATATGTCAGTTGTTGCGAAGCAGATCGAAGATCTCGACAGCATTGAGGCCTTCCTGCAGGAGACCCTAAGCAGTATTGACGGGGTTAAGGTCAGGAATCTGAAAACGCAGTGGCCCAATTCTGACTCGGTCGCGTTAGCTGACGTCACTTTTGAAGTTGCGAGAAATTCGCATGTGGCGATTGTTGGTCCAACGGGTTCTGGGAAATCAACACTCGCCTATTGCCTCATGGGGTATTTGCCGTTCTCCGGTCACATTGAGATATCTGAATCCAAAACATTGCTGGCTCAGCAAAGTTATGTTTTTGACACCACCATTCGCAACAACATTCAAGTTGGTGGCGGCGAGATGAGTGAAGCTGAAATTCTCGGTGTCCTCAAGCGTGCCGATCTAATCGAATGGCTTGAATCACAACCGAACGGTCTTGATACTGAGTTAGGTAGTTTTGGAAACAGGATGTCCGGTGGCGAACGACACCGACTCTCATTTGCGCGGCTGATTGCTGCTGGAAGTGATTTGGTGATCCTTGATGAACCCACGGAGCACCTTGATTGTGAAACTGCTGAGAAAATCGAGGGTGATATCTGGGACTCCACTCAGGGTGTAACAACCATCATGATCACCCATCGGCTTATGGCCGCTCAGAAGTGCGATCAGATTATCGAATTCAATGCTGGTCGAATAGTCGCTATTGGAACACACGAGGAACTGATCGAAATAGGTGGCTGGTACGCGCAATCCTGGAAGCAACAACAGGAACAACTTCAGATGCGGAAGATTATTCTGGGGATGCCCGTAGGTATTGCGACAAAGACATGAACAATCTGGAACTAAATGGGCAAGATGGGCCCATGGACACTGATGAGGGACTGTATTTAGCCCTCATGGGTGTGGCATCTGGGCTGGAATTGAAAGCTACCCTACGAAGAATTGTGACAAATGCGGTCTATTTGGCTGATGCATCGTATGGAGCCTTGGGCGTGCTGGACGCTAGCGGAAAGATCCAAGACTTCATTCATGTTGGAATTCCCGATGAAGTAAGCAAGCACATAGGCAACCTGCCAACAGGCGGTGGTCTACTCGGAGAGTTAAGTGTGCGCCCAACCCCTCTGCGTCTTGCCCACATTAATGAGCATCCCGCTTCAATTGGGTTTCCCAAGAATCACCCACCGATGACTTCCTTTTTGGGTGTACCAATTCGCATACGAGGGGAAGTGTTTGGCAATCTCTATTTGACGAGTAAAAAAGGTGATGAAGCATTTACCGAAGAAGATGAGCATTCGGTAATTGCTTTCGCAACAGCGGCAGCTGTTGCTATTGAAAATTCCCGGCTATATGAACTGGCCACCGTGAAAGAAAAGTGGCAACGAGCAGTAACAGAGATTGGTACGGCGGTTCTTTCAGGTGGCGACAGTGGTGAAGTTTTGGACCTGATTGCGGAAAAATCCAGGTCCTTAACGGGTGCTGCGGCCGCAATCATTGCTCTACCGGATTCAACAAATTCACTCATCATCGAAATAGTGAATACCGATTCCGAACCCACATCGATCGCGGATCGATTGCGTTCCTGGCTGGGGTTACCCGCACCGGATGACTCACTTCTGACAAGATCTTTTGCTCTGGGCGGAAGTATCCTCGAAGACAAATGCTTGATCTTGAGTCAAGTGACAACAGACTTGGCGGAAGAGAGCGTTGCCGCGGTTGCTTTGCCATTACGTACGACTGACGAAGTTTTGGGTGTCCTCCTGCTTATTTGGCCGGAAGGGTCACTTGTGGCCGCCACTGCAGTTATCGAACTCATCGAGTCATTTGCCGGACAGGCGGCGCTAACGCTGGTGTTAGCAAAGGCCCAGCAAGTCAAAGAGGATCTGGCCGTACTTGAGGATTGCGACCGCATTGGACGTGATTTACACGACTTCGTAATTCAAAGAGTATTTGCGACCGGACTGTTGCTCAACGGATTGCTGCAAAATGAAGGGGTACCCCCTGAAGTCAATAAGAGAATTGACCTTGCTGTCGGTCAACTTGACGAAACAATTCGCGAGATTCGACAAACTATTTTCGACTTACATACTGAGTCACCTGAGACGTCAATCGAGGTGAGAATTGCACAGGAGGTGGAATCCATTTCCAATGTCTTTGGTTTCCCGGTCCGGTTGACACTCATGGGACCACTCGATTCCATGATCACTCCAGCAATCGCTGACCACTTGTTTGCTGTTGTGAGAGAGGGACTTTCTAACTGCGCCAAACACGCAGATGCAACGGAAGTTGAAATCAGGGTTTCAATCGATGCACCAGTGCTTGTTTGCGAAGTGATTGATAACGGGATTGGCTACGCGCTGGGGTCCCGAATCTCCGGTATTGCCAATCTGGAGTCTCGGGCAACAAAACTGGGTGGACAATTGATTATCGGAGCTCGGCCAGATGCACAGCCAGGTACCTGGTTGTGCTGGAGTGTCCCCTTAGCGTGATTTGTTGTGATTCTCGGAAGTAACTTCAAGCCGAGCAACATAAGCTGCCGCTTGAGTACGCCGCTCCATACCGAGTTTTGCTAGCAGCCCAGTTACATAGTTCTTAATGGTCTTTTCAGCCAGGTGCATCTGCTCACCAATTTGACGGTTAGTCATGCCTTCACCTATCAAATTAAGAATTGTTTTCTCTTGTCCCGTGAGTCCGGAAAGTTCATTACTTCCTTTGTTGCCGTTTCGTAGTCGCTCGAGCACCCGTTCGGTAACGCTGGGGTCAAGCAGACTTTTACCTGAGGCAACTTGTCGAATCGCGTTGATCAAGTCTGTTCCGCGAATCTCTTTAAGGACATATCCTGACGCTCCAGCCATGATCGCGTTGAACAACGCTTCGTCATCTGAATAAGAAGTAAGCATCAAGACATGGATATTGGGGAAAAGTGAGCGAATCTCGCGGCATACTTCAACACCGCTACCGTCAGGAAGGCGAACATCAAGTACTGCAACATCAGGCTGCGAAGCCGTGATCCGAATTAATGCTTCCTGGGCTGTCCCAGCTTCACCGACAACTTCGAGGTCAGACTGCAACCCAATGAGTTCCGCGATCCCTCGACGTACGATTTCGTGGTCGTCAAGTAAAAAAACGCGAATGTCCCCCATAAAGTCATTATGTAGGTATTAGGGCGTTGAGGGGAGTGAGTTAGCGAAATCTTCTACACGGGGACCGGACCCAATAATCCGTGCACGCGTTACTTCAGGGTCTACTCGACCGCAAAATCCTTTAACGAAATCTGCCCAAGACATTTCAATGTGGGTCACCTCACCGGTTGCCTCTGGGGTGAAAGCCGCCTTTCCGTCAGCGTCGGTGGCAACACACACAGTCCCACCAAAGTCTGCTCCCGTGAAATCTATTTGCAGAGACTCACCATGTGGGGCACCAATTTTCTTACCCCAAATAAATGGAAGAGCTTTTAACATTCGCCCAGCGGCATTCTTTGCCGGATTGCTTGTGAATTCGCCGGGAAGTCCAACTGCAATTCGAACATCAAGGTCATGTGTCCAGATGTCAAATGTGCGCATGCCCAGGAATTGCTTCTGCGATATCTCGCCGTCAACCCAAGGAACGGTCAATGCCGGCGAATCCGTGGCGAGGAAGTCGGTGAGGTTGTTGGCGCACGTCACCATCTGTTGAAGCAGTGCCGCCGGTGGGGTCCCCCTACGGTAGTCAACGCCGCGCTCGGTGAATTGTTGAAAGGAATCTTTGGCGTGGGGGAGTTCATTCCAATTTGGCTCGTGAGCAGGCGGGGGATTACCCACGGCCATTGAGTCAAGGTCAATTGTGTGAGCAACAATGTCGGCAACGCTCCACCCTGGACACGGAGTGGGGAGTGACCATTGCTCGGCGGTGAGTGAATTCAAGGTGGCGTAGAAGTCCAAAATCGCCTCAATGTAAGTCTTTATGGGGTCAAGGGAACTCTTAGTCTCAATGAGATTGTCCATGTTCACATTCTGCCTTATCTTTTCCCCCACTTAAATGGGTTTCGATGAATCATTTGAGGTCTTAGGCTAGGGAACATGGATGTGAGAGTTGCCGCACTTCAAATCGACTGCTCAACTATTGAGTCGGTGCCCCAGCGGGTCGAACGAGTGCTGGGTTTAATTGACCAGCAGGCAAGTGATTGCGACTTTATGGTGCTACCCGAGTTGTGGAATGTCGGGGCATTTAACTTGGAGGCCGCCCGCGAGCACGCCCAACCAATTGATGGAGCTCTGCCTACTGCCCTCGCACAGAAGGCACGTGAGCATGGCATTTGGTTACACGGTGGATCATTTTGTGAAAAAAACGCTGATGCATTGCATAACACGAGTGTGTTGTTTAGCCCGCAGGGGGAATTGGCCGCCACTTATCGCAAGGTGCACGTTTTCACCTACGCCCGCGAGCAGGACACGATGACCCCTGGCACGGATTACGTAATGGTGGAAACCCCACTGGGGCTAACCGGGCTTGCCACCTGTTACGACCTTCGCTTTCCGGAAATGTTTCGGGCCATGCGCATTGCAGGAGCCCAAGCCTTCGTCATCTCTTCCGGTTGGCCGGTACCTCGGATTGGTCAGTGGGATGCGTTACTGCCTGCGCGGGCCGTTGAAAACCAAGCATGGATCATCGCGTGCAATGAAGTGGGTATTCAAGGTAGGCACAATTTGGGTGGGCACTCAGCAATCGTTGATCCACTAGGGAATGTTCACGCAATCGGTGGAGAAATCGAGACCGTGGTGAGTGCTGTTATCGATGTTCAGGTTGGGGAAGATTGGCGAACGGAGTTCCCGGCAATCGATGATATCGTTGATTGCCCGGTAGTAATCGTTTAATTAACTCTCCACCCGAATCACGATCACGGGATTCTTTTTCGGGTCAAGCCATTTAAGTATTTGCTTCATGGCTTTCTGCGGGATGGCAATGCAGCCGGCAGTTTTCGTCCCAATGCTGACATGCAAGAAAATTCCGCCACCCAGACTGGTGTTAGCACTTTGATCCGTGCGGTTAATCCCATTTGCGCCCTGAGTTATTTGGCCGGCGGGGAGATTGAAATCAAGTACCGCGACGTAGTTGTACTGCTTGCCGTAGGTGGAGAGTACTTCGACGTCATCGCCGTAGTTCGACCAATCCTTGTTTGCGGTTTGAAAAACATTATAAGTACTGGGAACCTTGGAGTTGTAGGTCCAAGCGTCATTCTTATCGACCTTTATGTAGTTCAACTTGGTTCCGGGATTCGACTTAATTCCAAAGGCTGAGGTCAAGGCGTAGGTGCCGGTAGGCGTTGTCCCTGTTCCTTGTTTGCGATTGTTTCCAGCGACGAGACCACCGTAACCCAAGTTGGCCTGCACCGATTTCTGTGTTGCCGACCAAGAATTCGCACTCTTTTCAAATACTTGAAGTGTTCCGACAGTTGATCGCCATGACTCGGCAGTCACCAAAACCACCTGCTCACTGTCAGTTATCTCGTTGAGTAATGCTGGAGTGGCATGGCTACTTACCGGAGAAACGAACCCAATAAGGATGACTACGGACATGACAGTGGATATGGCAACGGCGCGCACCCTTAGTGCACGCCACGTCTTTTTCATGTACAGAAAACTACATGATCGGGAAACTACAGGAAAGCCCGCATTCTCCCTGGGTGTCTCACTCGCTGCGAGTTCGGCCAGCCGACCCTTGATTTAGGCTCGTCAATCGTTCGTTGTAGGCGACGAGCTCAGCGTCTCCGTCGCGTTGCGCCTGACGATCTGACCGCTTGGCCTCACGGTCATCACTTCGTGACCACTGCACCATGATTGCAATGAACACAATCAAAGCCGGGAATTCCGCGATCCCCCAAGCAACTTGTCCACCGAATACGGAGTCCGCAAGCGGATCAACCACCCAGTCCGGGCGCACGACCCCGTACCACTCAATCGCCATGGGTGTCGTGCCCATCATCAAAATAACACTGAAGAATGCGTGGACACTCATGGCAAGCAATAACAAAATGATGCGACCCCAATACGGCAGTGGATGTGGCCGAGGGTCGATCCCAATTAATACCCAGTAGAAAAGGTAGCCGGCGAAAATAAAGTGCAATTGCATAATAATGTGGCCAATATGGGATCCCATGAGCCAGCCAAAGGCCGGGGTGAGGTAAAGGCCGTAGAGCCCGACTACATAAATAAAGAAAACAAAAAATGGATTTGTTGCCAATGAGTTAATTTTGCTGTTGAGCAAAAGTACTAGCCATTCGCGGGGCCCACGCTCGCCCGTCCGCGAGGGCTTGAGTGCACGAAGTGCAAGAGTTGCCGGCGCACCCAAAACTAAGAAGATTGGCCCAAGCATTGTGAGTGTCATGTGATTGACCATGTGAAGTCCGACCGAAACTTGTGAATACAGCGCGATCCCCGAATTAGTACACCAAATGATGACGGCGATTCCTGCCATCCAGGAAACCAGACGCATAACGGGCCAAGCGTCACCGCGCGTACGCAATCGAATATAACCGGCAACATAAAGTGCAGCAGCAATCAAACTTCCGGTAAGGAAAAAGGGTTCAAAATGAAAACCAAGAGCAACGTTGGCAGTCGTTGGCGCTGCTGGGTATGCGTAACCAAGAAGAGACTCACCGAGTGTGGGAAGGACTTCTCCAACTCGAGGATAAGCACTGGTGGCAAGAGCAACACCGAGCCCAATAGCTGAAACCATGATGAAAACTTCGACTACCGCAACTCTCATGAAACGTTTTCCTGCACCTGGCGCGCTCATGGTTGGGAGTACCCGGCGTCGAAGTTGGTATCCAAATAATCCAAGTGCCAAAATCAGTACGACCTTGACGAGAATTACCTGACCGTAACCGTTAGAGAAGAGTTCATCAAATGAGTTCAGTCGGGTATAGGCATTTGAAAGCCCACTCACAGCAAGGAGCACAATTGAAATTAGTGCGAGAGGCGAAAACCTCTCGAGTGCACGCCCGAGTGGAATATCTCGTTTAATTGCATGGAAAAGTAAGACAACCAGACCACCGACCCAAATAGCTGCTGCAACAACGTGTGCGACCCCGGCGGTGAGAGCTAGTGCATGGTCACCGAGGCCCGAACCATGTCCAGCGAGTGTGGGAAGTGAAACTGCAATGAGAGCAAGTACTACACCGGCCGCACTAACGTCTGTCGTTGCAGTGATAAACCCGCCCAGGGCAATGACGGCAGCGATGAAAAACACCACAATCAACGCACGGGTAGCCGGGACATCTGTTGCGTAAGTACTTACCACGCTGGGAGTGATCGCTTCTGAGAGCGAGACCCCCAAAACATAGGCCAACAAGAATACAGCCTGAATTAGCGCGACTATCGCCCAAACGGCCGCTGACCAAGATGCACGAATGACGTCTTTGCGACCGGCAGCAGAAAGCACGCCATCTTTGCCCGAGGGATCAAGGAATGCGGCGGAGATCAGAAAACCAACCGTCAGGATCCCGGCAAGGTCCGTGAGAATTCGCAGAACTGCGACACCCCAGCCAATCAATGGACCGGTATCGCTGATTCCTTCTGGTGCTATTTCATAGTCACTTCCGGTAAGAATCAAACCTATTGCTGTTGCCGCAATAGCAAGAGCAACCGTAATTGAACCGAAAGTCAGAATCTTTGATCGAGGAACCACATGTGTTCCCGTACTTAAGGTTGTCTTCACGTTGAGCGCTTTCTCCAAATGAAGTAGCCGACGACAATTAAAGCTAGCGCGAGAAATCCGAGTACCCAGCCGAGCATTGCTCCAGATCCAGATCCAGATCCAGATCCAGATCCAGATCCAGATCCAGATTCAGATTCAGCCGATGCCGGGGAAGATGGCTCAACGGATGGAGTTTCCACCACGGGAGTTTCAACAGCGCTGACTTGTGGATCAGATACCGACTCGGGGTAACTGAAACTAATTGATCCGGTGATTGGGTGTCCATCTTCAGAGACAATTCGAAAGGCAACCGTGTATGTATCGCCAGGGAGGTCTGCTGGCCACAGTGCGGATGCCGTTGTTTGCATAGTCTCAGCGACTATCCCTGGAATCATTCCACCAGAGGAATTAGTAACGGCCAGTTCAGCCATTGAATTGAGAAGTTTCGAATTAAAACTAAGTGTTATGGATTCGGGTGCACTCTCAAGAACGCTACCGTCTACTGGATCAGTACCGACCAATTCCGCATGAGCGGACGCTGGCAATGCACCGCCAATGAAACCTGTTGAGAACAGAAAAAACGCGGCAAGGACAGCAAAAATCTTGGTCATTACCTCAGGGTACCCCTGCTGGGTAAAAGAAGAGAGTCCGCGCACTTTGGAAGGAACCCAATGTGCGCGGACTCGAGACTTTCTAGAAGGCAGCTTCAGGGATTTCCATAATCTCATCGGTTGTTGCCTCAGCGATTCCACGCTCTGCAGCAAGTAGTGGCAAGCGGTTGCGGGCGAACCAGCGAGCACTTTCCACCTTGCCAATGTAGAAGTCCTTATCCCGATCACTGGGGTCACCGGCAAGAGCGGCCAAGGCAACTTCGGCTTGACGGAGAAGGAGCCAACCGATCATGAGATCACCCGATGCCATGAGAAGGCGGGTTGAGTTCAGACCAACCTTGTAGATCTCCTTGATGTCAGTTTGGGAAGCCATGGCCCATTGACCCATGACACCCAGGATCGCTTGAACGTTTTCCAATGCCTGGCCGAGTAGTTCGCGTTCAACTGAGAGTTGACCTGAACCTTCGTCACCCTTAACCGTTTGGGTGATTTCTTGGGCTAGGAAACTAATGGCCTTGAATTGATCCTTGACCATTTTGCGGAAGAAGAAGTCCAGACCTTGAATCGCGGTCGTTCCTTCATAGAGAGTGTCAATTTTTGCATCACGGATGTACTGCTCAAGTGGGTAGTCCTGTAGGTAGCCCGAACCACCGTAGGTTTGAAGACCAACAGCGAGCATTTCATATGACCTTTCAGAACCAACGCCTTTGACGATTGGCAGTAGCAGGTCGTTGATGCGCAGTGCCATGTCAACATCGATCGTGGTGTCACCGGCTTCACCCATTTCAATCAGGTCTTGCCAGTAGGCGGTGTAAAGAACAAGAGCCCGCAGACCCTCTGAGTAGGACTTCTGCAACATGAGTGACCGACGAACATCAGGGTGATGTGTGATGGTGACACGCGGCGCGGTCTTGTCCGTCATTTGAGTGAGGTCAGCGCCTTGTACGCGTGTCTTCGCGTATTCCAAAGCGTTGAGGTAGCCCGTTGAAAGAGTTGCAATTGCTTTCGTTCCGACCATCATGCGTGCATATTCAATGACCTTGAACATTTGGGCAATACCGTTGTGGACGTCGCCAACTAACCAGCCAACAGCAGGTTCGTTTTCACCGAATGTCATTTCACATGTTGTTGAAACTTTCAGGCCCATCTTCTTTTCAACGTTGGTTGCGTAAACGCCGTTGCGTGCGCCTAGTTCACCCGTTGCTAAATCAACATGGTATTTGGGAACAACGAAGAGTGACAAACCTTTTGTTCCGGGTCCCGCTCCTTCAGGGCGAGCAAGCACAAGGTGAACGATGTTGTCGGCCATGTCGTGCTCACCGCTGGTAATGAAACGCTTGACACCTTCAATGTGCCACGACCCGTCAGGCTGCTCGATTGCTTTGGTGCGGCCAACGCCAACGTCGGAGCCTGCATCAGGTTCGGTCAGGACCATTGTGGCGCCCCAACGCTTTTCAATCATGAGCTGACCCCAGCGCTTTTGATCTTCATTGCCGAGTGCATCAAGAATCGCGGCAAAGCCAGGTCCGGACATGAACAGGAAAGCACCTGGGTTTGCACCGAGTAGCAACTCTGCGGCAGCCCATCGAAGTGATGGCGGAGCACCGGAGCCACCGAGGTGCTCAGGGAGATCAAGGCGCCACCACTCAGCGTCCATGAGTGCGTTGTAACTCTTCTTGAAATCTTCTGGCATGACGACCGTTTTGGTTGCGGGGTCATATACGGGCGGGACTCGGTCCGAGGAAACAAATGATTCAGAGAGGATGCCTGTTGCAAGGCGGTTAACCTCGTCAAGGACATCGCGGGCCGTATCTACATCCATGTCGGCGAAGGGGCCTTTGCCCATGCGTTCACCGGCACCGAATACCTCAAAGAGGTTGAATTCGAGGTCGCGCTGGTTGCTTTTGTAATGTGACATTGCCGCTCCTTGGTACGGGAATTCGGGCTAAGTTACCCGCCGGTAACAATAATCCACCCACATGGCAACTTTTGCAAGCAGAGATGCCGAACTGATCCGATATTTTTTCATTTTGCCCCTAAAAAGCTGCCGAACCTGACACACTCCCCCCACGTGAAAGCAGCATTTAACCCGATTTAAGCCCGGAGGAGTCCCCATGATCGTCTTTAAAAGCCTGCTACCTGAAGTTGAGATTCCTAATATCTCCATCACCGATTTCATCCTGCGCGAAGCAGATCGGGTACCCGATCGGGAGGCTTTGATTGATGGTCCAACCGGACGCAGTTACACATATGGACAACTCAAAGGGATGATCTATTCATTCGCCGGTGGTCTTGCGGCAAAGGGTTTGGGTAAAGGCGACACGATCGCATTGATGTCACCGAATATTCCTGAGTTCGCGATTGTGTTCCATGGCGCAGCAGTTGCTGGAGTTGCGGTGAGCACTATCAATCCAACGTACACAGCGGATGAAGTTAAGTTTCAACTCAATGATTCAGAATCAAAACTCCTCGTCACAATCGGTATGTTTTTAGAGACTTCGCAGTTAGCGATTCAGGGAACAGCAGTTTCCGAGATAGTAATAATTGGCGATGCTCCAGAGGGCACGACACCTTTCACGTCACTATTCGGCAATCCAATCGCGCAGGTTGAGATTGATCCGAAGGAGCAGATTGTTGTTCTTCCCTACTCTTCCGGCACTACGGGTCTTCCCAAAGGTGTAATGCTCACCCACCACAACTTGGTGGCAAACTTGATGCAGGTCGAAGACGCCCTTGAAGTTGAAGACGGTGAAATAGTCCTTGCGGTTCTTCCGTTTTTCCACATTTATGGAATGCAAGTTCTCATGAATGAATTTCTTTCTCGCGGTGCAACGATTGTTACGGTGCCACGTTTTGATTTAGAACAGTCACTGTCAATTATTCAAGACAGGAAAATCACTCGGTTCTTTGTCGTCCCACCGATCGTGTTGGCACTCGCTAAGCACCCACTCATTGACCAGTACGACCTCAGTTCTTTAAAGCAAGTTTTCTCCGGCGCCGCACCATTGGGTGCCGAGCTTGGCGAAGAAGCGGCCGCACGCATTGACTGCAGTGTTGTCCAAGGGTTCGGGATGACCGAGCTCTCACCGGTGAGTCACATTTCACTTGAAGGGCGTTCAAAGCCGGGCACCGTTGGCCTTACCGCACCCAACACTGAAATCAGAATCGTTGACCCTGAAACGGGTGAGGACCAAGACGTTGACGGTGTCGGTGAACTGTGGATTCGTGGCCCGCAGGTCATGAAGGGTTATCTGAATAACCCAAGTGCTACCGAGATCACGATTGATCCAGAGGGTTGGCTCAAGTCTGGGGACATCGCATCAATTGACTCCGAAGGGTTTGTGTCAATTGTTGATCGACTCAAAGAACTCATCAAATACAAAGGTTTCCAGATTGCACCAGCAGAACTCGAAGCGTTCCTGCTCACCCACCCCGGGATTGCTGATGCTGCCGTGATTGGTGTTCCCGACGTTGAGTCCGGTGAAATTCCACGCGCATTTATCGTTTTGCGGCCAGGTCAGGAAGTCAGCGCCGCTGACATCACGGCGTTCATGGAAGGCCATGTGGCCAAATACAAGGTGATTCACGACCTTGTGTTCATCGATGTAGTCCCCACAAGTGCATCAGGCAAGATCCTTAGCCGCATGCTGCGGGACTAGTTCACTCCAAGGTCCACTGAAACACATATGCTCGTTGGCATGTTAGAAATCCAACGTTCACTCATTGACGAAATCGTGGCTCACGCACGGGCTGATCACCCCGACGAAGCATGCGGAGTAATCGCCGGACCAATCGGATCGGATCGGCCGGAACGGTTGATCCCAATGGTGAACGCGGTCAGGTGCCCAACTCTCTACGAGTTCGACTCAATGGATCTGCTTCGCCTCTATCGAGAAATGGATGATCGAGACGAAGTACCCGTTGTGATTTACCACTCTCACCCCGCAACCCAGGCGTATCCCTCACGAACAGACATAACGCAGGCATCTGAACCCGATGCCCACTACGTAGTGGTCTCAATTCGCGAGACCGGCCCTGCCGAGGGACCATTTGAATTCCGATCCTTTCGAATTGTTGACGGTGAAGTCACCGAGGAGCAGATTTCAATCCTTGGGTGAGATACTTTGGGTTTCCCATTCAATCCGCCCAGAATGAGTCCGCCCAGAATGAGTCCGCCCAGAATGAGAGTGCCTGATCATGACTATTGAAGTCCGCATCCCCACAATTCTTCGCCCATACACATCAGGTGAGAAGTCAGTGAGCGCCCAGGGTGCGACCCTCCAAGAAGTTCTCAATGACCTCGAACTCAATTACCCCGGCATGGGTGAGCGACTTATTGATGAAAGTGGCTTACGACGTTTCATAAATATTTATGTCAACGACGAGGACGTTCGTTTTCTTTCGGGCCTGCAGAGTGCTATCGGCGAAAACGACTCGATCACCATCTTGCCTGCGGTCGCCGGCGGATAGTTTTCAATGCGCTTTGATTCCTTACTTGACTCCGTTGGTCACACTCCACTTGTCGGCCTACCTCGACTCTCCCCGTCAGCTGATGTTCGTCTCTGGGCAAAACTAGAAGATCGCAACCCAACCGGTTCGGTGAAAGACCGGGCGGCCCTGGCAATGATTCTTGACGCCGAGCGACGTGGAGTGCTCACACCGGGAGCAACCCTGTTGGAACCTACATCGGGAAACACCGGAATATCCCTCGCAATGGTTGCCAAGCAGCGGGGCTATCAACTCGTGTGTGTCATGCCCGAAAACACTTCACGTGAACGCGCTCAACTATTAGCGATCTGGGGCGCGAAGGTCATTTATTCCCCGGCAGCGGGTGGCTCCAATGAGGCGGTGCGCGTTGCTAAAGATTTAGCAGCCGAGAATCCAGATTGGGTCATGCTCTATCAATACGGCAACCCGGCTAATGCACTCGCTCATTATGAAAACACCGGCCCCGAGTTATTGGCCGATCTTCCTTCGATCACCCACTTTGTTGCCGGTCTGGGAACAACCGGAACGTTGATGGGGGTTGGGCGCTTTTTTCGTGAGAACAAACCTGATGTATCGATTATTGCTGCTGAGCCGCGTTACGGAGAACTTGTTTACGGACTTCGCAATCTCGACGAAGGATTCATTCCTGAGCTCTATGACGAAACACTGCTGACTACCCGCTTTTCAGTCGGCCCCGGTGATGCATTGAGACGAACTCGAGAGTTATTAGAACTTGAAGGAATTTTCGCTGGCGTTTCTACCGGGGCAATTCTGCATGCCGCGCTGGGAATCGCGGCTAAAGCAGTGGCAGCAAAAGAATCCGCGGACATCGCCTTTATTGTGTGCGATGGTGGCTGGAAGTATCTATCAACCGGCGTTTACGAGGGAACCCTTGATGAAGCCGAAGATGCCATCGAAGGTCAGTTATGGGCCTAACAGCCCTAATGTCCTAATAGGCATAATGTCCTAAGAGTCAGAATGTCCCGTAAGACACATCCCATTTTTCTTTGGAGTCAATCGTGAGCCTACCGCCGCTTGTGGAGCCCGCCTCCGAGCTAAGTGTCGACGAAGTTCGTCGTTACAGCCGTCATCTGATCATTCCTGATGTTGGCATGTCAGGACAAAAGCGACTGAAGAACGCCAAAGTGCTGTGTGTGGGCGCTGGTGGTCTGGGAAGTCCAGCACTCATGTATCTCGCAGCGGCAGGAGTGGGCACGCTGGGCATTGTCGAATTCGACACCGTTGACGAATCAAACCTGCAGCGTCAAATTATTCACGGTCAAAAAGATATTGGTCGATCCAAAGCCGAAAGCGCCCGTGACAGTGTGTTGGAGATCAACCCTTACGTCACCGTGCAGCTTCATGAGGTGCGGCTTGATTCAACAAATGTGATGGAAATCTTCGCCGACTACGACCTAATCGTTGACGGCACCGACAACTTTGCGACCCGGTATCTCGTTAACGATGCATGCGTGTTGCTAAAGAAGCCATACGTGTGGGGTTCGATTTACCGTTTCGACGGCCAAGCAAGTGTGTTTTGGGCGGAACAAGGTCCTTGTTACCGGTGTCTTTACCCTGAGCCTCCGCCCCCCGGCATGGTGCCCAGTTGCGCCGAGGGTGGCGTCCTCGGAGTGCTGTGCGCCTCGATCGGTTCTATCCAGGTCACCGAGGCAATCAAGTTGCTCGCCGGTATTGGTGACCCACTCGTTGGTCGGTTAATGGTCTATGACGCATTAGAGATGACCTATCGTCAGGTCAAGATTCACAAGGACCCCAATTGCGCGGTGTGTGGTGTGAATCCCACCGTCACCGAGTTGATTGACTATGAAGCTTTCTGTGGGTCAATCTCCGACTTGGCCGCGGAAGCGGCAAGGGACTCGACAATCTCAGTTCGGGAACTGAAGTCCATGCTTGACGCAAGGGATCGCGGTGAAGACGACTTCATTCTTATTGACGTGCGGGAACCCGGTGAATACGAAATAGTCCAGATCCCTGGATCGATTCTGATTCCCAAGGGAGATTTCATGGACGGATCGGCCCTTGCCGACCTACCCACCGACAAACGAATTGTGCTGAACTGCAAAGTGGGTGGGCGATCAGCTGAAGCCTTGGCAGTAGTCAAAGGTGCTGGTTTCAGTGACGCCGTCCACGTTGGTGGCGGGGTGCTCGCTTGGATTAATCAGATTGAGCCGGAAAAGCCCACGTACTAGTACTGAAGCTTTTCCAACTTCCTCACTTCGACGAGAGCCGAACCGATTCAGCTCGCGAGGCCAACCAAGCCTTTTTGCGCGAGAGCACGAGGATGCAGGCCACGGCGCCCATGGCAAACACGATGCCCTGAATTCCGAAGATGAAGAATTTAAACAGAGCAGGATCGCTCATCCAGTCGGTTGCGGCCCTGCTGAGATTCTTCACCGACCAGATCGAGATGCCGAGGATGGTGAGGATGACAGCCGGGCGTCCAATCCGAAGCGTCAGATGCTCAACGTGAGAGATCACGGAGATCGCGATGAGAACCGGCCCGATAACGCCCAGCACTCCGCTGACATTGTTATTCGGCAGGGTGCTCTGCTCAACGAAACTGATTCCATAGATCAGCATGCCAACTCCCAAACTGAGGAGCTGGAAGAAGGATGCATGGATCGTGGTGGCTGCTTTTCTGTCACCGCGTTCCAGTCGGGTTTCCTTGCGGTGGAGTACGAAGAACGTGCCGATTGCTCCGAGGGTCCAGGCCGATCCCCAACACGTGTAGGTAAACAGTGTCAGGGTTCCGGTCCCAAATAGCGTGGGATCGAAAATGTAGGGGGCCCACACTGCGGAAGCCGCCAGGATTCCGAGATTGAAGAACACGAGGGCTGGTAGCCCGAATCGCAGTCGATGGGTATCCAGATGAGTCAGCACTGCCGCGGCAAGGCACAGCGTTCCCAGGGTCAGGAGGATGAACTCAAGCCTCCCGCTTGTTGGCGCCCAGCACAACAGGGATTCTCCGATAGCAAGGGCGAGGAAACCGATCGCTCCCAACCAGATAGAGGTTTGAGTCACATGGATCGGTTCGGCCTCGCGATCCGAACGCGACATCCGCAGAGTCCAAGCGACGAGTTCATCAACATGATCGGTCATGCGGCGTAGAGTAACGCAATTTGAGGGATCGGGTGGAATGGGGATCCCGCGCCTCTTCCGCTTGATTTGGTGCCAATAATTTACAACGCAGGAAATTTCGGGTCGGGGCTACACAGACAAGGCCGAGAGGCCAGAATGAGCACATGTCCGCGTCACCAACCTCCCCTGACGCCGGCGAGTGGATGTTGTCGAAGACCCCGATTGCTCCACCGAGCTCACTTGATCCAAAACCAAGATTTCTGGCCTATGCGGCGTTAGTCACCGGCATTTGGTCGGGTCTGCTCTCCCTCATCGTTTTTGCGATAGCGCGACTTTTTGGGGTCCCTATGGATGTGGTGCTTGAGGGAACAACTATTCATGTTTTCTGGTTCGCCGTTTTGCTTGTACCAATTGCAGCGGCACAGGTCGGTGCGATGGCCTCACTTCTTGCGCGTGGAATTCCTCACGCACAAAGAATTGTTTTTTGGGTGGGGACAGTAATTGCAATAGCGTCAATCGCAGCACCTTTCCTAACCGCAACGTTGGTTTCCACCGGAATAGTTTTGGCAATCATGCACGCAATTACATGGGGACTGGTAGTGCCACAGATTGCCCGCATTATTGGTGACACCGAACCCAATGCGCACGTAGATCGAGTTCTTCTGTGACGGAGAGAAACGTCAAGGGTAGGTCGCTGCCCGTTGCAATGATTGTTGCGATGCGCCCACGTCAATGGGCGAAAAACGTTTTAGTTTTTGCCGCGCCTCTCGCGGCCGGTCAACTTTTTGAAGTAGATATTTTCTGGCCCAGTGTCGGCGCCTTTGTCATGTTCTGTTTGATTTCAAGTGCCACCTATTTGATAAATGATGCAAAAGACCAAGAGAGTGACCGCGAGCATCCCACTAAACACAAGCGACCAATTGCGGCAGGGGAAATCTCGGTCCCGTTGGCAATTTCATTCGCCGCGGTGCTTGCAGTTATTTCACTCGTCGGCTCATTTCTTATTGCACCTGCGTTGGCAGGAGTGGTGCTCGCATACGCAGTATTTACTCTGAGCTACTCACTACTACTTAAACAAGAGCCGGTTATTGAACTCGTACTACTTTCCATGGGGTTTTTACTTCGGGCAGTTGCCGGTGGTGCGGCATCTGGTCTCCCCATCTCCCAATGGTTCTTAATTGTTGCTGGTTTCGGTTCGCTGTTTATGGCTGCCGGCAAGCGTTACAGTGAACTGAAGCGTGAAGAGACCACCAGTGCCCAAATACAAAATCGACGCAAGTCACTCGACGGTTACTCACTGGGTTACCTGCGCTTTGTTTGGGGAACCGCTGCTGCGGTCACAATCATGGGTTACGCACTGTGGTCATTTGACGTAGCGCAAACACCGTCCTCCCTGCCGTGGGCGCAGTGGAGCCTCCTGCCGTTCGTGATGGCAATTTTGCGATACGGAATTGTGATTGACCGAGGTGATGCCGAAGCACCCGAGGATGCCGTGATCGCAGACAAAGGACTCCAAATACTTGGTGCCGTGTGGCTTATCCTTTTCGCTTTGGGAGCATTAGGCGCATGAGTGAGGCGGTTGCAACACAACTTTCCGGCTGGGGCCGAACCATGCCCACCGTTGCCCAACTCGTCGAGGCTAATTCGTCACGTCAAATAGCCGATCTCATCACGCAATCAAGTTCACGGGGTGTTCTTGCCCGAGGCCTGGGCCGCTCCTACGGTGATGCGGCGCAGTCCGGTGGCGCAACGGTGATCGACATGACCACCATGACCGATTTCAGTCTCAATCCAGACAGCATGAGTGTCACGGCTGATGCTGGTGCGAGTATCGACAGCATCTTGCGAGAAATTGTTCCTCGAGGTTTTTTTGTTCCCGTGTCTGCCGGTACCCGAATCATTACCGTGGGAGGTGCAATTGCTGCCGACATCCATGGAAAGAATCATCACCGTGATGGAAGTTTCGGTGCACACGTCACTGAGATGGTGGTCATTGATGGCCTTGGTGAGCAACACACGTTGACCCCGAAAGACCCTAAGTTTTGGGCCACCATCGGTGGCATGGGCTTAACGGGCATTATTACGCGAGCTACTTTTACGGTTATTCCGATTCAAAGTTCCTATATTTGCGTAGATACCGAACGGGCGAAGACTCTGGACTCGGTCATGTCTTCAATGATGGAACGTGACCACGAATATCGCTATACGGTTGCCTGGATCGATAGTGTTTCATCTTCTGGCCGTGGTGTGATAACTCGTGGTGACCACGCATCAATCGCGCAATGCAATTCCGAAGGGATCAAAGACCCAGAAAGTTACGATCCCAAAAATATTGCAACAGCACCGGGTCTGGTCCCTCGCGGACTGCTCAATAAGTTAAGTGTGCGAGCTTTCAATGAAGGTTGGTATCGAAAGCATCCACGCTCACGCACGGGCGAACTGCAACGAATAGGTGCGTTCTTCCACCCACTTGATGGTGTTCAAGACTGGAACCGGATCTATGGACCCCGTGGCTTCCTGCAATATCAATTCCAGGTGCCTGACACTGCCAGTGACCTCGTTGGAGTTGCGTTGAGTAAATTGCGTGAGATTGGCGCACCCAGTTTCCTCACCGTCCTGAAGCGTTTTGGTCCGGGGAATCAGGGCCCACTGTCATTCCCGCAATCAGGTTGGACTCTGGCAGCAGATCTGCCCGCTGGTATTTCTGACCTTGGTCGAACACTCGATGAACTTGATGAGCGCGTTAGTGCTGTAGGTGGCCGACTTTATTTAGCAAAAGATTCACGTCAATCTCCGGCAAATTTTGCTCGCACCTACCCGCGCCTGGATGAATGGCGTGGGATCCGTGACACCATGGACCCCAACCACGTTTTTGCTTCTGATTTATCTCGGCGACTTGAGATCTGAAAGGAAATTGACATGCTCGATGCACTGGGTGAACCACAGTCCGTTCTCGTCCTGGGTGGAACGAGCGAAATCGCACTGGCAACTATCAAAGAGATGCCCAGGCACCGACTCCGCAGAGTTCTTTTAGCGGGCCGTCCCTCTGAATCACTTGATGCGGCAGTTGCGCAACTCAAGGCCCTCAACATTGCGGGTGTTGAGTCAATTGAATTCGATGCAAAAAACACAGGCACCCACGGCGCGATCATTGACGCAGCTTTTGATACCTCTGACATTGATGTAGTGATCTTGGCATTCGGTGTTCTCGGTGACCAAATGACCGCGGAGGAAGACCCAAGCCATGCCGTTGAAATCGCAACAGTGAATTACACCGGTTCGGTCAGTGCTGGATTACACATTGCCCGCAGATTAAAAAACCAAGGTCACGGAACACTAGTTGTCCTTTCCAGTGTCGCTGGAGACCGAGCGCGCCGTTCCAACTTTGTTTACGGATCAACAAAAGCAGGACTTGACGCATTTGCGCAAGGCCTTGATGCTGCCCTAGAAAAAACCGGCGCCCACGTACTCATTGTGCGACCTGGTTTTGTTCGAACCCGCATGACAAGTCACCTGCCGGAAGCGCCAATGACAACGAACCCAGAAGATGTTGCAAAAATAATTGTGTCAGCATTGAAGAAGGGCAAGAGCACCGTCTATGCACCCGGACCATTGCGCTTTGTCATGGCTGGACTAAAGACTCTGCCCAAGCCGCTGTTTCGTAAGCTCCCCAGCTAACTGAGGTAATTGAGCTAATTAAGGTCGTATACCGGCCCAAGGGTTTGTCCACCGTCAACGACAAACTCTGATCCGGTTGAGTAGGTCGCTTCGCTCACCAAGTACAGCATCAGCTTGGCCACTTCTTCGCTATGGCCAATTCTTGGGATCGCTTGACGCTTAAAGCTAATTGACAGCCCCGAAGACATATCAGTTTCAATGATTCCGGGGTGGATTGAGACAACTCGAATATTGAATCGACCAAGGTCCAGAGCGGCAGACTTTGTTAGTCCACGCACCCCCCACTTACTTGCAACATATGCGGACATGTCGCCGTAACCGACGAGACCGGCAGTTGAAGAAATATTGACTACCACTGCTGAACCGGCTTTTTTCATCGACTCAGCGCAATGGCGAATTCCAAGGAAAGTCCCGGTGAGATTGATCCCAATGATCCGATTCCATTCATCAAGTTCAGTCGTATCAACTCGACCAAGACCAACAACTCCGGCGTTATTGATCAAAATGTCAATGGGACCGAATTCTTTTTCCGTTGCCGCAACGGCGGCAATCCAGTCACTCTCAGTTGTGACGTCGAGGTGTAGGTAGCTCCCCCCAATTTCTTGGGCAAGGGCAGCGCCCTGTTCATCTAGCACATCACAGACAACCACGAAGGCGCCTTCAGCCGCTAAAGCAGCGCAATGACTTGCGCCCATTCCTTTTGCGCCACCGGTGACCAATGCAACCTTGCCATCAAGTTTTCCCATGCGAGAACCTTAGGTGCAAAACTACTTTTTGGTGAGGACTCCATTGAGTTCCTCGGGGGTGAAGGGACCGTAGCCACCTTCGCCGGTCGTGAAATGGAAAAGTGCAACGGAGAAAATAGATTGCAATGCAGAACTGAGTAGCGCTGAAATCATGATCAACACAAATCCAACGGCGAGTAGAACCAAACCGAGTGAGACAGATGCCCCAGACCCGGTGAGGAGGTAGAAGCCACCGACTATCAGTGCGATCGCCGGAAGAGTAATTACCAATAGCCGCAATCCAATTCGAACTCCACCGGTAACTTGGGTTCCCCACTTCTCTCTCACCATGTGCACGGATGCTTTGAGCGCAGGGACGGCGCTGAGTCCTTTAAGCATGATGTACGGGGTGACAAAGAAAGTAACGATTGACCAGGCAGCTGCACCGATTGCAGCGAGAACGTTCCCGGCAACCGCGGCAGCGCCGCCACCATTGCCACGCAGAAGTCCCAAAAGAGCTGACACCACGGCGCGAATAACGGACCAAACAAGAAGTGGTCCAAGGCGACGAAAAGCTTTGCCGAAGCCGTAACCAAGGGTTGAGTCACGCCCAGATAGTTCCTCATCAACAGCAGCCACCATGGCTGCACCAGAGATGGTGAATGCGAAGTTGATCAGGATCAATCCAATGAATCCGACCACTATCGCCAAAACATTCATGCCTAGGGCGGCCAAGGCAAGTGCACCGCTACCTAGGATCACTAACGGAATCATGGAAAGCAGGAGTCCCATGATGGGGAACCACAGGAAATATTTATTTTCCTTCAGAAGTCCCCAGCTTTTATTACTCAGTGTTTTGCCATCAGCCCATTTACCCATGCTTGAATCCTATTCACCTTTGCGAGTTAAGTGTCAAGTCTACGATTTCGCGCAAAAGTTTGGCATCAACTTTCCAGTCAACCGGGACTTTGAGAGTCTTCTTGTTCACAACGTAGGGAGCGAGTTGGGTAGCAAGTTCTGTCAGGACCTCTGTTCGGGCCGGGCCCAGTAAAATGTGTTTCTGGTGAACGGAAACGCCGAGAATATATTGGTCACCGATTTTCCCGAATGGGTGATTCCACGCAATAACAACTTGCATTTTTGAGTATTTGTCCGTCATCGTTTTAAAAATTGAACGGACGGTTACCTGCTTGGTTTCGTCAAATTGAGCCAGATACTGATCAATGTTCTTGTACCGGTGTGACGTGGTTGAACCCCGGGAATAAAGCACCAAAGCATTGGCGTGCGCTTGGGTGAACCCAAAATTTTCCCGCAAATAGGCAATCTGCTCCGGATATTTCCGATCGGAGATCTCGGCCATCTGGTCAAACCAATAGGACATGGGTTGGTCGTACTTTTTCTCAATCGCCGGGAAATAGGAGGAACGATCAGGATTTGTGGCCACATCGCCATGTTATCTGGGGCGGCCGGTCCATCGAGACAATATTTACAACCATGAGTAGATTTACCCAATGGATCAGATGCTCATTCGCGCCCTCGTGGGCACAGTACTTTCCCTCGTACTTATCGCCTTTGCCGCAAAACGAGGCTGGTTCCTATTTTCCCTCGCCCGCACCGGACGCCAGTCGGTTGGCCGGTTCACCGATCCCACGATCCGCGTAGAGGCGGAAGCCACCGAGGTCCTGGGCCAGCGCAAGTTGCTCAAGTGGATCGTGCCTGGAGTTGCACACGTCTTTGCCTTCTGGGGCTTCCTCGTTCTGGGTTTGACAATTATTGAGGCGTTCGGCGCGCTGTATGTGGCTGACTTTGCTGTTCCCATTATTGGCACCTGGGCGATCGTCGGATTTGCCGAAGATCTTTTCGCCATCCTCGTACTGGTAGGTATCACCATCTTTGCCCTGATTCGACTGACGAATGACCCGCGCAAGGAAGGTCGGGCTTCACGCTTTTTTGGTTCCCATACTGCAGGTGCCTGGCTCATTTTGTTCATGATCTTCAACGTTGTCTGGACCCTGTTCCTCTACCGCGCCGCCCAGGTGAACACCGGAGTATTCCCTTTCCCTGATGGCGCCTTCGCGTCCGAGTACTTTGCAACGTGGTTCAGCGGCCTGGGCGTCCACACAAATGAGTGGATTGAAACGGTTGGCCTATGGCTCAATATTGGTGTCATCCTCGTTCTGTTGCTCATCGTTCTCAACAGCAAGCACCTTCACATTTTCACCGCACCGGTCAACGTGTACACCTCACGTCGACCCAACGCTCTTGGTCCACTGCAACCCATCATGTATGACGGAAAGCCACTGAACTTTGAAGACCCTCCCGAGGACGCATTGTTCGGTAAGGGACATATTTCTGAATTTACTTGGAAAAACTACGTTGACTTTATGGCCTGCACTGAGTGCGGTCGCTGCCAAGATCAATGCCCGGCATGGAACACCGAAAAGCCGCTTAGTCCAAAGCTTTTGATCATGGATCTTCGCGACAATCTTTTCCAGTCCTCGGACTACCTGCTTGCAGCGAAGGGCTCCAATTTGGGTTCCGGTGAACTCGACGAGACCGCACTGGCGACATTGACTCCCGAGCAACAAGAACTAGTTCAACGGCCATTCATTGGTGACCGCATGGATACCGAACATGGCGGAACCGATGGTTACACCTACGACGGTCACCGTGACTTCTCACTTGAACTACCTGTCATGGGCAGTGACGTCCTCTGGTCGTGCACCATGTGCGGCGCCTGTGTTAATCAGTGCCCCGTTGACATTGAACACATTGATCACATTGCAGACATGCGCCGTAACCAGGTCATGGTCGCATCAGATTTCCCCAGTGAACTCAACGGTATGTTCAAAAACGTTGAATCCAAAGGAAACCCTTGGGGCATGAACGCCGCCGACCGCAATGCATGGATTTCAGAAGTCGACTTTGAGGTGCGAGTCTTTGGCCGTAACGGTGAAGACGTAATTCCAGCCGATGTTGACTACCTGTTCTGGGTCGGTTGCGCTGGCGCATTTGAAGACCGCGCAAAAGCCACCACCAAAGCAGTCGCTGAACTGCTTCACACAGCCGGAGTGAACTTCATGGTTCTGGGTGACGGTGAAACGTGCACCGGTGACCCTGCTCGCCGAGCGGGCAATGAATTTATTTATCAAATGCAAGCTATGCAAAATGTCGAGATGCTCAACGAGATAAAGGCAACAAAAATCGTTGTGACATGCCCGCATTGCTTGAACACACTCAAGCGCGAGTACCCGCAAATTGGCGGTGACTACGACGTTGTCCACCACACCCAATTACTGCGTGAATTGGTCAACAACAATCGACTCACACCCATTACCGAACCTGGCGAGAGTGTCACCTACCACGACCCCTGTTATCTCGGTCGTCACAACAATATTTATGCACCGCCACGTGAGCTTCTTGAAGCAACGGGTGCAACGAAGATCGAGATGAAGCGCTCCGGTGACAAGTCATTCTGCTGCGGCGCCGGTGGAGCCCGCATGTGGATGGAAGAGAAAATTGGTACCCAGGTCAACAAGAACCGTGGTGACGAAGCAATCGCTACGGGTGCAAAGACAATCGCGGTTGCCTGCCCATTCTGTTCCGTCATGCTCAACGACGCTGTTACTTCACGTCAACAAGAAGGCCTGGCCGAAGGTGTGGTCGTCTCTGATGTTGCAACGCTGCTGTTGGAAGCGACGAGGAGAAAGACTTTCAGCTAAGTAACAGTTAGCTGAACACGCGATCAAGAACCAAATCGATCAACGCGACCCAGTCGTCATTGTTATAAGCGGTGTCGGACACGTCATTGATCACCTGTCCGAGCGTGTAGGCCTGAATCAATACTGCACCAGCATGCGGATTGAACCGTGTTG
>CAMAVT010000007.1 GCA_945861775.1 Bifidobacterium breve
CGCCCGTCCTAGACTCAACATCTGCTGTTCGCCGCCCGATAACAAACCCGCTCGCGTATGGATCCGGGAGTTCAGTTCCGGAAACAAATTGGTCACCGACTCTTGGGAAACTCGAGCGAGGCGGATGTTGTCCGCTAGCGACAATGATCGGATGATCGACCGCTCCTCTGTCACAAATGAGAGGCCCCCACGCGCACGCCGATACAACGGCTCGTTCGTGGTATTGCCAAACATCTCGACCGAGCCGGACATGAGTGGAACCATGCCGGCCAGGGTCATCATGGTGGTTGTCTTTCCAGCGCCGTTAGGTCCTAACAGACAGACAACTTCGCCCGATGCCACGGAAAAGTTAAGTTCACGGATTACAGGCTGCCCCAAATAACCGGCCGTAATGTTTTCCGCGTTCAGAACTCGGTTCGTATCAGTCATGATTGCACCTCCTTCTCTGTCGCCATTACCCCGGTTTCGTGGTCACCCGATTCGTCTTCTTGACCCAGGTAAGCATTGATCACCGCGGGATCTGCGCGAACCTCGGCTGGTGTGCCGTCACTAATTTTGGTACCAAAGTCAAGAACAGTTATGTCATCACAGACCGACATAACAAAGTTGACATCATGCTCGACAAGCAGGATCGCCATGCCCCACTCTTTCGCCAAACGAACAACCAGAGTTGCAAGTTCCCGTGTTTCATGGTCGTTCAATCCTGCTGCCGGTTCGTCGAGGAGCAGCACACTCGGATTAGCAGCCACCGCTCGCGCAATTGCCAGCAGACGTCGTTTGCCGTAGGAGAGTTCGTCAACCCCCAGACCCAAATCGTCGACGAGATCAAAATCGCGAATGGCACTGGCGGCCGCCCCCGACAACTGTGCTTCCACCGGGAAGATCAGATCTCGGAAATAGGACATGAAATCCCGTGGATCGCTGGCCGCACGCAAATTGTCAATCACAGAAACGTCTTCGAAGAGTTCAAGCGCTTGAAAAGAGCGCCCTACTCCGGCGCGAGCACGCTTGGTTGTTGGCCAGGAAGTGATGTCTTGATCGTCGAGCGTGACTTGGCCTTCAGCAATTTTGGCAAAGCCGGTCACGGCGTCAATGAATGAAGTCTTTCCCGCACCGTTAGGACCAATCAGACCCGTTATGCGACCCGGGCGAACAACAAGGTCCACCGAGTTGACGGCAACCGTTCCGCCGTATCGCACCGTGAGCCCTTTTGTCACCAAAGTTCGTGGTGGGACTTTGACAATCTCCCCGATCTCCGGGAGTGAGTAGGTGATGGGTTGATCGGTCTTGGGACCACGTGCAAGTTTTATGACAGCGAGTAGCGCGAAGGCAACCGCAACCGGCCACATAGTGAGTATGAAGAAGAGGACTCCACCCAGTATGGCCTCGCCAACAACGAACATGCTCATTCGCAGTCGAGGAGTTGTCTGCGTCCGAAGGATTGCGACGACGAAGGTCAGCTGGGCTACCAGAAGTGCAATTACAGACATTGCTCGGGCGTCAAGGAGTAAGAAGCCCAATGACGCGAGAACCGGCAGCGCCATAACCAGGACGCCCACACCAATATTGACGGTGCGATGTCGCCAAGCAATGACGGCGACGAGGGGGACCTGACCAACAAGGATCAGGAAGGCTGACAGTGGAACTTGTTCAGCCGCGAGGAACAAAATGCCGGCCACGGCAACCGGGATGAGAAGTGCGAGGCCTTCTTGCACAACGCTGATTCGATCACCGCATGCAACTCCCCAAACGGCCACCAACTGGGTGACCAAAACGAGTGCAAGTGCCAATCGGTCAGGGCTTGGCTCAACAAAATAAATTATCAGTGCACCAATGAAGGGGATGAGAAGTGTTAAACGAATAATTCTTTGTTGTGCGAAAGGACCACGCTCAAGCAGGATCAAGGTGGCGATGGCCATCGTGATGTACATGAGCACGTAGACCGCTGACCACTGCTGACTGGAGAGAACCCAGACGGCGATGAGTGCAAAAATAACTCGACCGCTAATTCCACGGGGATCCCTGCGCTGCAGTCCCACTGCCAAGGCGAGGGTCGTCAGACCGACGGAGAGGCGAAACACATTCCACCATGCATCCTGCTGGTCATAGAGAAGTACCGAAATAGTGAGGAAAAGTCCCACTACCGGGATCATCAGGCGTTTGCCAACCGAGCCGCCTTCGCGAAGATACTTCTTCACCAGGGCTGAGTTGTTCATCAACTCCTTAACGATGCCGTCTTGGTTTAGAAGCACCATCAGGAGCAGACCTACACCACTGATCAAGGGGATATACGCCTCAATTCCATCACCCAATGAGTTCAAGATCCGGCTGTTGAAAGCTCCGCCAAAAAGGGTCCCGCCCATGACCGCGCCACCGAGATAACCGATACCGCCGATCATCGAATCAGCAATCAACGAAATGGAGCCGAAGTTGTCGTAATTACCAAACCTGATGGAAGTGTTGCGGAATGCATAGAGAACGCCACCGACCGCGGCAATACCCGCGGCAACTCCAAATGCGTACAACTTGGCGCTAGTGACATTGATGCCAAGGGCCGCAGCCGCTCGTTCATTAGCGCGCACTGCCAAGAGACGTCGACCAGATCTGCCGCGTCGAAGGTTGCTCACCATCAGGAGCATCACCATGAGAAAAACTAATACGACGAGAAAATAGTTGAGGGGGTTGGACGCCGACCAAATATTCCATCCAAAAATAGTTGGTTCAGCGATCACGGTACCTTCGGTTCCACCGGTGAGGTTCTGATTATTAAAGATAGACACGTACATAACGGTTCCAAGGCCCAACGTCACGATTGCCAGGTTGATACCTCGAGTGCGTACTGCGGGAAGGGCGAATAGCAGTCCAAGGGGAATAGTCGCCAGGACACCGATGAGAAGTACCAACAAGAACGGCCAACCTTGGGTCGCGGCAAGTCGGCCAGCAACCCAAGCGCCGAAAATACCGATCGCAAACTGTGCAAGAGATAGCTGACCCGCATACCCGGTGATGACGATGACCGAGAGCATCATGATTCCTGCTGCCAAGGTGATGATCAAACCGTCGAGCCACACGTTCGAAACGGAGAAGGCCATGGTGATGACCACAACCAAAGCAGCCAAGATGAGTGACCATCGCATACGCCCCGTACCGACGGAGGGGAGGCGCTGCATGACAAAGTCGCGCGCCGGTATGCCCTGTCCTCGGAAAGTCAGCCACAAAACGATGAACAGGAACGGGACCGCGTTCCCGATTCCCGGGATACCTGTGATCTGGCCTTGAACGATTGTTTGGGCCATTCCGATCAGAAGTCCAGCGAGAAGAGCAATCGGGAATGACCTGAAGCCAGCGACGAGCGCAACAGAAGTTGCAGCCAGAACAAGGTTTGTCATTACCACCGGTTGCAACGTCACTGTTGGCGCAATCAGGATGGCAAACAGACCGGCTAAGCCGCTTCCGATCGCCCAGTTGAGTAAGGCCACGCGGTTCGGAGACAGGCCAAGTGAAGCTGCAACCGTTTCATTCTCCGCAACCGCGGTAGTGCTGAGCCCGAAACGGGTGTACCGATAGAACAGGTACAGACCAACCGTTATCAAAATGGCGATACCCAACAGGATGAACTTGTCAAGATTGATGCGTGCTCCCAGTACATCGATCAAGTCGTTGGGGAACGGTGAGGTGGGTACTTGTGCAACAGAAGTCCAGCGCAGGATGACCAGCGCCTGCAGGGTGAGAAGCACGCCGAGAGTTGCGATCACCTTGACCAAAGCGGATCGCCCAGCGAGCGGCCGGATGATAAAGAATTGGACAAGTGCACCTATACCCGCAGAAACCAGAATGCCAACAATCAATCCGATCCAGAAGGGAGGAATCGGAACTTCCCAGATCAGGAATTTGCCCTTGGTCAAATCCCAAGCCATGTAGGCCCCGACCATGCCAACCGCGCCGAGACCCAGGTTCAGTACGCCGGAACCCCTGAAAATCACGATCAATCCCTGGGCGGCCAGAACGTACAAGGAACCGATCCCCAGTCCTACAAGGGCGTATGTGATCAAAGACTCCACAGTTGACTCCAGACTTACTCGTCGGTTTCACATCAATAATGCTGACCGCGAAACATATGATCAATTCACATCGATGTCAAGGGATATTGTTAGTTGAATTGTGTTAACAGGTAGATCTGTACTTTTATTCTTTTTTAGACGAGGCCTTCTGCAACGTAGTCCTTCACCACAACTCCCAAAGGCAGTGAGAAGTCCACATTTGCCCAAACGGTGCTGAGAATTTTTCCTGCTTCAAAGAGGTGCCAAGGATCTGTCGTACTACGCGATGGGAAGGTG
This sequence comes from Bifidobacterium breve, assembly GCA_945861775.1. GTDB lineage: Bacteria > Actinomycetota > Actinomycetes > S36-B12 > S36-B12 > UBA4592. The sequence continues at coordinate 4,338 of CAMAVT010000007.1, forward strand.
ACCGAACCCCGGCCGGAGTACAACTCCGGGCGGCCGTCAGCTGCGGTGTACAGATGGGATGCAACCTCCAACGCAACCAACTCTGATGCCGCAGGCTTACGACCAGCTTCTGACGGTGGGATGTGCCGCAACGAAAGGAAGGGCAGCACTTCAAGTTCACTGGGATCCGCGATTCGCTCTGGCGCGAAGGTGTACGTCATGATCCTTTGACTGGCAGGTCGGTCCGCGGTGAAAATCAACTGCTCACCGAAAGTGCCGCCCTGTGCGGCGCCGCCCCAGTCCCATTTCAACGTGGCCAACTTCTTTGGGTATCCCCAGATTTCGCGTCCTGCTGCTAGCGGAGCTTCATTGTCCGTATAAATGACCGGCATGTACCAGTACCGAACTCCATTGACTTTCACTCGAACACAGATCCATGCCTCGTTATACGGACCGAATGTTGTCCATGGGTACCAGCAAACCATTGCGTGGCAGACGGGAATGTCGGCATCAGGCTCTACGCCTGGGGGCAGCATGGAGCGAACGGCGTCTGGATTTGCAGCTTCGTACGTGATCCACGACTGCTGCGCCTTTCGATATTCATACGGTGGTGGACCGTAGAGCGAAGCACCAAAAGGTTGGGTGAAACCATCTTTGCCAGTGAGTTCCAAGGACATTTACTTCTCCATTCTGTGTTGGGATCGAGATCAAGCCTGCGGGTTAATTGCCTTTATCGGATGATCGAGCCACCATCAATGGGGATGGTGTGGCCGTGCATGAAGTCGGCTTCATCACTTGCGAGGAAGCAGACGAGTCGGGCAACATCAATCGGCCGACCATAACGACCAGCGGGCGCGTCCATGGTCAGCTCATGGAATGGCCCACCCTCGCAAGTCCAATCCTTTGTCAACGGGGTTTCGATGACCCCGGGTCCGATTGCGATGGAACGAATACCCAGGTGGCCATAGTCATACGCCAACTGCTTCGTCAGTCCGGTCACGCCGTGCTTGGCCGAGGTGTATTCCACTCCCGTGGCACTGGCGAGGAAGCCCGACACCGAAGCGATATTGATGATCACTCCCTTGCCCTTGGCGAGCATCGTGGGGATGACGTATTTCGAGCATAGGAAGACGCCCTTCATGTCAACGCCCATAACAAAATCCCATGACTCTTCTGATACCTCATGCACCGGTTTGAGTTCGCCGACGACCCCGGCATTGTTCACGAGAATGTCGATGGTGCCGAAGTGGTCTAGCACCGCTGCCACCATTGCTTGAACAGATGCGCTGTCAGCGACGTCGCCCTGAATAGCAAAAGCATCTCCGCCAGCTTTGGTGATAAGCGCAACCGTCTCGAGCGCCCCCTCAAGGTTCATGTCCATAACAGCGATTCGCGAACCCTCACCCGCAAGTTCCGTGGCTGACTCGCGACCAAGTCCCGAACCTGCGCCGGTGATGAGAACTACCTTGTCTTTCAAACCTTTCACGGCACCTCCAATGATTTAACTAACGACTGTTAGCAGACGATAACTGCCCGAGATTGCTCACGTCCTCGGAACAGAAAATATTTTGTGAAATGAACTAGGCCCCGATCAGATCGGGCAGGCCACCGTCTCAAGTTGCAAAACGGCCAAGACTCGACCAAAGCCGATGTACTGGGTTGTCATCATGGCAAGCTCCAAGAAACCGGCATCTCCAAAAGTATCGCGCCAGCGGCGAACATCGGCATCCGTGATTGAGTGATGATCCAGTGCCATCCGCTCAGCGAAGTCCAAAGCCATCTGTTCTTCAACCGAGAGAGTCGCTAGGCCCGATACGTCTGTTCCGAGCGCGCCAAGTGCTTCCGACTCAGCAACATCTTCTGGGGTGAGTCGGGCAGACGCGCACGTCTTGCAACCATTAAGCGTTGCAATGTGCAGCCGCACGAGTTCTTTTAGTCGGGCACTGATGACACCCTTTTCCTTGTGCCAGGGGTAGTAAAACTCAAGGTAGTCCTCGAGTAGACGTGGCTGCCCCGCAAATGCTTGAGCAACCCGCTGTGTTGCCCAGTCCTCCTGTGCAGCTCCGTCATGCAGCACCTGAAGGAATGGGTCCAATGTTTCATATTCAGCGAGAGGGATTCGTGACATTTCATACTCCTTAGCAAATAGGTTCAAGAATGTTTAAAATTTATGATTCGGTGTTCATTTATGATTCGGTATTCATTGATGCGTAGTCATCTACCCGTGCAAAAAAGTACGGAAGGAAATCTGCCGCGGGGATTGTTGCCAACGTGCGCGTTGCAGGAATGAGGTCACCCTCGTGCCAGATTGTGTTCACCACCTCAAGGACAGGAATGGAACCCAAGGGGTCGTTGGCCGTTGAGGCTAGTTTCACTTTCCCGGTGCCGGTCCGGTCGGCCGTCAAGGTGACATCAAAGTCTGCGATGGTGAGAATCGGATCAAACTGGAGCCCATTACCCGATGCATCCGGCATTGCCTTGATATTGAAGTTCGAACCTGTCGTGGTTGAAGGACCATTGTCCGTGTCGAAAGTAGCCTCGATGCGCATGATCTCGACATTGCCTCGTGTCAAAACACCGACGGCATGGTGGGCACCTCGGTGCAAACTCACTCCCGCCTGCTTCTTAGGTTCACCAAAAACTTCGCGCCCATAAATAATCGCTGAATCGCTGTCCATGTACATGGCTAAGACGTACTCACCGGAATCATCGCCGAACTTCGCTGGTAGGTATACGGCTCCACCATTAAAGTTTCCGACACAATTACTCTGCCAACGACCCACCATGAATCGAACCGTGTCGCCATCGGGCACCAACGGAGCCGGGATAACTTCTGCGAGCCAAGCCGGATCTGTCCGCACAACGATGGACAACATCTCGGAGTTAACAAATCGTGGCGCGGCAATAACTGCCAAAACAGCCTCGATCTCCTGTGGTGTTTTTACGTAGCCCATCTGTCCTCCTTGTGAGCGGTGAACCGGCAACTGCCGATGGACGCGATTATGAAGTACACAAAGGCTCGGTGTCCTGAAATTCCCAAAATTACTCCGATGTCTACTTTGCTAAATATGTCCCTACCTACAGCGCTTACCCATAGGTCTCAGCCGCAGGGATGACGTAATCTGCCAAATTCCTTGACACGAAGGGTGCAGCGCTCCTATCTTTGCCCCACATTGAAAAGGGGTTCACATGAAAGCAGCAGTTTTCGAAGGTCCCGAAAAAATCACGATTCACGAGCTTCCAGACCCGGTTGCTGGACCCAATGACATAGTCGTGAAAGTTTCCGAGTGCGGGATTTGCGGTTCTGATCTGCATTCCTACCTCGAAGGGGCATTTATTTCCCCTGGCCAGGTCATGGGTCACGAGTTCAGCGGACCGATCACCCAGGTTGGGGCCAATGTCGAAGGCCTTAAAATTGGTGACCGCGTCACCGCCGTCCCGCTCAGTACCTGCGGTCGTTGCCCACGCTGCCTCGAAGGAGCCGGCCATCTCTGTGAGACTGGGCTTGCCTCAAGTGTGGCTTATGGACTTCCGGGCGCTTTCGCCGAATACGTTCGCGTCCCCGATGCAATTGTCGGCGGCAATATTCACCTCATCCCGGACAATGTCTCCTACGCGGCGGCCGCGCTCGTTGAGCCCCTCGCCGTCGGCCTACACGCGGCAAAGAGCGCTAACCCCGGGCCAACGGATACCTGCGTTGTCATCGGTCTTGGCAGTATCGGACTCAATTGTGTCCAGATGCTCAAAGCGTGCGGAGCAGGAACCGTTATCGGCATTGACATTTCACCGGCACGACTCAAGTTGGCATTGGAACTTGGTGCTGACATCGTGATCAACGGTAAAGAAGTCGATGCACTGGCAACCGTGCAGGAAATTACCGGTATCGGTGCATATGGTGTAGGCGCTCGCGCTGACATCGTGATCGAAGCTTCCGGGGTTCCCTCGCTCCTCGCTGATGCAATCACGATGACTCGGGCTGGAGGAAAACTTCGGATCGCGGCACTGTACGAGGGTGTTGTTCCCATTGACGCAAATCAAATCGTCCAGAAGGAAATGAGTGTGGCCGGAACCTTCGCTTATCGCGGCGAGTTCTCGCAGGTGCTTCAGATGCTCTCATCGGGACAGGTAACCGCAGAGCCGCTCATCACACACACGTTCAGTCTTGATCAAGCAGCAGATGCCTTCGTGGCACAGATGTCTAAGGACACCTCCATCAAAGTACAGATTGCGCCATAACTGCTAAATCTTCACCCGAATGAATCTTCACCCAAATGAATCTTCACCCGAACATCAACCAACAATATGAAAGCAGAGGGGCCATGGGCCGGTTAGAAAATAAAGTGTGCGTCATTACCGGAGCGAGCACCGGTATCGGGCGCTCCACTATGGAGCGATTTGCCGCCGAAGGCGCAACGGTCGTGGGTGCCGCACGCACACAGTCAACACTTGACGAGGCACTGGAGTCTTCACTCGCACTCGGTGGGACTGGCATGGTTTTTGCGACCGACCTTTCCAAAGAGGCCGGATGTAAAGCATTGATCGATGCTGCCGTTGATAAATATGGCCGTATTGATGTTCTGATCAACAATGCCGGTGTCGGCTGGGAGTACGGAATCACCAACCCGGGGTCGATGGCAGCCATTCATGACACAACCCAGGCATGGTGGGATGACGTATTGGCCATCAACCTCACCTCGTATTTCAACTGCACTCGATTCACACTGCAGCAAATGATGAAGCAGGAGAGCGGATCGATCGTCAATGTTGCGAGCATGGCTGGGGTCACCGGTCTCTACGACGGGCACACCTACACGGCCGCAAAAGGAGCGATCGTGAACCTGACCCGTTCATTGGCCATCACCTATATCAAAAATGGCATCCGATCGAATGTTGTATGCCCCGGGTTTATCGACACTCCAATGGTGGCAGCGGTAACGCCACTTTTTGACGACCCCGACGTCGCCAAGGCGCTAACCCCGATTGCGCGTCCGGCCCAGCCTGAAGAAGTTGCAAGTGTCAATCTCTTCTTCGCATCGGATGACTCCTCGTACTGCAACGGCTCCGTTCTCGTGGTCGATGGCGGTTGTACCGCCCGCTCATTTGCCTCCTAAAACAGCATTCGTAGTTACCCCGGGTAAGTAGTTACCCGGGGTAACTACTTACTTAAACAGAATATGAGGCACCGATGAGCTCAACGGTCCAACTTGAAGGAGTTATCAACTTTCGCGATGTGGGGGGTGTTCCGGTTGGTTCGGATCACCACATCGCTTACGGGCGACTTTTTCGCAGCGACACACTTCAGTTCCTCACCCCCGAAGACATAAATATCCTCATCGAGTCAATCGGGTTGAAAACAGATGTTGACCTTCGTCTCTCTTTCGAAATCGAAGTTGAGGGCCGTGGACTGCTCGGCGAAACCGACGTGGTGTTCGCACACCTGCCGCTTCAAGTCCCGTCAGCGCAGACGGCCGGATCGGCCACTCCCATCTTGCAAGGCCATGATCCCGTTGTTTCTCATTATGTGAACTACCTGAATCACTCCCCTAAGTCAGTTTCCGGACTCATCCAACTGCTCGCACAGCCGCAGAGCCTTCCAGCGTTAATTCACTGTGCCGCAGGAAAAGATCGAACGGGCATCGCTGTTGCCATGACACTGGCCGCGGCCGGATGCAGCACTGATGACATCGCGGCCGAGTACGCCTTGGGCGCACATCTGATTCCTGCGGTCATGGACCAACTTCGCACCATGGAGTCCTATGGCGAATCGCTCTCGAAACTCCCACCCGAAGCAAACCTCACGCCACCGGAGTACATCGAACGATTCTTCACAGAAATCCGAAATACCTACGGTGGACCGATCGACTACCTGCGCCTACACGGTGTCACCGACGCAGAACTTGAGGCATTGTCACAGGCCCTCACCGTCCGCAATTAACAACCGAGAATTTACAATCATCAGAATAAGTTAAGGGCGGGATCGGGTAACTTCCCGATCCCGCCCTTACTTGTGTGTCAGGAGCTTGCTGTAAACCCACCATCGACGGCGAGAACCGCACCGTTGACATAGGTTGACATGTCCGAGGCCAGGTAGAGCATCGCGTCTGCGATCTCTTCTGGTCGCCCGGTGCGTCCCATAGGGCAACCCCATGACGCCTTTGTCTCCTCAGCGTTGAGGTACTCCGTGTACTCCGCGATCATTGGCGTATCGATGTACCCAGGGGCCAACGTGTTACTGCGTACGTTGAACGGGCCATAGGTTTTCGCCAAAGAACGCGTCAAGTTGATGATCGCACCCTTTGCCGTGGTGTAAGCGTGGGCATCATGGTGTCCCACCATGCCCAAGATGCTTGCCACGTTGATAATCGAGCCGCTGCCCTGTTCGATCATGAGCGGAAGAGCCCGACGACATCCGTAGACAACCGAACCGAGGTTGATTCCCATGACGTGATCCCACTCATCAAGTGGTGCTTCATGAAGTGCGAGCATGCTGTTGGGGCGCACTTGGCGATAGCCGTAACCCACACCAGCATTATTAATCAAGACGTCAAGCTGGCCAAATTCTGTGATGGCCGCATCAATTACTCGACCTACTTGGGCATCATCGCTCAGGTCAGCGGCGACAGCAACAACTGAACCGCCCGCTGCATTAACTTCGGCGACTGCTGCGGCAAGGGTAGATTCGGTGCGCGAACACGCAATAATGCGAGCACCTTCTTCACTCAACTTCGACATTGTGGCTCGGCCGAGGCCGGTGCTGGCGCCCGTGAGAACAACTGTCTTACCTGCCATTAGATTTCCCATTAGTCCTACCTTTTCTCGCCAAAGCGATGTTTCGAACGTCCGTGGACGTCAGTAATTGGTCACAGTGTGGAGGTTCACCCACAATTCGTCAAGCAATTTGATCAAACTGGTTAGGTTAATTCATCGGATGATTCGTCCGGCCGGGAGAGCGAAATCGCTCACCTGCCAGTAACCGCCCGTGACCGTGATGGGATCGAGTAGATACCACGGATCGATCTCGCTGCGGGTATTAATACTGATCGATCCTTGGCCGGCCCACAACTTCACTGCTCCACTTGCATCACGTTGCAGGGTCTTGGGGTGAGCCACCATGATCAACTCATCAGCGGCAGGGGGATGCCCCGCCTGTGAAGGCGGTATGTATCGGTGACTGACAACCGGGAGTCCGTGGCGTTCGGCGGGGTCAGCCTGTCGCTGAGGCATAAACGTCACTGAGAAAAGTGTTGTGCCACGAGGTCGCTCAACATTAAAGTGCAGAAGCTCGTTCGACGGCACCCGATCACTTGACCCGCCCCAATCCCACGTCATCGTTGCTAGTTTTTTCGGATACCCCCAAATTTCTCGGCCTGCTGCCAGGGGTGCCTCGTTGTCGGTGAAGATCAACGGCAAATACCAATACAACGTGCCATCCGTATCGCGCACCCGAATCAAGGCATAACTCTCGTGAAATGGCCCGAATGTGCTCCAGTGGTAATTGCAAACCCGGATCTCACACTGGGCCGGGTTGTCGGCCACCTCAAGCCCGGGTGGAAGTAGTGCAGCCAAACCCTGTGCATCGGCGGTAAAGCACACGCTCACTTGCTCTGCATCGCGGAATTCATATGGCGGAGGCCCGTACAGCGATGCCCCCAGTGGCATCGAGTATCCAGCACTGTCAAAGTTGTAGGACATCGGCTATCTCTCGATATTCTCAATGATTTCAATGATTGTTGCATTCGCCATACCGCCGGACTCGCACATAGTCCACAGTCCATACCTGCCGCTGATCTCCTCGAGACGGCCAATAAGTTGCGCGAGTAAGCGTCCACCGGAAGCTCCCACCGGATGACCGAAAGCGATGGCTCCACCCCAGGGGTTTACCCGCGATGGGTCGATATCGAACTCTGACTCCCAAGCCAACACAACAGAGGCGAAAGCTTCATTCACCTCGAAGGTGTCCATATCTTGCGCGTTCAGACCCGCCTTTTGTAGAACTTTTTCCGTGGCAGGAATAACTCCGGTTAACATCAAAATGGGATCATCGCCTACCGCGCTCGTGGCAACAATTCGCGCCCGGGGCGTGAGTGAATGTTCCCGTAATGCGCGCTCAGAAACGATAAGGGTTGCTGCTGCACCGTCGGTGATCTGCGATGAATTACCTGCAGTAACCCCCCAACGGATTTCAGGGAATCTCTCCGACATCTCGGGTCGCTCGTAAGCGGCCTTGAGGCCGGAAAGAATTTCCACCGTGGTGGTGTCGCGGATTCCCTCATCTGTTGTAACAACGTTGCCATTTGTTGTCACCGGCACTACGTCACGATTTATTAGTCCGTTATCTCGATAGCGCGCTGCTTGTTGGTGCGATTTCGCCGCGTACTCGTCCATGGCCAGCCGGTCGATATTCCAACGGCCAGCAATTACCTCCGCGGAAATACCTTGTCCAACGAGTCCCTCGGGCAGTGCCGCGTGAAAACGGGGACCGAGCTCGTCACGCCCCATCCGATTAAGTTTCATGGGGACCCGGCTCATCATCTCCACACCGCCTACTGCGATCACATCCATTTGACCGGAGGCAACCGTCGCTGCAGCGAAATGAACCGCCTGTTGGAATGAACCGCATTTGCGGTCGAGGGTGACTCCCGGGACCGATGATGGCCAGCCTGATGCGAGTACAGCATGCCGTGCAATATTTCCGGCTTGTTCACCCACCTGCTGAACACATCCGACAATCGTGTCCTCGATAAACCCTGGATCGATGCCGGTGCGCTGCTGTAGTGCAATCAACACGGTCGAGAGGAGGTCCACCGGATGGGTTGCAGCAAGGGATCCTGACTCCCGTCCACGCCCGAAGGGTGTGCGGACTACGTCGACAATGTAAGCATCCATGCCATGCATCTTCTCACCAGCTTCCATCTCGTAAGTGGATCTCGGCTTAACGGACTGACGAACTAACGCCCTAAGCGCTCGCGTTCCTTATCGCGCACCTCGCGTCGGAGAATTTTCGCGGCAGGACTCTTGGGAAGTACCGGCCAAATAGCAATACTTCGAGGCCGCTTGTATTTGGGTACCCGATCTGCCACAAATTCCAGAAGCTCTTGCTCTGAAACATCAAAGCGCACCGCCACCACCCCATGGACGATCTCTCCCCACGTGTCGTCAGGAATGCCGACTACGGCTGCTTCTTTCACCGCCGGATGGTCGTTTAATGCGTCCTCGACTTCACGCGGATACACGTTCGAACCACCACTAATAATCATGTCGTTCTTGCGGTCGACGAGAAAAACGTATCCCTCCTCGTCCAAGTAACCGAGGTCACCTGTGTGCAGCCAACCATTTCGGATGGTCTGCTCGGTGAGTTCTGGTTTATTCCAATAGCCCTTCATCAATAAAGGTCCCCGGGTTACCACTTCACCAATTTCACCGGGCGGCAAGAAGTTATCGTCCTCATCCATGGCCGCTACTTCCATCAAGGTGTAGGCCCGACCAGCAGATCCAATGCGGTCATGCTCTTCGGGCTGGAGGACCGTGATGGCCATCGGTGCCTCGCTTTGTCCGTAGGACTGTGCAAGAACCTTGCCAAATATCCGTTGTGCTTTTTCGGATACCGACGGTGGAATCGGTGATGCCCCCCAGCACAGTCGGCGCAGTGAAGAGGTGTCGTAGTCATCCACACCCGGCACGTCAACAACGAGCGCAATCATGGTGGGGACCAAGAAGCTGTAGGAAGCTTTGGTCGATTGAAGTTCCTCGAGCCACGTCTTGGCGTCAAACTTCGTCATAATAAAACTGCGAGCACCTCGCGCGAAGGAGGGAAGGAAGTACGCACCACTTGCATGAATAATCGGCGCCGCATGCAAAAAGGTGTCATCTGGCCCAATGTCAGGCATGAGGTCGATGAGAAAGTTTGCAACTTCAGCATGCTCACCCCGCATTGTCAAAGTAACAGCTTTGGGCATCCCGGTTGTGCCACCGGTGTAGCCCAATCGATACGGCGCTTCCGGGTCGCGGGGCACGTAGCAGGGTTCGTGCGGACCGGTCCAGGCATTGTCCTTTAACCAAGAGACATCGGCCTCGAAAATAATGTCCGCACCACCTGGTGGGCGGTTACCGTTGTGGACGACAGCACGGCAACCCGCATCTTCCAACTTGTAACTGTTCTGGGCCTGCGTGTCATTCTCGTTCAGCGGTACCCGCACCAAGCCGGATTTAGCCAACGAGTAATACATGACGAGACACTCAATACCGTTAGGCAACATGACGCCTACACGGTCCCCTGGATGCAACCCCTGAGCAATGAGCAGGTTGCCAATTCGGTCAGTTGCGGCGTCAAACTCCTTAAACGAAATAACTCGACCTTCGCATTCAAGTGCCGGCTTATCGCCGAAACGCCGCGCACTCTGTCTAATCAAGGCACCGATATCCACGGTAGTACTCCTAGTTCTTTTAGTTCTTTATTCGAGGGTGTGTTTAACGTTTAAGTGTGACGCTGAGATCGCCCTGCGTGTAGCCCAAATACTGTGAGGCTGTATTCGCCACCATTTCGCGCACGAGGGTTACTTCGGGTGAATCCGGGTATGAAAGGTCGGTCTTAACCGGACCCGCGGCAAGCATTGCGTCAACATCAGGGCCGGGAATGAGGTAACGCAGAATCAGTTCCTCGTCGGAGAGGTTTTCACCTAACTGATGGCGAATCTCTTTCAGCGATGGGTCTGGCCGTTCCCACACCAGGAATTCCTTACCGCGCTTGCTGGAGAAAGCTTTATCCTTGACCTCGGCGCTAACCTCACCTGGAATAGGTCCCATGTGTCCGGCCAAGTACATGAGGTTTTCATCGGGGAAGACCGTGTATCTCTCTTCGTTGACAAGATTGAGTAAGGCTTGAATTCCGACAAGTTGAGAATACGGTGTTGCCATGATGGGGAAGCCCATCTCCTCACGCACGATGCTGATCTCTTCCAGGAGTTCGCCGTAACGATCTCCCATTCCGTACTGGTGCAACTGGTTAATTAAAGTGCCGGTCATCCCGCCGGGCAACTGGTGCGCGGAGTGCGCAAGGTTGTATTCCCGGGGCGCTCCGAGTGTGTAGCCCTCAGCCTCGGCAACTCGGGTTAAGTGTTCAGAGATGCGTGGAATCAGGGACTCGTCAAGGTTGGTCTCAAAGCCCAGTCGACGCATATTGTCAGCAGTGATGTCAACCGAAGGCATCGAAGGACCGTTAGCCATCGGACCCATTGCTGTATGCAAAATATGAATCCCCGCTTTTGCAGCTGTGAGGTAGTTCAGGGTGCTGATCCCGGTCGTGTTGTGGAAATGTGCTTCCAGTGGGACCCCGTTGGCCGCTTCAACCATGCGCGGTATCCAAGTTGCTGCCCGCTCGGGTGAAAGTACACCGGCTTCGTCACCCAAGATAATTGTTTCAGTACCCCAGGTAGACATTTCGCGAACAATGTTTGCGTAGAAGTCGTCTGTGTGTACCGGCGAATCAGCGAACATCACTTGAGGAGCGGACTGGGCGCCTGCATCTTGCACGATGCCGCTCATCCACTTCATCTCATCAAGATTGAATAAGCAGTCGAAGATCCACATGCTGCCAATACCGTGCTTGATCAGAGTTCGGACCCACAGTTCCAAGATCGAACGCGGTGTCAAGCCCATTCCAACAATGGCGTTGGCTCGGGATCCAGCACGTAGTCGACTTGTCGGCATAGCTGTTCGAATTAGGTCAAGACCCTCCCATGGGTTTTCCCGGCAATAACGAACAAGGACCTCCATCAGGCTGGAGCCGGTTAAGTCGACAATGTGGTAACCCATACTGTCAATGTCGGCGGCAATGGGAAGGCTGTGGCCCGCACGCATCCGCATGCCCCACAGGCTCTGTTGACCATCGCGGAGGGTTTGGTCGATGAACTTGATTTCGGTCACGATGACATCTTCTCCTTGGATTCGGTGTGTTGGTTCTCGTTTGTCCATCGGGGTAGGAAGTCCTGCTCGACCCACCGCGTGTGGTGTCGCTGTTGCGCAAAGTCCTCGTCGGCAACGACGCTGATCAAAAACTCCCGATTTGTTGTCACTCCATCGACTTTCAGATGCTTGAGTGCCCGACCCATTCGCGTCACCGCGTCACCGCGATCCGAACCGTGCGTAAGCACCTTTGCGATCATCGAGTCGTAGTAAGGAGGGATGAGATATCCCCCGTAAACGTGGCTATCAATGCGAACGCCTCCTCCTTGAGGTGGGATCCACTTTGTCACGCGTCCAGGTGCGGGCATGAAATTGTTGCGAGGGTCTTCGGCATTGACCCGACACTCAATTGCATGGCCCGTAAGGTGAACTTCATCTTGGGTGATGGACAACGGCTCTCCTGCAGCGATACGCAGTTGCTCGCGAACAATGTCAACTCCGGTAACAAGCTCGGTCACGGGGTGCTCAACCTGCACGCGCGTATTCACTTCAAGAAAGGCGAACTCTCCCGTGATTGCGTCGACGACAAACTCAACCGTTGCCGCGCCGACGTAGTCCAGTGCCCGGCAAAGATCAACGGCGGCAACATGTAAAGCCTCACGAACTTCGAGGGGGATTGAAACAGCCGGGGCTTCTTCCACCACCTTTTGGTAACGACGCTGCGCCGAGCAGTCACGTTCACCGAGATGGATGACATGACCATGTGTGTCGGCCAAGATCTGAACTTCAACGTGCCGTGCCTGGGTAATGAACTTTTCAACATAAACGCGACCGTCACCAAAAGCTTGCAGGGCCTCATTGCTGGCTGATGCAAACTTTTCATCTAGGTCGGAAAGTTCGTTGACGAGCACCATGCCACGACCACCACCGCCAGCCGCGGCCTTCAATAGAACAGGTAGCCCGATTGCCTCTACTTGGGCGCGTGCTTCTTCGAGGCTTTCAAGGGCGGCGCTTCCGGCGCCGGTATTGATACCCACCGACTCGGCCACGGCGCGTGCCTGAATTTTGTCCCCTCCTCGGCGAATTGTTTCACCTGAGGGCCCGATAAAAATAATTCCATTTTCAACGCATGCGTCAGCAAGTTCCGGGCGTTCCGCGAGGAAACCATAACCTGGGTGCAGCGAATCGCAGCCGGTTGCAAGTGCTGCCTGCATTACCCGATTTATATCTAAATAACTTTCCGTCGAAGCCCCTGGGCCAATGCACACCACGTAGTCGGCCAAGTAGGCTGCCATGCTTTCACGGTCAGCCTCGGACACGATTGCGACAGACTCCACACCTTCATCGGCGCATGCGCGAATGATGCGGACCGCTATCTCGCCACGGTTTGCAACAAGGACTCTTCGAAGGGCCATCGACGCCGCTACTCGTGCGGGCGAATAACGACGAGGAGTTGTCCAAACTCGACCATCTGACCGTTATCCGGTTCAATAGCTACGACTGTGCCAGAAACACCAGCCTTGACGTGATTCATCAGTTTCATGACTTCGACGATCCCGACGGTGTCTTCCGCGTCAACCTCTTGCCCGATAATCACGAACTCCGGTGCCCCTGGCTGCGGTGAGCGCCAAAAAAGTCCCAGCGAGGGTGCTTTGACGCTATGACCGTCCGGCGTGTTACCGACGGCCGCCGGCTGAGCGGGGGTTGAATGTGTCTCATTGACAGACACGGGGGTAGCAGCGGGGGTAGCCTGCGGAGCCGCAGTGGCAAGGGTGGGGGGAGCAATCGACTGTGCAACAGGAGACCCCGAATTGCGGTCAGCTGACACCTCGGGTGGGCGCCCTGTTCGGGTCAGTTCAAGTGTTGTGTCTCCGATTCGAACGGACATTTCACCCCAGTCGGATGCATCAAAAGTAGCAACGAGCGCTTTGATATCTTCCGGGGTGAGGGCCATGGCCATCCTTTCGACTTGGGTCTCCGCCAGGATTCCCATAACTAACACAGAGGTCCGATGTTTGATGCATACTAGCGACATGGATGGAGCAAGACAATGGAAACCCTAAAAATAATCCGTCCGGCTCTCGCCTTCTCCTTCGTAACCCAGATTGAACGCGGATGAGCGTAACCGACAGCACAATCGTCAAAATCCGCGATCTGATCATGAGCGGTCAGATCAAACCGGGTGATCGCCTGCCACCAGAGCAGGAACTGGCCCTCTCGATGGGTATTTCACGAAGTTCGCTTCGTGAAGCCGTCAAGGCACTGAGCCAAGCAAAAGTACTTGACGTGCGACGCGGAGATGGCACCTACGTGACCAGCCTCGAACCCCAATTGCTGTTGTCCGGGTTGTCCTTCGTCATTGATCTCATGGAAGACCGGACTCTCGCTGACATTTTTGAGGTCCGCAGACTCCTAGAACCATCGTCGACCGCCCTTGCAGCGCAACGAATCACCGATGTGCAACTGGAGGCACTTCGAGCCAGTATGGTCTCGATGCGAGAGGCCCACGACCCGGAAGAACTCGTTATCCGCGATATGGACTTCCACGCCCAGATTGCAGAGGCAACGGGAAACACCAGCCTTTGCTCAATCCTCGATGCAATCTCTTCCCGTGCTGTGCGTGCTCGCGTGTGGCGCGCCTCGATGGTCGGCATGAAAACCATGACCTTGTCAGCACACCAACTCATTCTTGAAGCCCTGACCGATCGTGACCCTGCGCTGGCGCATGCGGCCGCAACCGTCCACGTCTCAGAGTCAGAACGTTGGCTAAATGAGCACCTCGCAATGAGAAAGAACCAAGGGAAATCACCTGTACGCAGCAATATTCACAACCAGATAGATCGGACCCAAATAGAACCAGGAGTTGAATCGTGAGCGACCCAATTGTCCTCTCAGGCGTGGGTATTACCCCATTCGGCCGCCAGCCTGATGAATCAGTGGCTTCATTGGCTGCCGCAGCAGCCGCGGCCGCAATCACTGACTCAGGAATTTCACCCGCGGACATCGAGGTCGTCGTGTTCGCCAACTCCACCCAGGGGGCAATGGACGGACAGCACGGGATCCGCGGCCAACTCGCGCTGGCCGGGATCGATCTCGGGATAGTCCCAATCATTAACGTTGAAAACGCCTGCTGCAGCGCAACAACCGCGCTTCAGGTAGCCACCGCCTACGTTCGCGCGGGCATGGCGCGACATGCCTTGGTGGTTGGGTCTGAAGTGATGACCCAGGCCGCACCAGAGGCAATCTTGGCCGCATTTGAGGGGAGTTGGGATGTCGCGAATCGTGAGGAAAGCATTGCTCGACTCGCTGATTGGGGTAGTGGAACACCTGCACCCGAAGATGCCATCGAATTGGCGAGTCGCACAGTTTTCATGGATATATATGCGTCTTTCGCGCGAGATCATATGACCCGGTTTGGCAGCACTGCCGAGCAGTTTGCCGCCGTGAGCGCGAAGAATCACATGCACTCGGTGCACAACCCCAACGCTCAATTCCAAAAGCCCTTCACCGTTGAGGAGATCCTCGCCAGCAAACAAGTTGTGTGGCCACTCACGGTCCCCATGTGTTCACCCGTCAGTGATGGAGCAGCGGCGGCAGTGGTGTCACACCTCGCCAATGCAGCATCTCCCGAGCGGGCCATCGTTATTCGAGGCATTGCGCTCGGACATGGAGGCGCCTGGGATGGCAAAGATCCCCAAGACCACGTCAGCCATCGCACTGCCCTTCGTGCGTATAAAGAGGCAGGGCTCACACCCGCAGACGTCGACGTCGCAGAAGTACACGACGCCACAGCTGTCGGTGAAGTACAACAGATTGAACATATGGGACTTGTTCCCTACGGTGACGGCGGTGCGGCAGCGCAGCGCGGCGATACAGCCATTGGTGGATCAATTCCCGTTAATCCTTCGGGAGGACTGGAGTCACGCGGACACCCGATTGGCGCGACCGGACTAGCGCAGATCCATGAACTCGTCACTCAACTTCGGGGTGATGCGGGGGCGCGACAGGTTGACGGTGCGAGGATCGCGCTTGCTGAAAATAGTGGCGGGCTTGTCGGGGTAGAGGAGGCCGCCGTGGCGGTGACGCTGCTCGAGGCGCGGGGCAAATGAACCTGGCGGAACTCCTGGTTGCATCGGCTCGACGCGTCCCTTTTTCGGTAGCACTAGCGTCGGGAAACCAGCCCATCGCAACATTTCGAAGTCTTGCTCAGCAGGTGGCTGGCCGAGCCCACACCTTGACCAAGCAACATGGCATCGGTCCTGGGCATCGGGTTGCAATTTACGCTGAAAACAGCCCGGATTATCTCGAATACCTGCTCGCAATCTGGTGGACCGGTGCGACAGCTATCCCCCTCAGCGCGATGCTGCATCCTCGTGAAGTAGTTGCATTACTCCTCGACTCACGATCATCACTATGTCTCGTGTCAACGAGTAAAGCCCACGAGTTAGCGACCGAGTCGGCCCCATGCCCTGTGCTTGAATGCCGGGAGGTGATCGTTGCTGATCACGCCGAACCGCCGCGGGTAATGGAATCATTTGACCCAGCTTGGATTTTCTACACCAGTGGGACCACCGGAACTCCCAAGGGTGCTGTTCTCTCACATGGCAACCTCATGGCAATGACTTTCGCTTATCTCAGTGATGTCGAGCCCCTCGACGAACGTTCGGGGCTACTACATCTCGCGCTCATGAGTCATGCCGGTGGGCTTTTTTCACTTCCCTTCATCGCTCGAGGGGGACGCCAGGTTGTACCTGAGTCGTGCACTGCCGACCCGGCCGAAACGTGGTCACTTCTCGCAGACCAGTCAGCCCTGAGTCTGTTCGCACCCCCGGTTCTTTTGCGCAGACTTGTCAATGCCCCCGAGTCGGACCCGCGTGCAGCCGAGCACATGGGCACGGTCCTTGTCGGTGCAGCGCCGGTGCTGGTCAACGACCTGGTCACGGGTGTCGAAGTTTTCGGACCACGAATTTGGAATGGCTACGGTCAAGGTGAAACTCCATGCACAATCACGGCCCTTGATGCACGCAGTATCGGTAGCGCCGTTGCCACTTCAGATCTTGATCTGCTGCGCAGTGTCGGCTATCCGCGAATTGGAACCGAGGTGCGCGTTGTCGACAACGACGCTCGCACATGTCCTGATGGTGAGCCCGGTGAAATCACGGTTCGTGGACCCACCGTCATGTCGGGCTACTGGGAGCGGCCAACCGCGACAGCAGAGGCGGTCCGCGACGGCTGGCTGCATACCGGCGATATCGGGGTGTTCAATAACGGCGCCCTCACCTTGCTCGACCGCAGTAAAGATCTCGTCATTACCGGTGGAGCCAATGTGTACCCCCGGGAAGTTGAAGATGTCCTCCTCTCACATGACACCGTGACTGACGTCGCCGTGATAGGAATGCCCGATGACGAATGGGGTGAGCGCGTGGTGGCTTTCATTGTCCCCACAACCGCCGGCAACATTTCAGAGGCTGAACTTGACGCCTACTGCATAGCGAACATAGCTCGCTACAAACGCCCAAAGGAGTACCACCAGGTCTCAACCCTTCCGCGTAACGGAGCGGGGAAAGTCCTCAAAAACGAACTACGTGCAACCCTCGAAACCCCAATCACCAGCACAATTAAGGAGCAGCCATGACCCACATTGATTTTCTTGACAGCACACTGCGTGACGGACAACAAAGTTTGTGGGGCATGCGCATGCAAGCCGCCATGGCACTTCCGGTGGCACCCATTTTGGACCGCGCCGGCTTCAAAGTAATTGACGCCGCCGCGAGTTCCTTCTTTGAAGTACTCATCAAATATAAGCGCGAAAATCCATGGCAGGGACTGGACCTGTTGATGGGTGCTATCCGTCGTACGCCCGTGCGCGGTGGGATGCGGTCGAATGCGTGCATCAGTTTTGGCACCACCCCCGACGCACTGATGGACATCTGGATGCGGCAACTCAACGAGCACGGTGTCCGAAGCTACTGGATCTACGACGGCCTATTCAACATCGACAAGATGGCCCGTCTCGCGCGAATCGCAAAGCAATATGACTCAGAAGTGGCTGGCACGGTCATTTTCGCCATGTCTCCCATTCACACCGACGAGTACTACGCCGACAAAGTCCGTAAACTCGCAGCCATCCCCGAGGTTGACACGATTCTTTTATATGACACCGCGGGTGTGCTACATACCGACCGTCTACGAACACTTGTTCCGACCTTTGTCGAAAACGCAGGTGGCAAGCCAATCGAGATGCACTCCAACAACCTGATGGGTATCTCGGGAATGGCCTACTGTGAAGCTGTTCGACTTGGCGTGAAAGTGCTGCACACGACAGTGCGCTCGATGGCAAACGGTCCATCGACTCCCAGTACCGAAAGCATGATTCGCAACATTGAACTGATGGGTTACACGCACTCAGTTAATGGTTCCCTTTTGGCATCGGTCTCAGACCACTTCGAACGGGTGGGAAAACAAGAGGGGCATCTGGTAAATCAATTTGCCGAGTATGACCTGTTCAGTCTTCAACACCAGATTCCTGGTGGCATGACCGGCACATTGAAAGCCCAACTCGAGCAGTACGGGATGACGGACCGCATGGGAGAGGTACTCGAAGAGACCGCTCGTGTTCGTCGCGAATTGGGTTACCCAATGATGGTGACGCCTTTTAGTCAGTTGGTCGGCATCCAAGCCGTGCTCAACGTTGTTACCGGAAACCGCTACTCCGTGGTGCCCGACGAGGTCGTCCAGTACGCCGCGGGTTATTACGGGGAGACTCCGGCTCCCATTGAGCCCGACACTCTTGATCGCATCATGGCCGCGCCTCGAGCCGCGGAAATCTTTGCTAATCCGCCCGAGCAACCCACCGAAGATGAACTGCGCAAGAAATTTGGAACGACCGATGACGACGAGTTGGTCCTGAAGGCACTGGTACCGCAGTTCGACCTTGACGCAATGCATGCGGCCGGCCCAACCAAGCGTGACTATCCACTCGCCAGCTCCGAGGTGCTGCAGGTTCGGCAACTGGTCTCCGCAATCAACGCGCCCTACGCCCGCGTTGCAACTGAGTCAATGGACATCGTGCTCCGCAGGTCGGGTGCCTGAGAATCTGGGCTTAGCCCAGCAGATCAGCTCCACCATAGACAAACAGCGATTGGCCCGTGATCATGGACGCATCACTGGAGACGAGGAAGCGCGCGGTCGCGCAGTAGTCCTCGGGCACAACCAGACGCCCACTGGGGTTCTTTGCTTTGGCTGCCGCGATAACTTCGTCGGTCCGGTCACCAAAAACATCACGCAGCGCGTCGGTGTCCTGGGTACTGGGGGCAAGACCGTTGACGCGAATGCCGAACGGGGCAAGTTCAACAGCCAGGTATCGAATGAGACCGTCGGCATAAGACTTTGCGGGTCCAACCGTGCCGTAGCCGGCAACGTAGGTGCGCACACCCCGACTGGTGAGGTACAAAACCGAACTTCCCCGTTCCAAAAGCGGCCGGGCAGCACGAGTGAGCCACAACAAAGACGTAGCATTCACGGCCAAGGTGTGGGCAAGGTCCTCGTCACTGAGTTCCATAAGTGGCCCAGTAACTACTCGCACGGTGCTGTGGATCAAGACCCGAATAGGTTCTGCCAACGCGGTGGCGGCCGCAATGAGTTCCTTCACGCCTTCTTGGGTTCCGGTATCAGAGCGCACAATGGTTACGAGTCGGCCGGCGGCCTCCAAGCGCAACCGGGCCAACTCCGCGGCCGCGTCATCGGAGCCATACCCGATGACAACGTTCTCCCCGGGCTCGCTCACAGCGTGTGCAAGTTCAAGTCCAATTCCTTTACTGCCACCGGCAACAACAACACTCATATCTCACTCCTCGGTCGGTCAACATGAGCGCCCACACTCGTGGCCTCATTGTCGGTTTCATAACTGTACTGCTCTTTGGTTTGACGGTTATCCTGCAAGCCGTTCTGGTTGAAGAGGGTATCAAGCCATTCGCAGCAGTTGGGGTCCGTTATCTAGTGGCGGGGATTGTGTGCCTTGCCATTGTCGTAATAACCCGCCAATCGGTGTTACCGCGCAAGGGAGAGCGAATCCCAGCAGTGTTGCTCGGGGCATTCGTGTACGGACTCCAAGCTGTTTTGTTTTATAACGCACTTAATTTCGGCACGGTTGCCTCCGTGTCACTCCTTTTTTACACGTATCCGGTGATTGTGCTCCTGGCATCTTTAGTCCTTGGGATTCGAAGATGGTCATGGATATCAGCCGGATCGGCCGGGCTATGTGTCGTCGGAGCCGCCTTAGTTGTGGCAACGGGGCGCGAAGTCACCATTGAACCGATCGGTATCGCTTTGGCATTGGGGTCCGCCTGCTTCGTTGCTGGCTTTCTGCTTGTCAATAAGCGGCTCATCCCTGAGACACCCGCCATTGTCGCCGCGGCGTGGGTTTCCCTTGGGGTCGCAGCATCAACATTGCTCATTGCTCTCCCATTAGGAGAATTGGAGTCTTTTTCTGGGCGAGCGTGGCTTACCCTCGTAATTTCCGGGGCACTCACCGGACTGGGAACAGCCGGAATGTACGTCATGTTGGCCGCACTGGGTCCGGCACCATCGTCGGTGCTGTTGAGTCTGCAGACCGTTGTGGCGATTATCGGCTCGGCCCTGATCCTTGGCCAACCGGTCTTGGCTGGCCAGATTATCGGCGGCGCCGCCATTCTTTGTGCGATAGCACTAGGGGCCTTCAGTACTCGCCGAGAATCTCGCGCAGTATCTGATGAGACCTGATTAGCAGCAAACATCTGATGTTGCAAGGACAGCCGGGGTGACCCTTCCTAATAGATCACACGCTTATTGGTGAGGGTTTATGCGGGTTGGGGCGGGTGAAATATTTCTATTTAGCCCGGCGTTACCCCCAGACACTTGCTATAGTTCCGACGTCTTCACCGACATATTCGCGGACGACCGTTCCCGAATGTCCAGCCACCAAAGGAGGGTCCATGAGCCAGCCAAAGATTATCGACGACAAGTGGGGCAAGGAAGCCATGATGCCCACCGTTGAGTTCTACCACTCGGCTATTCGGCGCTTAGTAGCCGAGAAATTCGCAGCTTCGGGTAAAACTTGGGAGGAAGCGGTAGGCGATCCTAGCCTTGAACTAACCCGCGCCGACTTTGAGAATATCGAGCAGCAGTTGCTAGCCACCGGCTACCTTTTCGAGACATCGGCCCAGATCTCGTTCATTGAAGAACCAAACAAGTACAAGCCCGTTCAAGGAGTCGGCGACTCTGGCACACAAGGCAAAGACGCACAGGGACGCCTCATCGTTGGCACCGGCGACAACGTATTTGCGGCCCAAGATCTAGAAGGCACCGCCCGCTTTGTCGGTACGGTCGACGTGGTCATGGACATGCTGATCAATGGCGTTCCCGAGGGAACGATTGCGATCATTGATGATTCAGGTGGCACCTTGACCGCACCTATTCTGGAAGGTTTTGCTGGAGTCGTTTGCATGGGTGCAACCATCCGTTCACACCTCGGCATCCTTACCCGTGAATATGGCATCCCTTGCCTGATGGCATCTGAACTCGACGGACTTGTTGAGGGAGATCGCATTCTTGTTGAGTACTCAAAAGCCGCGGCCAATGCATACGCAGAGCGTGATGACGCTGCCCGTGCCCTAATCGTGAAAATCTCCTGAAAGGGGAACTGAATCTCATGGCATCGAATTACACCTACGCCGAACTACTTGCGGACAACGCTTGGATCCGCAAATCCAGTGACATCTTTTACTGGCAGTGCACGACCCGAACCGTTCAGGAGTCAAAACTCTTTCCGGTAAACCCCTACATCGCTCTCTCGTACTACAACTGCTGGTATCGCTACCCAGAACTGCTGCGCAAGATTGATGCAGCAATGCCAGCGGAAGAGATCGGTGATCGTGCCCGTGAAGTATCTACGGGCGTAAACACGATCATGCTCGGAATCATTCAGCAGTTCTATTTGGGTGGTCGCCAATTCCTCATGGACATGGGCATGATCAATGCAACCGATGGCATCGACGACATGAAGTTCGTTCTCGATTTCACGCGTCGCGTCAACCTCGGGTATCACCGACAGAACTCATACATTCTCAACAGTGATGACAACAACAAGGGTCAAATACACCCGGAGCGCACACTTCAAGTTTTTGAAGCCGATGCACTCGGGTGTAAGCCCGGAGACAAACTACATAGCGCTGTAGTACGTTTCTTGGCAACAGCATCGCAGTATGCATTCCTGAAGAACTGTGAGTGCCGACTCGGCATTAACAACAGTGGACCATACAAGGTGGGAAACAATGAAATGCTCGTTCGAGATTTCATTGACTTGGCTGAGGGCGACTACCCCTGGCTAGATGGAGTCACAGCCGACATTGAGTACAACAACCTGACCATGCCGGTCATCATGAAAGATACTCATTTCAACATTGTCGACGACTGGGGTTCATTCGAAGCTACACCTTCATATGACCACGACAACATGATCGCCGTCGGTCTCTACACATCTGATTACCTCTCCAACGGTTACCTGCCAGTTCACATGAATAACGCAAGTGACCTAGCGGATTACCTTGATCACAGTCGCGAAACGATGGCCACGGCGACATCAGAATTGTGGAAACGAATTTCAGGCTGGTCGCGTGATCAAATGATTGATGCAGGTGCGTTGGTCTACTACGCGGTTGCTAAGGACCTTGCTCACTTTGCAGGCGTCTACGAGCAGAATGACTGGATGCAACTTGAAGAACGCACACAGCGCCTCAAGCCAATCATGAATGATGAATACGGAAACCACGCTATCGCTGAGTTGGTCGGATACATCTCTCTCAGCAGCCAGCAGAATAACCCGTACAACATGAACAAGTGGTCGGATCAACCCAATGACATGTGGTCGGCTATTCCGTATTCGGTTCTTGAAGGTAACGAGTGGACCGCTTCGGTGGGCCCAATTCGTTCCGGAAGTACTTCACTTCCACCAAAGACCCAGAAGTACACGACAACTCAAGGCAAGTTGACCCAGGACGAGTGCAACGCAGCAGCTCGCAAGTTTGTCTCAGGTCCCGTTGCTGCCGGATCCAAGATCTACGACGATTCATGGATCAAGTACAACTACGCATCCCCTGAAGCAAATAACCTTTACAAGGCAACGCAAGAAAACTCGCGTTTGTTGAAGGGTAAGGGAGCTGGCCTTTCCCGCGCTGACATTGATGCCATCCGTATTGCGGCTGGTGAAGCCCCACTGGGCGGCTGAGCTTCAACCATTGTGTTGGGGGTGGGTCAGATTCTTGACCCACCCCCAAACTATTTGTGCATGTTGATGGGAAAGGGGTGTCCAAGTGGGAAATCTTGATGGACGAATCGCAATTGTTACGGGGGCTGGCGCAGGAATCGGCGCTGCTTGCGCGCGTGAATTAGCACGACGAGGAGCAACCGTCGTGGTCAGCGACATAAACGCTACTGCGGCGCAACAGGTCGCTACCGAGATTACGAGCACCGGCGGCAATGCGACTTATTCGATGACAGATGTCCGTGAGCCTGAAGCGCTCGTAGCCCTTGTCGAGAAAACGGTGCACGACCACGGACGGCTAGACATTGCTGTGAACAACGCTGGCATAAGCGCCGAACAACTCCCCATCGCGGAGCTGACTCCGGAACTGTGGCGCAAGACATTGGATATCAATATTGACGGGGTCTTTTTTAGCATGCTCGCAGAAATTCCAGCAATGATCGCCGGCGGTGGCGGTTCCATTATTAACATGGGATCGATACTGAGCAGCATCGCGTGGCCCAATGCTGCCGCCTACACAACATCCAAGCACGCGGTCTTGGGCATGACCCGAAGTGCCGCCTTGGACTACGCGTCAGTCGGTATTCGAGTCAATGCCGTTGGCCCGGGCTTCGTGAGCACGGACCTCGTTCGCAATGCGTTGTCACCAGAGGTGTTCAACGAGCTCGCATCAATGCACCCGATCGGACGTATGGGTTCCCCTGATGATGTCGCGAAGTTAGTCGCTTTTCTTGCAAGTGATGACTCAGCAAACATCACCGGTGGCTACCAAGTAACTGACGGCGGCTTCTCTATTCGCTAGTACCACTGACCAGCATTGGTACGGGACGAAAAACCACCAATGCAACACCCAGAAGCGCTAACGCGGGAACAATAAGAAATGCCCATTGCAGTCCGAACCCATCTGCCATTGCACCGAGCGCAAACGGAGCAATCATGACCGCGATGCCCGCCGCCATCAATCCGGTACCGGCTGCTCGGTCCGCAAATTGTGGTGCGCTGCGGATAGAGCGGCCTATTGCTAGGGGCCAGTGCAAGCCCACTCCACACCCCGTTATTACGAGAAATAGCAACATAATCCAAATATTTGGGATTGACCATACGACCAAAAAGGCCAAGCCACTCAGTGCGAAAGCTCCCGTCAAAAGTCGCTCTGGATTCATGTGCTCTGCCAACCGACTACCAACGACCCTGCCAATCAATAGTCCAACAACGATACTGACCAAAGCCGCTTGCTCGGCGCCGCCATCTAACCCACCGCGCTCTTTAAGGTAGTCGGTACTCCACAGTGCCAAGCAGTACTCAATACCTGCGGCGGGAAGCATGGTGAGTGCTGTCCACCAAAACAATTTCGGTAGGTCACGCATTTTGCTTGGCAACTCGCGTGTGTCTCCGTGGCCGTCATACTCGTGCACATTTCGGCCTCGAAGGATCTCAACAAGAAGAAAGCACAGGGCAACTGCCCACAGGGCTGGGCGCCAACCCCAACCAATTGCAATTCCTACTCCCGCAACTACCGGGCCAATAAAACTCCCAATCGCAGCTAACGCGCTCGCCTCAGACAATGCAGCGGGTGCGGCCAATCCCTGTTGGGCGCTCACAAACGCGCTCACACCGGACACGGCAAGTGCGCCACCACATGCTGTGATGAAGGCACCAATCAACGTAACCGCAAATGGAAGTCCGCTCGTGATTACCAAAATGCCGGCAATAACGACACATGACCCGAGCCTCATGCTTCCACCGCGACCCAGTTTTCCCGCCACTCGAGCATTGAGCCCGGCCATCACGACTAACCCGAAAGCTACAGCAGTTCCATAGAGGCCTGCGACAGTTAAAGAGATGCCCTGCTCATCAGTGAGCGACGCACGCGTCGCGCCAAATGCGTAGACCCAAGCCCCGTAGGCTCCCATTAACAAATAGGTGACCCACGTTGTTTTAACTCGAATCGGACGTAATTCAGCTTGTAAATTTGGCATGCTTAATCTTATAGATTTTGTTGCGCTGGCTTCCCAGTTTCCCAATTGTTCACTTTATGGATTAATCACTTCCGCGATCATTTATCTCGCGCAACTCTGACTGCAAGAACTTGAATGGGGAGAACCGGCCGAGCAACTACTCGCGAGACGCCAGCATCAAGTGCCGCTTTCATCCCCGCGGGGGTTGATAGTAAGGAACCGCGTACACACGTAGCACCAACCAAGAGTGAAGCTAAACCAACAAAATCAACACTGCTACCTTCAATACCAACACCGAACCCGGCTGCATCAAGATCCAATACGTCACCGGAGTCTGACTCCACTACGTCGATCGGTGCACAATCTTGCGCCCAGTTGGCGAACTGGGTCAGCCAAAGGTCGTCAGAAATGCCGGTCTCAATCATGGGCATCTCGCCGAGATAGACGCGTCCACCTTCACCGTCAACGGTGAGTAACTTGCCGGCCAAACTTTGCGCCACTCCCTCACCTACACCCACAACGCTTGGTCTGCCCAAAGCCCGGGTAACCACGGCCGCATGAGAGGTCGATCCGCCAAGTTCGGTAACAACCGCGACGGCTGCGATCATGCCGTGTACATCATTCGGGCTCGTGTTGGGGCGAACCAAAACAATTGACTCGCCTTCGGCTGTGCGTCGCTCTGCTTCATCGGGATCAATTACACCGATCCCACATGCAACACCAGGACAGGCGGGCTCACCACTTGCGGCCAAATGTTTTTCACTATGCACCGGGTCAAGTTTGGGAAGCAAGACGGTTCGCACTTGCTCTGGCGTGACTCTCGCTACTGCTTCTTCTGAAGTTATTACGCCTTCGCCCGCTAGATCTACCGCGATTCGGATTGCTGCTTGCGGGGAACGCTTTGCCGATCGGGTCTGAAGTAGATACAGGCGCCCTTCTTGAACCGTGAACTCGATATCTTGAACTTCACTATGCTCACGTTCGAGGATATTTGCCCATTCAAGTAATTCTTCATGAACATCAGGCATAGCAGTTTCCAGTGTCACCATGTCTTGGACTGCGTGCGTTCCACCCACCACGTCATCACCTTGACCACCGGGCAACCACTCACCATAAGGTTTTGGATCACCCGAAAGTGGGTTGCGAGTGAACAGGACGCCGGTGCCCGAGCGATCGCCGAGATTTCCGAACACCATTGCCTGCACCGTTACGGCGGTGCCGCCGACATCGTCGATATTCCAGTGACGGCGATACGCTTTTGCTCGTGAAGAATCCCATGAATTAAAGACCGCGCTTATTGCGCCACTCAGCTGCTTAAAAGGGTCCCGTGGTATTTCCTCGTCAGTGTCTTCGAGAACTTGTGCTCGCACTTCTTCGGCGCTTACGCCACCGCTATAGGTTTCAAGATCTGCTTTGAGGACAATATCGCCGTATTGGTGACAGAAGCGCGCATGGGTATCGAGTGCGTACTCGGGATTTCCGGTGAGGTTGGCAAGGCCAACTTCAACCCCGTCAGTGACTCCAAGGTTGAGAACGGTGTCCATCATGCCGGGCATGCTTACCGCCGCACCAGAGCGGACCGAGACCAGAAGTGGCGCTTCAGGGTCTCCGAATTTCCTGCCGGTCATCGATTCGAGGTAGGCGATGCCATCGAGTACGCCGGCCCAAACTTCATCCTCTAAAACCGCACCGCACTCGTGGTACCTACTGCACTCACTGACCGGTAAAACGAAAGCAGGAGGAACTCGAAGACCCAAACTCAACATGCGACCGATACTCCAGGCTTTACCACCAATGAGTTCACGTTCGGGAAGTTGGGTTCCTTCAAGACAGATCACGCGCGATTCGGACATCACTACTCCTGACGTGTGCGGCCGAGCATGCGAAGAAGATCTTCGTGCAGCTCAAACCAAACGGTGTGGTAACTATCGATACGGACGCCACTGACCCAGTCAATTTCCCCTGCAAGCACTCGGTCATACGCTGATTCGAGCCGTTCGAGATACCTCGTCAATCGAGGCTGGGCCTCTGCACACCGGCCTACCACTCGCTCAGCTCGCTCATGAAGATCGCCGAGTCGGTCGATAATCCCATTGTCATAATCCTTATCTTCATGATCATTGGGGATCCGAGTTGAACCCGTCGGCACGGTCTGCCAATCGGTAAACAGGGCGAGCAGTCCAGTGTTCACTTTTTCGAACCGTTCGTAAGCCTCGGCTAAAGCGCCATCCTCACGGGCCGCCGCAAAGACAACCGGGTACTGGGCCGCGAGCATAGTTTGACCATCAGGGGCAACCATGAAGGTTCCCCGAGCACCAGCCACTAAACCTTTACCGGCAGCGGCCTCT